>NZ_JAUZED010000109.1 GCF_030705415.1 Curtobacterium sp. A7_M15 | reverse complement strand
GGAGTCGGGGCGCAACGACCGCAGCGGGGCGCGTTCGCGCGGTGAGGGCGTTGGACGGGAGGCGCGGGTCGGGCTGGTACCGCGCCTCCCGTCCGCCACCGCGCGGGTCGCGCGGATCAGGCGGTCGGCTGCTCCGCCTTCGGGACGCCGATCTCGAGCACGCCGTCCGTCATCGTCAGCCGCTTCGGCTTCATGCACCATGCCACCACGGCAGCGGCGGCGAGCAGCGCGCACGAGAGGGCGAAGGGCAGCTGCCAGCCGGAGGCGTCGATCAGCGCACCGAACACGATCGGCGACACCACACCCGCGATGCCGAAGCCGGTGTTCATGAAGCCGGACGCGGTACCGGACCACTGCGGGGCGACGTCCATCGGGATGGCCCAGAGGTTGGCGTTGCAGAGCTCGAGGAAGAAGAACGAGAGGGCGAGCGAGATCGTCGCGACGACCAGGCCCTGTCCGATCACCAGGGGGACGAGGCAGACGAGGGAGCCGCCCAGGCCGATGACGAGGACCACCCTGCGGGCGTTCCGGCTGTCGCCCCCGCGGTGGATGATCCGGTCGCTGAGCATGCCGCCGACGGTGTCACCGACCACCCCGGCGAGGAGCACGAGGGTGGTGAAGAGGGCGAACTGGCTGATCGGCAGGCCGTAGGTGTCGCTGAGGAAGGTCGGGATCCAGGTGAGGAACACCCAGAGCACCCAGCCGTAGCCGAAGTCGACGAAGGTCACCGGGAAGATCTGTCGGGCGAGCGTGCGCCACGGGACGGGCGGCCGGGTCGCGCGGGTCTCGACGGGCGGGAGCTCGTCGAGCTCGACCTGCTGCATGCCCTTGGTGTCCTCGGGCTTGTCCCGGAACCAGACGAACCAGACGACGGCCCAGGCGATGGACAGCACGGCGGTGGCGAAGAACGCCCACCGCCAGCTCCCGGTCGCACCGATGACCCAGGCGACGAGGAGCGGCGCGAGGGCGTTGCCGAGCCGTGCCGCCGAGTGCACGACGCCCTGTGCGAAACCGTTGCGGTCGCGGGGGATCCAACGGCTCATCGCCTGCGTGGCGGCGGGGAACGCCGCCGCCTCGCTCAGGCCGAGCAGTGCGCGGGCGGCGAAGAGCGTCCAGAAGCCGACCGAGAACCCGGTCCAGAGGGTCGCCACGCCCCAGAGCACGGTGATGACGAACAGGGCCTTCCGGGGACCGAACTTCTCGGCGATGGTGCCGCCGAAGACCTGCAGCAGGGCGTAGGGGAGGGCGAAGGCCGAGACGATGAGGCCGGCGGTCGTCTCGTTGAAGCCGAAGTCCTCGGTGATGTGGGGGAGCGCCGTGGAGATGTTGGTGCGGTCGATGTACGAGATCGCGTACATGCAGCACAGCAGGATGAGCACTCGTCCGCGGATGCGGCCGCGGAACGGTGTGCCCTTCGTCGGTGCGGCGGGGGTCGCCGTCGTCATTGGGGGCCTCTTCGGGGGAGTGGGAGCGAGTCGGGTTGCTGAACGGATCGGAGGCTATGCATCGTCCCTATCAGCGGTCTTGGAGCCTGCCTGGCGTGGACGATACGCCGAGGGCGAGCAGACGGCTCCGGTGTCAGGGGTACCGACTACCGTTGACGACATGGCAGTGTCAATCGAGCCCACGCGCGCGGTGCGCCCGTTCGAGGTCGTCAGCGAGTACTCGCCGAGCGGCGACCAGCCCGCGGCGATCGCCGAGCTGGCCGGCCGCATCAACGCCGGTGAGACCGACGTCGTGCTCCTCGGTGCGACCGGTACGGGCAAGTCGGCGACGACCGCGTGGCTCATCGAGCAGGTGCAGCGGCCGACGCTCGTGCTCGCGCACAACAAGACCCTCGCGGCGCAGCTCGCGAACGAGTTCCGGGGCCTGCTGCCGAACAACGCGGTCGAGTACTTCGTGTCGTACTACGACTACTACCAGCCCGAGGCGTACGTCCCGCAGACGGACACCTTCATCGAGAAGGACTCCTCGGTCAACGCCGAGGTCGAGCGGCTCCGCCACTCGACGACGAACTCGCTGCTCAGCCGCCGCGACGTCGTGGTGGTCTCGACGGTGTCCTGCATCTACGGCCTGGGCACGCCGGAGCAGTACATGAACGCCTCGGTCGCGCTGCACGTCGGCCAGACGATCTCCCGCGACCAGCTCGTCCGCAAGTTCGTCGCGATGCAGTACCAGCGCAACGACGTCGACTTCGCGCGCGGGACCTTCCGGGTGCGCGGCGACACGCTCGAGATCATCCCGATGTACGAAGAGCACGCGATCCGCATCGAGATGTTCGGTGACGAGGTCGAGGCCCTGTCCTACCTGCACCCGCTCACCGGCAACGTGATCGAGGACATGCCCGCCGTGTCGATCTTCCCGGCGTCGCACTACGTCGCCGACACCGAGGTCATGCACCGTGCGATCGCCACCATCAAGGACGAGCTCGCCGAGCGTCTGACCGAGCTCGAGGGACAGGGCAAGCTGCTCGAGGCCCAGCGACTCCGGATGCGGACGACGTTCGACATCGAGATGATGGAGCAGATCGGGTTCTGCTCCGGCATCGAGAACTACTCGCGCCACATGGACGGCCGTGCCGCCGGGGAACCGCCGCACTGCCTGCTCGACTTCTTCCCCGACGACCTCCTCATCGTGATCGACGAGTCGCACGTCACCGTGCCGCAGATCGGCGCGATGTACGAAGGCGACGCCTCCCGCAAGCGCACCCTGGTCGAGCACGGGTTCCGCCTGCCGAGCGCCCTCGACAACCGACCGCTCACGTGGGAAGAGTTCCTCGAGCGCTCCGGTCAGAAGGTCTACCTGTCGGCGACCCCCGGCCGGTACGAACTCGGCGTGACCGACAGCGTCGTCGAGCAGATCATCCGCCCGACGGGTCTGGTCGACCCCGAGATCGTCGTGAAGCCCAGTGACGGACAGATCGACGACCTGCTCGAGGAGATCAAGCAGCGCGTCGAGAAGGACGAGCGTGTCCTCGTCACGACGTTGACCAAGCGAATGGCCGAAGAGCTGACCGACTTCCTTGGCAACGCGGGCGTCCGCGTCCGGTACCTGCACTCCGACGTCGACACCCTCAAGCGCGTCGAGCTGTTGACCGAGCTGCGCCAGGGCGTCTACGACGTGCTCGTCGGCATCAACCTGCTGCGCGAAGGGCTCGACCTGCCCGAGGTGTCGCTCGTGGCGATCCTCGACGCCGACAAGGAAGGCTTCCTCCGCTCGTCGACGTCGCTCATCCAGACGATCGGTCGCGCGGCGCGCAACGTGTCGGGTCAGGTGCTGATGTACGCCGACAAGGTGACCGACTCGATGAAGACCGCGATCGAGGAGACCGACCGGCGCCGCGAGAAGCAGGTCGCGTACAACCTCGAGCGCGGCATCGACCCGCAGCCCCTGCGCAAGAAGATCGCCGACATCACCGAGATCCTGGCGCGGGAGAACGACGACACCAAGGCACTGCTCGAGGGACGCCCGGCAGCGGACGGCCGTCGCTCGCCGACGCCGAACCTCAAGCGCGGGGGGATCGCGGGCGAGGGGGCGATGCAGCTCGAGGCGACCATCGGCGACCTCAACGAGCAGATGCTGCAGGCGGCGGCCGAGCTGAAGTTCGAACTCGCGGCACGACTGCGCGACGAGGTGCAGGACCTCAAGAAGGCGCTGCGCCAGATGGAGTCCGCGGGCCATGTCAGCTGACGGCGGCTCGAGCGCGGCCGGCGACTCGTCCGGGCGCACGGTGGTCGTCACGGGGGCGAGTGCCGGCCTCGGGTACTTCGCGGCCGAGCATCTCGCCGCAGCCGGACACCGCGTCGTGCTCGCCACCCGGGACCCCGCGCGCGCCGCGGCCGCCGAACGGAGCATCCGGCGGCACGTGGACGGCGCCGACCTCGCCCACGTGCACCTCGACCTCGCCGACCTCGACAGCGTGCGCGCGGCCGCCGACGAGCTCGCAGCCCTGCAGCCCGACGGTGTCGACGCGATCGTGAACAACGCCGGCGTCGTCGGGGCGGGCACGATGCAGCGGACGGCCCAGGGCACCGAGCTGCAGATCGGCACGAACCACCTCGGGCACTTCGCCTGGACGGCGCTGACGCTCCCGCTGCTCGACCGTCGCGCGGGACGGGTGGTGCACCTCGGGTCCATCGCGCACCGCTGGGCGCGCCTCGACGCTGCGGACCCGCTCGGTGCCGCCCACTACTCGAGCTACCGCCAGTACGGACGGAGCAAGCTCGCGGTCATGCTCTTCGGCTTCGAGCTCGCCGAGCGTCTGGCCGACGCGGGATCGGCGGTCTCGAGCGTCGTCGCCCACCCGGGCTTCTCGCTCGACCTGCTGTCGCCCGATCGGCCTGACATCACCTCGTCCCGTCCGGAGCCGGCGTGGACCCGTCCGGCGCAGCGGTTCTACGCCCAGGGCAAGGACGCCGGTGCCGAACCGCTCGTGCACGCTGCGGTCGCCGACGACGTCCGCTCCGGTGAGTACTGGGGACCGTCCGGCTGGATGCAGCTCCGGGGTCCGGCAGCGGTCGTCCCCGCCCAGCCGCGGGCGCACGACCGTGCCGAGGCCGCCCGACTCTGGGAGGCGAGCGAGCGCGCCGCAGGGGTCGCGTTCGCTCTCGACGCACTCGTCTGACCGTCCTTCGCGGCCGAATGTCGGTGCCGCTTCGTAGAATCGACGACGATGACCATCACCTCTGACCGCGGAACCTCGACGTCGGGCCGGAACGCCTTCGGCGAGCCCGTAGACCTCCACCTCCCCGGCGGCACGGCACCGCACAGCACCTCCACGCTCAGCGTGCGCGGGGCCCGTGTGCACAACCTGCGCGACGTCGACCTCGAGATCCCACGCGACTCGCTCGTCGTGTTCACGGGGCTGTCCGGATCCGGCAAGTCCTCGCTGGCGTTCGACACGATCTTCGCCGAGGGGCAGCGCCGCTACGTCGAGTCACTGTCGGCGTACGCGCGCCAGTTCCTCGGGCAGGTCGACCGCCCGGACGTCGACTTCATCGAGGGGCTGTCGCCCGCCGTGTCGATCGACCAGAAGTCGACGAACCGCAACCCCCGCTCGACCGTCGGCACCATCACCGAGGTCTACGACTACATGCGTCTGCTCTGGGCGCGCATCGGCGTTCCGCACTGCCCGGTCTGCGGCGAGGTGATCAGCAAGCAGAGCGTGCAGCAGATCGCCGATCAGCTCATGGAGTTCGAGTCGGGCACGCGGTTCCAGGTGCTCGCGCCCGTCATCTCGAAGAAGAAGGGCGAGTTCGTCGACCTCTTCCAAGAGCTCGCGGCGTCCGGCTACGCCCGTGCGATCGTGGACGGCGAGCGCATCCAGCTCAGCGACCCGCCCAAGCTCAAGAAGCAGGTCAAGCACGACATCTCGGTCATCGTCGACCGGCTCGTCGCGAACGAGGACATCCTCGGCCGCCTCACCGACTCGCTCGAGACGGCACTGCGCCTGACCGACGGCACCGTCGCGATCGACCTCGTCGACGCCGAGGGCCCCGGTGCGGTCCGGACCTACTCCGAGAACCTCTCCTGCCCGAACAACCACCCGCTCGCGCTCACTGAGATCGAGCCCCGCACGTTCTCGTTCAACGCGCCGTTCGGTGCGTGCCCCGAGTGCTCCGGTCTCGGTACCCGCATGTCCGTCGATCCGGACCTCGTGCTCGGCGACCCCGAGGCGTCCCTCCGCGACGGCGTCCTGCTGCCCTGGACGGGCACGAGCGGGCTCTACTCCTACTTCGAGAAGCTCCTCGCGGGCCTCGGCAAGGACCTCGGGTTCGACCTGGACACCCCGTGGAACCGGCTCGACGCCTCGGTGCAGGCGGCGATCCTCACCGGCAAGGACTTCCAGGTGTCGGTGTCCTGGCGCAACCGGTTCGGCCGTGAGATGCGCTACACCAGCGGGTTCGAGGGCGTGATGCCCTACATCGAGCGCAAGTTCGCCGAAGCCGAGTCGGACTCGCAGCGGCAGCGCTTCCAGGGCTACCTGCGCGAGGTCCCGTGCCCGGTCTGCGACGGCACGCGCCTCAAGCCCGAGGTCCTCGCGGTGACGGTCGACGGCCGGAGCATCGCCGACGTGACCGAGATGTCCCTCGACAACGCCTACGGCTTCATGGAGAGCCTCACCCTCACCGAGCGTGAGGCACACATCGCGGCCGCCGTCCTGCGCGAGATCCGGGCGCGGCTCGAGTTCCTGCTCGAGGTCGGTCTGAACTACCTGACGCTGGCCCGTGGAGCCGGCGGGTTGTCCGGCGGCGAGGCGCAGCGCATCCGACTGGCGACCCAGATCGGCTCCGGCCTGACGGGCGTGCTGTACGTCCTCGACGAGCCGAGCATCGGGCTGCACCAGCGCGACAACCGGCGGTTGATCGACACCCTGGTGAAGCTCAAGGACCTCGGCAACACCCTGATCGTCGTCGAGCACGACGAGGACACCATCCGCACGGCGGACTGGGTCGTCGACATCGGCCCCGGGGCGGGTGTGAACGGCGGCAACGTCGTCCACTCCGGCTCGTACGAGGAGATCATCGAGAACCACGACTCGATCACGGGCGACTACCTCGCGGGTCGCCGTGCCATCGAAGTCCCGGCGGAGCGTCGCAAGGTCAACCTCAAGCGCACGATCAGTGTGCAGGGTGCGCGGGCAAACAACCTGAAGTCGATCGACGCGGACTTCCCGCTCGGGGTGTTCACCGCGGTCACCGGGGTGAGCGGATCGGGCAAGTCGACGCTCGTCAACGACATCCTCTACAAGGTGCTCGCGAACCAGCTCAACGGTGCACGGCACATCGCGGGCAAGCACACCCGCGTGAAGGGGCTCGACCAGCTCGACAAGGTCGTGCACGTCGACCAGGCACCGATCGGGCGGACCCCGCGGTCGAACCCCGCGACCTACACCGGCGTGTTCGACCGGATCCGCCAGCTCTTCGCCGAGACGCCCGAGGCGAAGGCGCGCGGTTACCAGCCGGGGCGCTTCAGCTTCAACGTCAAGGGCGGTCGCTGCGAGAACTGCTCCGGCGACGGCACGATCAAGATCGAGATGAACTTCCTCCCCGACGTGTACGTCGCGTGCGAGGTCTGCGGCGGTGCGCGGTACAACCGCGAGACCCTGCAGGTGCACTACAAGGGCAAGGACATCTCCGAGGTCCTCGACATGCCGATCAGCGAGGCAGCCGAGTTCTTCGAGCCGATCTCCGCGATCCACCGGTACATGGCGACCCTCGTCGACGTCGGCCTCGGCTACGTCCGGCTCGGGCAGAGCGCGACGACCCTCTCCGGTGGCGAGGCGCAGCGCGTCAAGCTCGCCACCGAGCTCCAGCGCCGGTCGAACGGCCGGACGGTCTACGTCCTCGACGAGCCGACCACCGGTCTGCACTTCGAGGACGTCCGGAAGCTGCTCCTCGTGCTGCAGAGCTTGGTCGACAAGGGCAACACGGTCATCACGATCGAGCACAACCTCGACGTCATCAAGTCGGCGGACTGGCTGATCGACATGGGTCCCGAGGGCGGGTCCGGCGGCGGGACGGTGCTCGCAACGGGGACGCCCGAGCACGTGGCGAACGTGCCCGAGAGTCACACCGGGGTGTTCCTCAAGGAGATCTTCGACGCGCAGGACGCGCGAGTGGGCAAGGAACAGGCGGTCGGCGCACGCACGGCCACCCAGAAGCGGCCGAAGGCGAAGCAGAAGGCGGGTGCTCGGTAGGTGGCGGACACCGTTCCGTGGCGGCCGAAGGCGGGGGAGATCCCGACCGATCCGGGCGTCTACCGTTGGCGTGACGAAGCCGGACGGGTGCTCTACGTGGGCAAGGCGAAGAACCTCCGCGCACGGTTGAGCAACTACTTCGCACCGCTGCCGACGCTGCACGAGCGGACGCGGCGCATGGTCCTCACGGCGCGGAGCGTCGAGTGGACGACGGTCGGCTCCGAGATCGAGGCGCTGCAGCTCGAGTACACGTGGATCAAGGAGTTCGATCCGCCGTTCAACGTCAAGTTCCGGGACGACAAGTCCTACCCCTACATGGCGATCACCCTGGGCGAGGAGTCGCCCCGGGTGATGGTCACCCGCAACCGCAAGATCAAGGGCGCGAAGTACTTCGGGCCCTACCCGAAGATCTGGGCCGTGCACGACACGATCGACCTGATGATCAAGGTGTTCCCGATCCGCACCTGTTCGGACTCGTCCTACAAGAAGGCGATGCAGACCGGTAAGCCGTGCTTCCCGGGGCAGATCGGGAAGTGCGGCGGGCCGTGCTCCCAGAAGGTCACGATCGCCGAGCACCGTGCGCTGGTCGAGGAGTTCGTGCGCTTCATGTCGAGCTACGACCGCCGGGTGATCACCGAGCTGCGGCAGCGCATGGCCGCCTCGGCCGACGCGATGCAGTACGAGCAGGCCGCGAAGTACCGCGACCAGGTCGGCGCGCTCGAGGCCGTGCTGGAGAAGTCCGCGGTCGTGCTCCGCGACTCGGTCGACCTCGACCTCTTCGGCATCTCCGAGGACGAGCTCGCCGCGGCCGTGCAGCTGTTCTCGGTGCGCGGCGGCCGGATCCGCGGTGTGCGCGGCTGGGTCGTCGACAAGGAGCTCGACATCTCGACGGGCGACCTCATCGAGCAGATCGTGCAGGGGCAGTACGCGACCGGCGAGGAGCCCCCGCGAGAGGTCGTCGTCCCGGAGCTGCCCGAGGACGCCGAGGCGCTGCAGCAGTGGCTCAGCGAGCGTCGTGGCGGCCGGGGGACCAAGCTCAGCACCGCGCAGCGCGGCGACCGGGCCGGACTCGCACGCACCGCCGCACAGAACGCCGCTCAGGCGCTCATGCTCTACAAGACGAAGCGGTCGGCCGACTACACGACCCGGTCCGCGGCCCTGGCGGACATCCAGGACGCGCTGGGCATGACCGAGGCACCCCTGCGGATGGAGTGCTACGACATCTCGCACCTGCAGGGGACGAACGTCGTCGCGTCGATGGTCGTGTTCGAGGACGGGCTGCCCCGCAAGGACCAGTACCGGCGGTACACGATCGCCGAGACCACCGACGACACCGACAGCATGTACCAGGTGCTGTCCCGCCGGCTCGCGCGTCTCGACGAGGACGCCGAGCTCCCGGACGTGCCGGACGTCACGAGTGACGAGGTGGTCGAGGGCTCCAAGCCGACCAAGCGCTTCGCCTACCGTCCGCAGCTGCTCATCGTGGACGGCGGACAGCCGCAGGTGCAGGCCGCGAAGCGCGCGATGGACGAAGCCGGCGTGCGGGACATCGCGCTCGTCGGCATCGCGAAGCGGCTCGAGGAGCTCTGGCTGCCGGACGACGACTTCCCGGTGATCCTGCCGCGCAACTCCGAGGCACTGTTCCTCATCCAGCGCATCCGCGACGAAGCACACCGGTTCGCGATCACGCACCAGCGGACGCGGCGGAAGCGGGACGTCCGGTCGCGGCTGTCCGAGATCCCGGGCCTCGGACCGACCCGGGTGAACGCGCTGCTGAAGCACTTCGGGTCGGTGGCGCGGCTGCGCGAGGCGACGGCGGAGGAGATCGGCGAGGTGAACGGCGTCGGCCCGGCCACGGCTGCGGCCGTGGTCGCGAAGCTCGCCCAGACGCCGGCCAGCGCACCAGAGGCGGCCGGGGCCGGGACGCCGGCCAGTGCACCGGAGGTCGACGCGACCGTTCCTGCGGGCCCGGCGCGGGTCCCAGAGGTGACCGGCGACGGCCCGCACCTGCCTGCATGACGCACGCCCGCGCCTCCCGAACGACCGAACGACCGAACGACCGTCCGAACGGCCGACCGACCGGCCGACCGACCAACGGACCGCACCCGAGCGGATGACGCACCCCCAGCCCGGCGTCCGGGCGATACCCTTGTCCCGCAGCCGAGACCTCCCCGGGCGACGCGCCCGGGCCGCCACGACGGAGACCACTCCCAGATGACCGACAGCGTCCCAGCGCCGACACGTTCGCCGCAGCAGCACGACATCCTCATCGTCACCGGCATGTCCGGGGCGGGTCGCTCGACGGTGGGGAAGGCGCTCGAGGACCTGGGTTGGTACGTCGTCGACAACCTGCCCACGCAGATGCTCGCGCCGCTCACCGAACTCGCAGACCGCGCCGGTGAGAAGATCCCGAAGATCGCCACGGTGGTCGACGTCCGCGGCGGCCGGTTCTTCACCGACCCCGAGCAGGCGGTCGAGCAGGTCCGGAAGACCGCCTCGGCCCGGGTCCGGGTGCTGTTCCTCGAAGCGACCGACGCGGTCCTCGTGCGGCGCTTCGAGCAGGTCCGACGACCCCACCCGCTCCAGGGCGAGGACACGCTCCTGGACGGCATCGGCCGCGAACGCAGTCGGCTCGCGGCACTGCGCGAGGCGTCGGACTTCGTCATCGACACCTCCGACCTGAACATCCACCAACTCGCGAACGCCGTGACCGAGCAGTTCGCCGACGACCACTTCACGGGTGTCCAGGTCACGCTGATGAGCTTCGGGTTCAAGTACGGACTGCCCGCCGACGCCGACATGGTGGCCGACGTGCGGTTCCTGCCGAACCCCTACTGGGTGCCGGAACTCCGCCCGCACACGGGCCTCGACCGACCCGTCTCCGACTACGTCCTCGCACAGCCCGGAGCCCGGACGTTCGTCGAGCGCTACGCCGACGTCCTCGAGCCGGTGTTCGAGGGGTACCAGCGCGAGAACAAAAGACACGCTACGATCGCCATCGGCTGTACCGGCGGCAAGCACCGCTCGGTCGCCATCGTCGCCGAGTTGGCGAACCTCCTCCGCGGGATGTCCGACGTCGCCGTGCGTGTGAAGAACCGAGACCTCGGCCGAGAGTGACCGTCCCTCCGGCCGCTCCACACGACGTGCGCCGGGCACGCGGACCCCACCAGAAGAAACGTTAGGAATGATGCTGTGCCGTTGACTGCCGAGGTCAAGGACGAACTGGCCAGGGTCGTCGTGAACCGGAACACGGTCCGCGCTGCCGAACTCGCGACCATCCTGCGGTTCGCGGGTGGCCTGCACGTCATCTCGGGCCGGATCGCCGTCGAGGTCGAACTCGACACCCGGATCATCGTGCACCGTGTGCGCAAGGACCTCGCCGAGCTGTACGGCGTGCGGAGCGAGGCGTCGGTGGGGTCGTCCGCGTCCGCCCGTCGCGGCACCCGGTACCTGGTACGTGTGCTCGAGGCGGGAGAGACCCTCGCCCGGCAGACCGGCCTCATGGACGCGCGTCGTCGTCCGGTGCGCGGGCTGCCGAACCGCCTCACCACCGGCAACCGTGAGGACCTCGCCGCGATCTGGCGTGGTGCCTTCCTCGCCGCCGGCACCCTGACCGACCCGGGTCGTGCCGCGGCGCTCGAGGTCACCTGCCCCGGCAACGAGGCCGCGATGGCGCTCGTCGGGGCCGCCTCGCGGCTCGGCATCGCAGCGAAGGGCCGCGAGGTCCGCGGCGTGCACCGTGTGGTCATCCGCGACGGCGAGGCCATCGGCCAGATGCTGACGGTCATGGGTGCCGCCCGCACGACCGCCGACTGGGAGGAGATGCGCCAGCGCCGCGAGGTCCGCGCCACCGCCAACCGCCTCGTCAACTTCGACGACGCGAACCTCCGTCGGTCCGCGCAGGCCGCCGTCGCCGCCTGCGCGCGGGTCGAGCGCGCGCTCGAGATCCTCGGCGACGAGGTCCCCGACCACCTCAAGTACGCCGGCTCGCTGCGCCTGCAGCACCGCGACGCGTCGCTGGACGAGCTCGGGCAGCACGCGGACCCGCCGATGACGAAGGACGCCATCGCCGGTCGGATCCGTCGCCTCCTCGCGATGGCCGACAAGCGCGCGTCCGACCTCGGGATCCCGGGGACCGAAGCGAGCGTTCCGGAGGAGCTCGAGGGCGCGTGATCGCGGTCGTTCCGACCACCGGACGGG
>NZ_JAUZED010000108.1 GCF_030705415.1 Curtobacterium sp. A7_M15 | reverse complement strand
CCCCGAACCGCGGCGAGCCGCGGTTCGGGGTGACCTCCGTCCTGCAGGGGCGAGCGGCCGGGTCAGTGCGAGGCGGGCCCGACGATCAGCGGCTCGTGGAACGTCCCGCCGAAGACGCGCTCGGAGGCACCGGAGCGGTCGAGGTACGGGCTGATGCCACCGGCCTGGAACGGGTAGCCGGCGCCGAGGATGAGCCCGAGGTCGATCTCCTCGACGTGCTGGACGACCTCGTCCTCGAGCATGCGGTGCAGCTCGTCGGCGAGGGCGTCCTCGAAGCGGCGCTGCATCTCGGCGGCGTCGACCGGCTTCGCGTCCTTCTTCGACGGCGCGACGAGCTTCACGGCTGCGGGGTCGTACCCGGTCGCGGTGCCCTTCTTGTCGCGGGTCAGGATGTGACCGAACTCGGCGATCTTCTTCAGCCCGTCACCGGGGTAGAAACGCTCGGGCCACGCCGCGTGGTGCGAGTCGAGCACGTGCGCGCCGACCGGCAGCCCGACGAGCTCGAGCAGCTCGAACGGCGACATCGGCAGGCCGAGCGGCGCAGCGCCCTGGGCGACGACGTCGAACGGCGTGCCCTCCTCGACACCGCGCATCGCCTCGCCGAGGACCCGGGCGAGCACGCGGTTCACGACGAAGCCCGGCTGGTCGGCCGTGATGATCGCGGTCTTCTTGAGGGTCTTCGCGACCGCCAGGGCGGTGGCGATCGTCTCGTCCGACGTCGAACCGGTCCGCACGACCTCGAGCAGCGGCATCACCGCGACGGGGTTGAAGAAGTGGAAACCGACCAACCGCGACGGGTCGGACAGGACCGATCCCATCTCCGACACCGACAGGGACGACGTGTTCGTCGCGAGGATGGCGTCGGGTGCGATGACGGCCTCGACGCGACGGAGGACGTCCTGCTTGACGCTCATCTCCTCGAAGACGGCCTCGATCACCCAGTCGGCGTCCGCGAACGCGTCGTAGGACACCGATCCGGACACGAGGGCCGTGATGCGGTTCGCGTCGTCGGGGGAGATGCGTCCCTTGGCGAGGAGTTCCTGCACCGAGGCGCTGATCCGGGCGACTCCCGCGTCGACCCGCTCCTGCGAGACGTCGGTGATCACCACGGGGACGCCCAGCCGTCGGGCGAACAGCAGGGCGAACTGGGACGCCATGAGTCCGGCGCCGAGGACGCCGACCTTCGTGACGGGGCGCGGCGAGACGTCGGCCGGGGCGCCCACCGGCTTCTTCGCGCGCTTCTGCACGAGGTCGAACGCGTACATCGACGCGGCGAACTGGTCGCCCGAGATGAGGTCGGCCAGGGCGTCGTCCTCGTCGGCGAACCGCTCGTCGAGGCTCCCGCCACGAGCGGCGGCGACGAGGTCGAGGGCCCGGAACGGCGACTTCGGGACCGTGCCGATCTTCGACGCCACCTGGTTGCGGGCGACCTTGACGACCGTGCCCCAGGCGGCCTTCTCGAGCATGCCGGGCTCGTTCTTCCGCACCACCTTGGTACGACCCGACACGACGCCGTCGATCCACGCCACCGAGGACGGCAGGAAGGTGACCGAGGGGATGAGCGCGTCGCCGATGCCGAGCTCGACCGCGGCCGGCCCGTCCATCAGCCGGTTGTTCTTGAGCGGGTTCTCGACGATGACGCGGAGCGCCTTCTCGGGGCCGATCAGGCGGGGGAGCAGCGTCGCCCCGCCCCAGCCCGGGATGATGCCGAGGAAGACCTCGGGGAGCCCGATCCCCTGCGCGGCCGACGAGAACGCCCGGTAGGTGCAGTGCAGTCCGATCTCGAGGCCACCGCCGAGCGCGATCCCGTTGATGAGCGCGAACGAGGGGACGCCGAGGTCGGACAGCTTCCGGAGCGTGGCGTGTCCGAGGGCCGCCAGGTCGTGGGCGACGTCCCGCGACGGCACCGAGGCGGCCTGACTGAGGTCGGCGCCCGCGGCGAAGCAGTACTCCTTGCCGGTGATCGCCACGGCCTGGATCGTCCCCGCGGTCGCCTCGGTCCGGAGCGTGTCGAGCACCCCGGAGAGCTCGTGCAGTGTGCGCGGCCCGAGCGTCGACGGCCGCTTGTAGTCCTTGCCGTTGTCGAGCGTGATGAGCGCGAGCGTGCCACCGGACGGCAGCGCGACGTGCTTCAGGTAGGAGTGGGTGACGACCTCGTCCTCGCTGAGGGCGAGGAGCCGGTCGTTGTCGACGATGGTCATGGTCACGCCGCCTTCCGTGCCGCGGACTTGCTGAAGTTCGGGTTCTCCCAGATGACGGTGCCGCCCTGTCCGAGCCCGATGCACATCGTCGTGATGCCGTACCGGACGTCCGGGCGCTCGGCGAACTGGGCCGCGAGCTGGGTCATCAGGCGGACGCCGCTCGACGCGAGCGGGTGCCCGACGGCGATCGCGCCGCCCCAGGCGTTCACGTTCGTCGAGTCCTGGGCGATGCCGTAGTTGTCGAGGAAGGCGAGCACCTGGACGGCGAACGCCTCGTTGATCTCGAACAGCCCGATGTCGTCGATCGACAGTCCGGCCTTCGCCAGCGCCTTGTCGGTCGCGGGCACCGGGCCGATGCCCATCACCTCGGGGTCGACACCCGCGAAGGCGAAGGAGACCATTCGCATCTTCGTCGGGAGCCCGTGCTGCTTCGCCCCGTCCTCCGAGGCGATGAGGCTCATGGTGGCACCGTCGTTCAGCCCCGCCGCGTTGCCGGCGGTGATGCGCCCGTGGGGACGGAACGGCGTCTTCAGCGCAGCGAGCGCCTCGAGGGTGGTCCCGGGTCGGGGCGGCTCGTCGCTCGAGACGATGTCCCAGCCCTCGCCCGTGTTGACCTCGACCGGCACGACGTCGGGCTGCAGCTTGCCGGCTGCCCACGCGGCGGCGTAGCGCTGCTGGGACTGCACGGCGTAGGCGTCCGTTCGGTCCTTCGTGATCGCGGGGAAACGGTCGTGCAGCCGCTCGGCGGTCTTGCCCATCACGAGGGCGTCGCCGTTGACCATCCGCTCGGCGACGAAGCGCGGATTCGGGTCGGCGTTGAACCCCATCGGGTGCCGACCCATGTGCTCGACGCCGCCGGCGATGGCGACGTCCGCCGCACCGAACGCGATGGCGCCGGCGAGGGTCGTGACGCTCGTCATGGCACCGGCGCACATGCGGTCGATCGCGTACCCGGGGACGGTCTTCGGGAGGCCCGCGAGCATCCCGACCGTCCGGCCGAGGGTGAGCCCCTGGTCGCCCTGCTGCGTCGTGGCCGCCACGGCGACGTCGTCCACCGCGGCCCCGTCCAACGAGGCGTTCCGGTCGAGGAGCCCGCGCATCGCGTGCACCGCGAGGTCATCCGCGCGGGTCTTCCAGAACACCCCCTTCTCACCGGCTCGTCCGAACGGTGTCCGGACTCCGTCGACGAAGACGACGTCTGCTGCCTTTGGCAATCTGGGCCTCCAGATCCTCGTTGATCAGGCTGGGCGCGTTCCGCCCCGCCCGGCCGGGTCCGACCCGGCGTGCACGGTCGACGCTATGCCCCGAGCCTGTGCGGACGCATGCCCGTTGGGGCGTTCCTACGACTCGGTGTTGCTCTCAGCAGCAGGCTCCTGTGCAGCAGCGACAAAGGCGTGCGCGATGATCGACGCCGTCTCCTCCACCTGCCAGGGGCGCGCGTCGTGCGCGGCGAGCACGGCACCGACGGTCTCGGTGGCGATCGGCGTCGGCGGCTCCCAGGAAACGGTCCGGAGGGTGTCCGGGGTGAGGAGGTTCTCGACGGGCAGGTCGAGCTCCTCGGCACGCTGCACCACCGCGGCGCGTGCAGCCTTGTAGCGGCGGTCGGCTGCCGGGTTCCGGTCTGCCCAGGCCCGGGGCGGCGGCAGCGAGGGCTCGCCCGCGGAACGGAGGCGGGGGAGGTCCTCGGTCGTGCGGCCCTCCTCGACGGCGGCCCACCAGCGGTCGAGCTCGGACCGGCTCGCACGGCCCGTGAAGGCCTTCACCCCGCTCAGCTCGCCCTTCGACGCCGGGTTCGCCGCCGCGGCCGCGACGATCGCCGAGTCCGGGATGGTGCGACCCGGCGCGATGTCGGCTTCGCGGGCGTACGCGTCCCGTGCGTTCCAGAGCGACCGGGCGATGGCCAGCGCGCGGGAACCGCGGAGGGCGTGCATGCCGGACAGTCGGCGCCACGGCTCGGCCTTCGGCGGCTTGGGCGCCCGGGTCAGGACGGCCGCGAACTCCTCTTCCGCGATGCGGGACTTGCCGGCGGCGTCGAGCTGCTCGGCGAGTGCGTCACGGAGGTCGGGGAGCAGCTCGACGTCGAGCGCCGCGTACACGAGCCACGACTGCGGGAGCGGTCGGGTCGACCAGTCCGCCGCGGAGTGGGCCTTCGCGAGCGTGATGCCGAGCAGTTGCTCCACGACGGCGCCGAGGCCGACCCTGGGGAACCCGGCGATGCGGGCGCCGAGCTCGGTGTCGAAGATGCGGGAGGGGACGAGGCCGACCTCCTGCAGGCACGGGAGGTCCTGCGAGGCGGCGTGGAACAGCCACTCCTCGTCGACGATGGCGGCCTGCAACTCCGCGAACGACCCGATCGCGATCGGGTCGAACAGGAAGGACCCGGCACCCCGGCGGAACACCTGGATGAGGTAGGCGCGCTGCGAGTACCGGTAGCCGCTCGCGCGCTCGGCGTCGACGGCGACGGGACCGTGGCCGGCGGCGATCGCGGCGACGGCGGCCTCGAACTCCGAGCGCGACTCGATCACGTGGACCGTCGCGTGGCCCTCCTCGAAGGCCGGGGATGCGGGGTCAGTCACGTGCGAGCCTCCTCGGGGCCAACAGGGTCACGCCGTCCGACGCGGGCGGCAGACCGGCGAGCATCGCCACGATCTCCTCCCACGCCTCGACGTGCGCGGTCAGGTCGTCCCCGCGCGGGGTCCACGAGGCCCGCAGCTCGAGCTGCGCCCCGTCGCCCTGCGCCGCGAGGTCGCCGTAGCCGCGCGAGATGATCTTGGTCGCCGTGCCCGAGGCGTGGTCGTAGGTCGCACCGTGCGCGGCGAGCGCGTCGACGAGCCAGCTCCACGTCACGTCGGCGACGAACTCGTCGACGCCGATCTCGGGTTCGAGCGGCGCCTGGGCGAAGGTCACGATGCGGAACGCGCCACCCCAGCCCTCCGGCTCCGAGGGGTCGTGCAGGGCGATGAAGCGGCCCGTCCCGAGGTCGGAGTCGATGCCGTGCGCGGCCCCCGAGACGTCCGCCGCCAGGGCGATCGAGAACGGTGCGATGCGCGACGGCGAGGGGATCTCGGTGACGGTCGTCTCGGCTCGCGCGCCGCCGGACGCCACGAACGCACGGAGCCGGGCGAAGGCGTCGGGCTCTCGGGTTTCGGACACGAATGCAGACTAGGCTCCGGAGCATGTCCCGATCCGTGCGACCCGCCGAGGACGCCGTCCAGGGGACCGCACGATCGGCCGGGGTCGTCGCCCTGGGGGCGGGCGTCGCGGCGGCGGCCGTCGCCACCGCCGTGATCGGTGGCTTCGTCGCGGCGGTGGCCCGCGCGGTCGTCGTCCCCGACCGCAAGCGCACCGAGCGCGTCCCGATCCACGCCGTCGACCCCGTCCGGATGACGGTGACGCTCGAGCGCACCGCGGACACCGAACTGCAGGGCCGCTACAGCCTCTGGTTCGGTGGCGGGACGGGGCACATGCGCGTCGGGGAGGTCCTCGGGACCACCGACACGACCGTCACCCGTCGCATCATCGCGATCGACGCGGGCGATCCGACGGCCGCCCGCCGAGGTCGCTGGGGTGGGTGGTTCTACCTGACCCCGGGCGAGCTCGACGTCCCGGTCGAGGACGTCGACGTCCCCACCCCGAACGGCCCGGCACCGGCGTGGGTGGTCCGCGCCGACGACCCGGACGCGCCGTGGTCCGTCCTCGTGCACGGTCGCGGCGTGACCCGTGCCGAGACCATCCGCGCGGTGCCGGTCTTCCGGGCGGCGGGCTACTCCGTGGTGCTGGCGAGCTGGCGGAACGACGGCGTCGCCCCGAGGAGCGTCGACGGTCGCTACGGCCTCGGCAGCACCGAGTGGGAGGACATCGACTCGGTCCTCCGGTGGCTCTCCGGCCAGGGTGCCTCGAGCGTCGTCCTGATGGGTTGGTCGATGGGCGGCGCGGTCGTGCTGCAGACCCTGGTGCGCTCGGCCTTCGCGGACCTCGTCGACGGCGTCGTGCTCGAGTCGCCGGTGGTCGACTGGCACGCGGTGCTCAAGTCGCAGAGCCAGCTGCTCCGGCTGCCACGGCCGGTCCGGAAGGTCGCGCAGCGCCTCCTCCGGACGCCGGTCCTGCACCGGCTCACGGGCCTCCGGCAGCCCGTCGACCTGCGCCAGCTCGACATGGTCGCGCGCGCGGACGAACTGCACGTGCCGATCCTGCTCATGCACAGCGACGACGACGGGTTCGTCCCGTCCTCCGCGTCGCACGCCCTCGCCGAGGCCCGGCCCGACATCGTGCGGCTCGAGGTGCAGACGACCGCTCGGCACACGAAGCTCTGGAACCACGACGCCGACTGGTTCGACGCCCGCATCCTCGCGTGGTTGACCGAGGTGGTGCAGCCGACCAGCGCGACCCACCGGCGATAGACGCGACCCCGTGACGGCCAGGAGGCGCGGTGCCAGCTGGCGCCGTCCCTCCAGGCACGGCCGCCACCCCGCTGGCGCGGTGCGCCGGTACCGGCTGGTGGGGCCCACCTCCCGTCCGACAGCGGTGCGGGTCTAGGAGACCGCCACCCGCGCCTGCACCTGGCGCTGCACCCGGCCCAGCATGCCGACCATGCCGCGGATCCGCAGCGGGCTGACCGCCTCGCTCAGCCCGATCGTGAGCGGGTAGTCGGACGGCACGGCGAGGACCTGCTCGGCCGTCAGGCCGGACAGCCCCTGCGCGAGGATCGAGGCGAAGCCGCGCGTGGTCGGTGCCTCGCGCGGCGCCGTGGCGTGCATCCGGACGATGCCGGGCGCGTCGCCGTCCGCACCCACGGTGACCGTGATGAAGACGGGGGACTGGCACTCCTCGACGCGCTCGAGCTCGTCCTCGTGCCCCTGCAGGCGTTCGGGCAGGGCCGGGAGCTCGTTCGAGAACTCGAGCAGCAGCTGCAGGCGGTCCTGCTGGGAGAGCTCGAGGAAGTCGTCGCGGATATCGGCGAGGGACTGGGGGAGTTCGTCGGTCATCGGTCGGTGATCGTACCCGGTTCGCTGCCGACGGCGATGGGGACGCGGACCGCGCTGCCCCATTCGGTCCACGAACCGTCGTAGTTGCGGACGCTCTCGTAGCCGAGCAGGTGCTGCAGCACGAACCAGGTGTGGCTCGACCGCTCGCCGATGCGGCAGTACGCGATGACCTCGTCCGCGTCGCCGATGCCGGCGCCCTCGCGGTAGATCGCGTCGAGCTCCTCGCGGGTCTTGAAGGTGCCGTCCGGCGCCGCCGCGGTCGCCCACGGGATGTTCACGGCGGTGGGGACGTGGCCTGCGCGGAGGGCACCCTCTTCCGGGTAGTCCGGGGCGGTCGTGCGGTCGCCGGCGTACTCCGGGGCGCTGCGGACGTCGATCAGCGGCTTGCCGAGGTGGGCGAGCACGTCGTCCTTGTACGCGCGGATCTCGGTGTCGATCCGGTCGACGACGGGGTACTCCGCCGGGGTGACCTCGGTGGCGTCGGTGGTGAGGGCACGGTCCTCGGCGATCCACTTCGCCCGGCCGCCGTCGAGGAGCCGGACGTCCTCGTGGCCGAACAGCGAGAACACCCAGAGGGCGTAGGCGGCCCACCAGTTGTTCTTGTCGCCGTAGAGCACGACGGTGGTCTCGCGGCCGATGCCCTTGGATCCGAGCAACGCGGCGAAGGCCTCGCCGTCGATGTAGTCGCGCTGCACCGGGTCGTTGAGGTCGGTGTGCCAGTCGATCTTCACGGCGCCGGGGATGTGCCCAGTCTCGTAGAGCAGGACGTCCTCGTCCGACTCGACCACCACCAGGTCCGGGGTGCCGGCGTCCAGGTGTTCCTGCAGCCACTCGGTGGAGACGAGCCGCTCCGGGTGGGCGTAGGCGGTGAACTTCTCGGACGTGTCGACCGGAGCGGTCATGGGATCCTCCTCGTGGGTGCTGGTGCGCAGGGCGCCGGGACTAGAGTCGGTCCTCGGTGCCTGCTGGCAACGGTACGCGGACGTACCGTCCCCATCGGCAACGTGACAGTGCACGACATGCTTCCCGGAAGGTCCCCCCTTGCCCGACCACCTCGTCGACCGCGACCCGCAGGTGACCCCGCAGCAGATGGCGGCCGCACTCGTCCCCCCGCCCCAGTTCGCGGACGCGTCCTTCGCCTCGTACCGCCCGGACCCCGAGTACCCGTCGCAAGCACAGGTGCGCGACGCCGTGGAGGCCTTCGTCGCCTCCGGCCCGGAGTCGGCCGCACCGCGCCGCGGGCTCTTCGGTCGTCGTCGTGCTGCTGCCGCTGACGCGTCCGCCCGGTCGGGCGTGTACCTCGACGGCGGGTTCGGCGTCGGCAAGACGCACCTGCTCGCCGCCGCGTACCACGCCGCCGTCGGTCGGAAGACGTTCGGGACCTTCATCGAGTACACGGCGCTCGTCGGCGCCCTCGGGTTCCAGGGCACCGTCGACCTCCTGCGCGGCACCGCCCTGGTGTGCATCGACGAGTTCGAGCTCGACGACCCCGGCGACACGATGGTCATGACGCGGCTCATCAAGGAGCTCACCGAGACGGGCACCCGGTTCGCCGCCACGTCGAACACGCCGCCCGGCGCCCTCGGTGAGGGGCGCTTCGCGGCGCAGGACTTCCTGCGCGAGATCCAGGCGATGTCCGACCGCTTCGACACCATGCGCATCGACGGACTCGACTTCCGCCGTCGAGCGGTCGACGAGTCCGCCGCCGTGGTCCCCGACGTCGCCGCGGCGCTGCCCGGCGGACGGGTCACGCTCGACGACTTCCGGGCGGTGGTCGCGCACCTGGCCTCAGTACACCCGTCCAAGTACGTCGCGATGGTCGAGGACCTCGACGCCGTCGGGCTCACGGACGTGCAGCCCTTCACGGACCAGACCGACGCGCTCCGTTGGGTGGCCCTGGTGGACCGGCTGTACGACGCGCAGGTGCGGATCGTCGCCTCGGGGACCCCGCTCGACCAGGTGTACCCCGAGTCGATGCTCGACGGCGGGTACCGCAAGAAGTACCTGCGCGCGGCGAGCCGCGTCGTGGCGCTGACCCGCGCCGTGGACTGAGCCGCCCGTCGTCCGCGACGGCGCGCTGCCCTGCCGCGCCGCGCCTCCTGGCCGCGTTCCGCGACGACTGTCGGACACCGTCCGGACGGACCGGGAGAACTCGTGGCCCCCGTCCAGGGGACTGCCCGACGGCCGAAACACGACGTTTACACGGAGGGCCGTCGCGTTACACCCGCGAAACACTTCGTGCTCCCTCGTGAAACCTCGCCTCGCCAGACTCGGTCACACCCGACGCGGACCAAGAGCCGCTGGTGCAATCGAGAGGTGAACAATGCTTGATCAGGGCCAAACCGGCTTCCTGCTGATCATGGCGGCACTCGTGCTGTTCATGACACCGGGCCTGGCGTTCTTCTACGGCGGTCTGGTGAAGGCCAAGTCCGTCATCAGCATGATGATGATGTCCTTCGGGGCCATCGCCCTCGTGGCGGTGCTCTGGGTCCTCTACGGGTACGCGATCGCGTTCGCGAACCACGGTGACGGCACGGCCGTGTCCGGTGTCGTCGGGTTCTTCAGCATCGACTGGAACCTGATCGGTCTCGGCCAGGCGTTCGAGCAGGCCAAGTCCAGCGCAGACGACTTCGCCTACCCGACGATGGCGTTCGTCGGCTTCCAGGCGACCTTCGCGATCATCACGGTCGCGCTCATCTCGGGTGCCATCGCCGACCGTGCCAAGTTCGGCGCGTGGATGGTCTTCGCCGGTGTGTGGGTCACGGTCGTGTACTTCCCGGTCGCCTCGTGGGTGTTCAACCTCACCTCCGGCTGGGCTCCGGTCTGGGGCGTCATCGACTTCGCCGGTGGCACCGCGGTCCACATCAACGCCGGTGCGGCCGGGCTCGCGCTGGCCATCGTCCTCGGCAAGCGCGTCGGCTTCGCCAAGGGTGCGCACAAGCCGCACAACCCGCCCTTCGTCCTGCTCGGTGCCGCGATCCTCTGGTTCGGCTGGTTCGGCTTCAACGCCGGTTCCGAGGGTGCCGCTGACGGCATCGCGGCGATCGCCTGGGTCAACACCCTCGCCGCCCCGGCCGCCGCGATCCTCGGTTGGCTGCTCGTCGAGAAGCTCAAGGACGGCAAGGCCACCTCGGTCGGCGCCGCATCGGGTGCCGTCACCGGTCTCGTCGCGATCACCCCGGCCTGCGCCGCGCTCACCCCGGGCTGGGGCATCCTGCTCGGCTTCCTCGCGGGCATCGTCTGCTGCTTCGCGATCGACTGGAAGTACCGCCTCGGCTTCGACGACTCGCTCGACGTCGTCGGCGTACACCTGGTCGGCGGCATCTTCGGCACGCTCTACCTCGGCATCTTCGCCAACGACACCGGCCTGATCTACTCGGGGTCGTTCGCGCAGCTCGGCAAGCAGGCCGCCGCTGCCGGTGCCGTCGGGGTCTACTCGTTCGTCCTCGCGTTCGTCATCGGCTGGATCATCGAGAAGACAATGGGCTTCCGCGTGAAGACCGAGGACGAGGTCGCCGGCATCGACACCGCGGTCCACGGCGAGGAGGGCTACGTCCTCTACGAGGAGCGCGACGAGACGCCGGTCTCGGTCCGGTAGCTCTTCCGGTACGACCGTCACGACGGGCCCCGCGCAGGCAGCAGCGCGGGGCCCGTTGGTGTGTGCGGGGGTGGGGGGTGTGGGCGGGGTGTTCAGTGCGGGCGGGCATGGGGTGGGGTGCGCGGTGCTGGCGGGCGAGGTGGGGTGCTCGGTGCTGGCGGGCGAGGGGTGCTCGGTGCGCGCGGACTCGGAACGACGTTGTCGATGTCGTACGACAGCGACGATGTCGTCGGGCCGCGCGTGCAACGGCCGGCGTCTGCAACGAGCGACCACGTCGATGTCGTACGACAGCGACGATGTCGCCGCGCAGCGCCCGCAACAGTCGGCGTGCGCAACAGCCCGCGGGAGCAACCACCCGCGCGTGCAACGGCCGGCGTGCGCAACGAGCGACCACGTCGATGTCGTACGACAGCGACGATGTCGCCGTGCCGCGCCCGCAACAGCCCGCGCGCGCAAGGAACGACCACGCCGATGTCGTACGACGTCGACGATGTCGCTTCGCATCGACGTGCGGCGGGGCAGCCCGCCCGGCACCACCCGCGTCGGGCAGAGTAGGGGCATGACGACGACGTCGAACACGCTGACGAACCTCCGCGAGGTCGGGGGCCCCGGCCTCCAGCACGGCCGCCGGCGCACGGTCTACCGGGCGAACACCGAGCAGGTCCTCCCGGCCGCGTACCCGACGGGCCTCGCCACCGTGGTCGACCTCCGCCGCGTGGACGAGACCGAGGCACTGCCGCACCCGCTCGCCGCCACGCCCGCGTACCGTTCGGTGCCGCTCTTCGACCCGTCCTCGGGCATCGAGTCCGCCGCCGAGGCCGTCCAGCTCGAGGACCAGTACATCGACTGGCTCGACCGCCACCGGTCGGGGATCGCCGCGGCGCTGCGGGCGATCGCCTCCGCCGACGGCGACGTGCTCGTGTGCTGTGCGGCCGGCAAGGACCGGACCGGCATCGTGAGCGCGCTGCTCGCCCGGCACTGGGGTGCGGACCAAGACGCCGTCGGCGAGGACTACGCAGCCAGCGCCGCGGGGCTCGTCGAGCGGTTCGCCGCCGAGCGCGCCGCGAGCACGGACGCCGAGGCCACGGCGATCGGGCACCGCTGCGTCCCGGAGATCATGACCACCGTGATCGAGCACGTCGAGCGGCGGTGGGGTTCGGTGGACGGGTACCTCCGCAGCATCGGCCTCCGCGACGCGGAGATCGCCGCGCTCTGACCGACGGCGACGCGCGCGGGGCGGGTCCCGCCCTGGACGTGCGCACGGACGGGAGGCGCGGTGCGGGTC
>NZ_JAUZED010000107.1 GCF_030705415.1 Curtobacterium sp. A7_M15 | reverse complement strand
CGCCGTGGCGGTGCCGGGCACCGGCGCGGGGGCGGTGCCGCCCACCGCGACGATCCCGCCCGCGCGCACCCCACCGGTCGGCCCGGAGGCCGCGGCGTGGGAGGCGACCCACACCTCGACGTCCCCGGGCTCGACCACCTTCCGCAGGTCGCGGCCGGTGAAGGCGAACCGCTGGACGGGCACCCTGAACCGCAGGCGAGCGGACTCACCCGGACCCAGCGAGACCCGGGCGTACCCGAGCAGCTGGGCGACCGGACGGGTCACACTCGCCTGTACGTCGTGCCCGTACAGCTGCACCACGTCCTCGCCGGCACGCTCACCGGTGTTCCGCACGGTCACCCACGTGTCGAACTCCCCCGCGCTGGACACGGTCGGGTCGACGACGAGGTCCTCGTACACGAAGGACGTGTACGCGAGCCCGAACCCGAACGGTCGCACCGGCGTCGAGTCGGTCGCGGTCACGTCGGACGGCCCGCCCAGACGGGGGTGCAGGTACGTGTACGGCTGCGCCCCGGCGGCCCGCGGCAGCGAGACCGGCAGGCGTCCGGACGGCGCGGTCGCCCCGGTGAGGAGGTCCGCGATCGCGAGACCGCCTCCCTCCCCGGGGAAGAACGCCTGCACCACCGCGGCCGGGCGGGGAGCGTCGCCGTCGAGCGCCCACCCGATCGCGTACGGTCGCCCGGTCAGGAGCACGACGACGGTCGGCGTGCCCGTGGCCACCACGGCCTCGACGAGCTCGCGCTGGACGCCGGGCAGGTCGAGGGACTCGGTGTCGTTGCCCTCGCCGACGGTGCCGCGGCCGAACAACCCCGCCTGGTCGCCGACGACGACCACCGCCACGTCGGACCGCTCCGCGACCGCGACGGCGTCGTCGAACCCGGAGCGGTCCGTGCCGGTGACGGCGCAGCCTGCTGCGAACCGCACGGCACCGGGACGGAGGGTGTCCGTCAGCGCCTCGCGCACCGTCGGGATGGCGAAGCCGAGCGGCAGGTCGGGGTGCGCGGCAAGCACGTGGTTGGCGAAGGAGTAGCAGCCCTGCAGGGCCTCGGCGCGATCGGCGTTCGGACCGATCAGCGCCACCGACGCACCAGGGGTGAGCGGCAGGACCGGGGCCGCGGGTCCGTTCGACAGCAGCACGAGCGACCGCGCGGCGAGCTCCCGCGCGAGCGTCCGGTGTCGCGGGGTGTCGAGGTCGATCCCGGTCGGGGGGTCGTCCTCGAACGCGTCCGGGTCGAGCAGTCCGAGCCGCTCCTTCTGCCGGAGCACCCGGAGCACCGCGCGGTCGACGAGCGCCTCGTCGACCTCGCCGGCACGCACGCGGTCGACGAGCGGTCCGAGGTAGGCGTCCCCGGTCGGCAGCTCGACGTCGATCCCCGCGGCGAGGGCGAGCGCGGCCGCTTCGCCACGGTCGGCGGCGATGCCGTGCATGACCTCGAGGAACGCGACCGAGAAGTAGTCGGCGACCACGGTGCCGTCGAAGCCGAGTCGGTCGCGGAGCAGGTCGGTGAGCAGTTCGCCGTTCGCCGCGACCGGCACGCCGTCGACCTCGGCGTACGAGTTCATGACGCTCCGGGCCCCGCCGTCGCGCAGCGCCATCTCGAACGGCGGCAGGAAGACGTCCGCGACCTCGCGCGGCCCCGCGTGCACGGGAGCGTGGTTCCGCCCCGCCTGCGACGCGGAGTACCCGAGGAAGTGCTTGAGCGTCGCGTCGACCCCGGCGCGCTGCAGCCCGCGGACGTAGGCGGTGCCGATCGTCCCGACGAGGTACGGGTCCTCGCCGATGCACTCGTCGACCCGCCCCCACCGCGGGTCGCGGACGACGTCGAGCACCGGCGCGAGGCCCTGGTGCACGCCGAGCTGTCGCATGGAGTCGCCGATCGCCTCGCCCACCTGCTCGACGAGGTCCGGGTCGAACGCCGCGCCCCACGCCAGCGGCGTCGGGAACGTGGCCGCCTTCCACGCGGCGAGCCCGGTGAGGCACTCCTCGTGCACGAGCGCCGGGATCCCGAGCCGCGTCTCGCGCTTCAGGCGGCGCTGCTCGGCCCACAACCAGGCCGCCCGCTCGTCGGGTTCGACGGGCCGGGTCCCGTAGACGCGGGTGAACTGCCCGATGCCGTGCCGGGTGATCCCGTCCAGCGTGACACCGTCCTGTGCCGCCGCCATCTCGCCCTGCATGGGCGCGACGACACCGTTCTGGTCGAGCCAGTAGCCGACGAGCTGCGCGGTCTTCTCCTCGAGCGTCATCGCGGCGAGCAGGGTGGTCGCCCGGTCGGCGGCGGCCCCGTCCGCCAGGTCGGTGCGTTCGGACTGGAGGCGCGGTGCGGGGCCGCCACGTGCCTCCCGTCCGTCACCGGTCGCGCTGGTGACGTGCTCCTGCGACGCGGGGCGCGCCTCCTGGCCGTCCGTGGTCTCGGCCGTCGGGCCGAGCGTGCTCACCCCTTCACCGCCCCGGTCAGACCGCCGACGATGCGCTTCTGGAAGATCGCGAAGAACACGAGCGCCGGGATCATCGAGAGCGACGTGAACGCGAGCACCCGGGCGGTGTCGACCGAGTACTGCGACGCGAACGCCTGGACCCCGAGCGGCAGCGTGTAGGTCGAGGCGTCGTTCAGGATGAACAGGGGCAGGAGGTAGCTGTTCCAGCTGCCGATGAACGCGAGGATGCCGACGGTCACGACGCCGGGGAGCGACAGCGGGACGACCATCCGGAAGAAGAACCCGAGCTTGCTCGCGCCGTCGATGGCGGCGGCCTCCTCGAGCTCGTCCGGGATCGCCCGGAGGAACGGCACGAGGATGATGACCGTCGTCGGCAGGGCGAACGCGATCTGCGGGAGGATCACGCCGGCGAGGTTGTTCGTCAGGCCGAGGTCCTTCACGAGGATGTACAGCGGCGTGATGGCGACCGTGATCGGGAACATCAGGCCCGCCGCGAACAGCGAGTAGAGCGCGCCGCTCCCCCGGAACCGGTACCGGGCGAGCACGAAGCTCACCATGAGCCCGAGCACGACGACGCCGAGCGTGGTGGCGACGCCGGCGATCACCGAGTTGCCGAGCTGCTGCCAGAAGACGCCGCTCGTCAGGACGTTGACGTAGTTGCCGATCTGCCACGGGTTCGGCAGGCCGGCCGGGCTCGCGGTGATCTGCGAGTTCGTGCGGAAGCCGCCGAGCACGATGTACGCGACCGGGCCGATGCACACGGCGATGAACAGCAGTGCGATGAAGTAGGTGCCGAGGTTGCGCTCCCGACGGACCGGGCCGTCGTTCGGGCGCTTCCCGCCGCGGCGCTTCGGCGCGACGATGGAGGCGGTGGCGGTCATCGGTCGCTCTTCTCGGTCAGGGCGCCAGCGGTGTCACGGCGCAGGACGAACCGCTGGTAGACGAGGGCGACGACCAGCGAGATGAGGAAGATCACCACGGCGACGGCGTTGCCGTAGCCGTAGTTGCCGGACAGTCGACCGTTGCCGACCATGTAGGTCGCCATCGTCGAGGTGCCGGCGGTCGAGGCGATGTACTGCCCCCAGATGATGTAGACGAGGTCGAACAGCTGGAGCGACCCGATGATCGACAGGAACGCCCAGATGCGCAGGGTCGGGCCGAGGAGCGGCAGCGTGATGCGCCGCTGGATCTGCCAGTAGCTCGCGCCGTCGAGCTGCGCGGCCTCGAACAGTTCCTCGGGGATGCTCTGCAGGCCGGCGAGGAAGAGGATCACCGCGAAGCCGATGTACTTCCACGAGATGATCCCGAGCAGGGTCCAGAGCGCGATGTCGGGGTTCGACAGCCAGTCGTTCCGCAGGCCGCCCAGGCCGACGCTCTGCAGCAGGTCGTTCAGCGCGCCGCTCGACTGGAGCATGAGGCTCCACCCGGTTCCGACGATGACCTCGGAGATGACGTACGGCAGGAAGATGAGGACGCGGATGAGGCCGCGACCCCG
This sequence comes from Curtobacterium sp. A7_M15, assembly GCF_030705415.1. Taxonomy (GTDB): domain Bacteria; phylum Actinomycetota; class Actinomycetes; order Actinomycetales; family Microbacteriaceae; genus Curtobacterium. Next base: position 8,172 of record NZ_JAUZED010000107.1, on the reverse strand, counting down.
GATGCGCTGGTTGAGCAGCAGCGCGAGCACGATCGCGATCGGTCCCTGCACGACGAGCGAGCCGACGACGATGAAGAGGTTGTGCCAGAGCACCGCCCGGAAGTCCGGGTCGGTGAAGATCACGGTGTAGTTCTGCAGGCCGACGAAGTCGACCGGGGCGCCGTAGCCCTGCCACTTGTAGAAGCCGTAGTAGGCGGCCAGTGCGACGGGCAGGATGACGAACCCGACGAACATGATGACCGCCGGGCCGGCGAGGACGGCGATCTCGACGCGGGTGCGGACGTCGGTGCCCTTGCGGACCCGGCGGGCCGGGGCCGACGGCGAACCGTCGGCCCCGCCCGTGCGACGCCCCGTCCCGGCCCGTGCTTCGTTCGAGCGCGGTGCGACGGAGGTGGTCATGTGTCAGCCCTTCGCTGCGGCCTGGTTGACGGTCGACACGATGTCCGAGACGGACCCCTTGCCGGCGAGCAGGTTGACGACGCTGGTGTTGAGCGCGTTGCCGACGTTCTGGCCGTAGAGGGTGTCGAGGTAGTTCGAGACGAACGGGGCGTCGTTGTACGCCTTGAGCACCGTGGTCAGGTACGGCTCGGTGACGACCGACTGCGCGTCCTTGTTCGCCGGGATGGAGTTGAACGCCTTGTAGTAGTTCTCCTGCACGTCCTTCGTGGTGACGAAGTTGAGGAAGTCGGTGCAGGCCTTCTTCGGGGCCTTCGCCGAGCAGGAGAGGCCACCGACCGCGCCCATCATCGATCCCGGGGCGCCCTTGCCGCCGGGGACCTCCGGGAACGGGAAGAAGCCGAGGTCGGACAGCGGCTTGCCGTCCGGGGTGAGGGAGGAGATCACGCCCGGGTCCCAGGCGCCCATGAGTTCCATCGCTGCCTTGTGGTTCGCCACGAGACCGGCGGAGCTGCCCGCGCCCTGCTGGGCCGAGGTGGTCAGGAAGCCGTCGTTGAAGGGCTTCGTGTCGAAGAAGGCCTTGGTGTCCTCACCGGCCTGCTTCCAGCACTTGTTGTCGAACTTCAGGTCCTGCGCGGTCTTGTTGAGCACGTTCGAGGAGCAGGCCCGCAGCGCGAAGTTGTAGTACCAGTGCGCCGCCGGCCAGGCGTCCTTCGCACCGACGGCCACGGGCTGGATGCCCTTGTCCTTGAGCTTCTGGATGTCGGCGTTCAGTTCGTCCATCGTGGTCGGCGTGCCCTCGATGCCGGCCTCCTTGAAGAGGTCCTGGCTGTACCAGATGCCCTCGGGATCGACGTTCGTCGGCATCGCCCAGGTCTTGCCGTTCAGCTCGAATGCCTTGAACGAGCCGTCGCTGATCCCGCTCTTCGCACCGGAGCCGATGGAGTCGGAGATGTCCAGGAGCTGGCCGGCGTTGACCATCGCGGCCATCTTGCCGCCACCGCGCTGCGAGAAGACGTCCGGGGCGGAGTTCGAGTTGAGCGCCGTCTGGAGCTTGCCGTCCAGGTCCTCGTTCTGGATCGCCTGGATCTTGATCGTGACGTTCGGGTTCTTCGCCTCGAACGCCTTGACCGTGTCCTGCCAGAAGGCCTTGCCCGGTCCGGTGGTCGAGTTGTTCCAGAAGGTCATCGAGACCTTCCCGTCGCCGCCGTCGCCGGCGGCGTCGCTGCCGGCCGAGCAGCCTGCGGCCACCAGCGCTGTCGCCCCGATCAGCGCGATGGCTGCCGTGGCACGGATCTTCCTCGTCATCGTGGATCTCCTGAAGTGTCGTCGTTGACAATCAGCGACATCGACTGCCGCTGCGGAGAGCGTGCCAGCAGCCGGCACGCCGTGTCAATCGTTATCGATAACGTTTTCTTTACCAATTGGCGTGCCGTCGCAGCGGTACGGTGTGCACATGGACACGGCTCTCGGCGCGCGTCCCGGAGCCGGCCGGGTCACCATCGCGGACGTCGCACGCGCCGCGGGGGTCTCGATCCCGACCGTGTCGAAGGTGATCAACCAGCGCGACGGTGTCGCCGCGTCGACGATCGTGCGCGTGCAGGAGGTGGTCGAGCAGCTCGGCTACGAGACCTCGCTCGTCGCGCGCAGCCTCCGCAGTTCGCGGACGAACGTCATCGGCATCCTCGTCACCGAGTTCGAGCCGTTCTCGACCGAACTCCTGCGCGGGGTGTCCGGCGCCACCACCGGCACCGGCTACGAACTGCTCGCCTACGCGGGGCTCGTGACCGGTGCCGAGCAGAAGGGCTGGGAACGTCGGTCGCTCTCACGCCTGTCGGGCACGCTCATCGACGGCGCGATCGTCGTGACGCCGAGCACCGCGCTCTCCAGCTCGTCGATCCCGGTCGTCGCCATCGACCCGCACACCGGCCCCGAGGGGCACGCCACCGTCGACTCGGACAACGAGGCCGGGGCCGTCCAGGCCGTCGAGCACCTCGTCGCGCTCGGGCACACCCGGATCGCGCACCTCCGGGGCCGCCCGGACCTGGCGTCGGCGCAGCTGCGCGAGGCCGGGTACCGACGAGCGCTCGCGGCCGCGGGGTTGTCGGTGGACGAGTCACTCGTCCGCGACGGCGGCTACCAGGAGGACCGCTCGGCCGAGGTCGCACTCGACCTGCTCGCGGGGACGGACCGTCCGACTGCGGTGTTCGCGGCCAACGACTCGTCGGCGGTGGGTGTGCTCCGCGCCGCGGCCGAGCTCGGGCTCCACGTGCCCGAGGACCTGTCGGTGGTCGGGTTCGACGACGTGCCCCAGGCCGCGACCACGACGCCGCCACTGACCACCGTCGCACAACCCCTCGTGGAACTCGGCTCGAGCGCCGTCGAGATGCTCCTCACGATGCTCCGGGGCGAGCCCACGTCGGACCACGTCCGGCTGCCGACGACACTGCGCGTGCGCCGGAGCACCGGACCGGCCCCCGCGGGGCGCTGACCGTCCGGCGCCGCGCCGCGTCGCGCGGTCAGCGCCGCAGCGTCTGCTTGGGGTACTCGCCGAAGCGCTCCGCGTAGGACGCCGAGAACCGTCCGAGGTGCGCGAACCCCCACCGGCGGGCGATGTCCCCGACCGCACCGGCGTGCGGATCGGCCTCGAGCAGCTCGTGCCGCACGCGGTCGAGCCGGACCTGCCGCAGGTAGGTCAGCGGCGACACGTCGAACACCCGCCGGAACGACTCCTGCACCGAGCGCACGCTCAACCCGGAAGCCGCCGACAGGTCACCGATCGTGACGGGCTCGGCGGCGTGGTCGTGCACGTACTCGACAGCAGCCCGGAGTCGGGCGTTGCGCGGTTGCCCGAGCACCCCGGGCAGGTCGTCGAGCCGCGGCGGGAACAGGTCGAGGAAGACCTCGGCGGCGGTGACCTTGGCGGCCTGCCAGGCGACGGAGTCCGCGCCCCCGACTCGGAGCGACCGCGAGAGCCCCGTCAACGCCGCCTGCCAGCGCCGTGCCGCGTCGGCCTCGGGCTGGTGCCGGTCGTCGAAGCGCAGGGCGTGGTCACCCACGTCGAGGCGCGTCGCGGCGACCCGGTGGACGAAGGCGCGGTCGAGGTGCACGAGCCGGAGGTCGTAGTCGGCGGTGCGGAAGACGTACTCGTGGTCGGGCGGGAGCAGCGCCGGCGCGTCGATCGGCAGCACGGACCGCTCGCCGAGCCGCTCGACCTCCACCATCCCGGCGCTGATCCAGGTCACGACGTAGTCGCCGCCGGCCGGCACGACCCCGGAGACGGACCCGCGCAGCTGGGCGCGGCGGATGGTCACCTCGGCGTCGCCGATGGCCGTGTACCGGTAGTCGAAGGGCGCATCGGTCGTCCGCGCGACCCACTGCTCGCCGCCGTAGACCGCCCGGAGGTCGCGCACGGCGTCGTCGGGGTGACGCCCGGCGACCTCGAACCGCACGGTCGGCGGCGTCGCGGGGAACTCGGCGCACTCGTCGATCAGTGGGTCGGCCACGTGCTCTCCCACGACTGGGTTGTCCGGTTAGCGCGGGCAGCCTCGTTTTCCGGATAGGCTCTTCCGGTGACCGCGGCGTACCGTGTCACGGAACCGATCCGCACCGAGGGGGCGACCACGTGAGTGAGATCGACCTGATGGCTGCCGTGACGCGTCTCGAAGCCGCGATGGGAGCCCTGCGCGGACGGCTGCGCGAGCGGCTGGCCGTGTCCGGTTCGGATCTGACGGTGCTGCAGTTCGTCGCACGCGCCGAGGCAGCGGAACGGACCGTGCGCGTCAAGGACCTCGCCTCGCACCTCGGCATGAGCGGGCCGGCGGTCACCGGGACCGTCGACCGCCTCGAACGAGCCGGTCACCTCTGCCGTGTCCCGAACCCCGACGACGGACGCAGTCGGTTCATCGAACTCACCCCCGAGACCGAGCGCGCCTACGCGTCGGCGATGGACAGCACGAACGAGCATCTGCACGAGCTGTTGTCCTCCTTCACGGACCGTGAGCGGGCGAAGTACGTCCGGGTGATCGACAGGGTCATCGAGGCGCTCGAGTTCGGCGCCCCCACTCCTTGACGGCAGAGTACGGGCGCTCGCGAGGGCACCTCGAACGTTTGTCCATCAAGCGCAGTTAGGTAACTTCCCGACCTATCTTCCCGGACGTGGGTGCGCCGCTTCCGTACCGTGACCAGGGGATGCCCCCGATCGGGGGTACGAGGACGACGGGAGGAAACCATGGGCAACTACGAGTCCCAACAGGGCGTCGATCCGGTGCGCATCGAGACGTTCCGTCGCATGCGCAAGCGGTGGAAGTACGGCGAGCTGCAGGACGGGGCCGGTCTCTACGAGGACTTCTTCACGGACACCGCCCGCGACCCGCGTCGCCGCTGACGTCGGATCACCCGAGCGCGGAACGACGGGAGGCGCGTGGCGGGTCCGCCACGCGCCTCCCGTCGTGCCCGGGCCGGTTCAGCCCTTCACGGCCCCCGACGTCAGACCGGAGACGATCGACCGCCGGAACACCAGCACCAGGATGACGATCGGCACCGTCGCCGCCACGCTCGCCGCGAAGATCTGGGCGAACGGCACGGTGAACTGCGTCCCGAACAGGGCGATCCCGACGGGGATGGTCCGGAACGAGTTCTCGCTGTTGAAGGTCAGCGCCATGAGGAACTCGCTCCACGACGCGGTGAAGGTGAACACCCCGACCGTGAACAGCCCGGGCTTCGCCATCGGCAGGATCACGCTGAGCACCGTGCGCCAGGCGCCGGCGCCGTCGATCTCGGAGGCCTCCTCGATCGTGGACGGGATGCCCTGCAGGTAGTTCCGCATGATCCAGATGGCGAACGGCAGGTTGAAGGCGACGTACGGCACGATCAGCCCGGGGTACGAGTTGAGCAGGCCGAGGTTCCGCTCGAGCAGGTACAGCGGCGTGAGGACGGCGATCGCCGGGAACACCGAGAGCATCAGCAGCGACGTCATGATCGCGGTGCGGCCCCTGATCCACCGTCCGGCGAGTGCGTAGCCGGCGAGGAACGACAGCGCGAGGACGATCACGGTCGTCGACACCGAGACGATGACGCTGTTCACCATGTACTGCCCGAGGGCGTTGTCGCGGAAGGCCACCACGAAGTTGTCGAACGTGATCGCCTGCGGGAACGCGGTCGGCGGGTTCCGGGAGATCTCGGACGCGGGCTTGAGCGCGGTCGTGACGAGCCAGTAGAGCGGCAACGCGGTGAGCACCGCGATGACGACACCGCTGACGTTGACCGTGTTGACCCACTTGCGCCAGCCCTTGCGGACACGTGTGCGGGGCATCAGTCCCCTCCCTTCGCCTGGTTCCGGAACGCCCGGAGGAACAGCAGACAGCCCGCGGCGACGATGACCGCGGTACTCGTGGCGATCGCGGCGCCGGGTCCGATGTTGATGTCCTGGAAGAGCACCTTGTAGCCCATGATCGCGAGGGACTGCGTGGCGGTGCCCGGTCCGCCGTTCGTCAGCACGAAGGGCAGGTCGAAGACGCCGAACGCCTGCAGGATGCGGAAGAGCACGGCGATCGTCAGCGTCGGGGTGAGCTGCGGGAGCACCACCCGCCAGAACGTCTGCCAGGTGCTCGCGCCGTCGAGCTCGGCGGCCTCGTAGTGGTCCTCGGAGATCTGCACGAGCCCGGCGAGCAGGATGATCGCCACGAACGGCGTCGTCTTCCAGATGTCCGCGACCATCAGCCCGGTGATCGCCGGGACCGGCTCGCCGAGGATCACCGGGGCGTCGCCGAAGAGCCCGAAGAACCAGGTCGCGACCCCGTACGTCGAGTCGTAGACGTACTTCCACAGCTGCGCGTTCACGATCGTGACGAGCGACCACGGGATGAGCATGAGCGCGAGCATCCAGCCCCGGGTGGCCCCGAGCCGCTCGAGCACGAGTGCCACCAGCATGCCGAGCACGAGCTCGACGAACACCGTCACGACCGTGTACAGCACCGTGAACCCGAGCGCGCGGTACCAGTCCGCGCTCTGCAGCAGGGCCGCGTAGTTGCCGAGGCCGAACGACTGGATCGAGAAGCCCTCGTAGCCGACCTCGACGTCCGCGAAGCTCAGGACGATCGAGTAGACCACCGGGAAGATCGTCACCGCCGCGACGACCAGGAGCGCCGGGGCCGCGAAGCCCCACGCGCCCCGCGCGCGGATGCGGTCGAGACGCGACCGCCCGGTCAGGCGAGGGGGCGGGTCCAGCCGACCCGCGCCTCCTGGACGGGTCGACGACCGCGTCGCGGTGCCCGCGCTCACAGCGCCTCACCCTTCAGGGCGAGCGCGATGGCCGACGCCATCGTCGTCGTGCCGCCGTCGACGGACGCCTGGCCGCCGAGGATGCTGTTGCCGTTCTGGTAGACGCCCTGCGAGACCTTCGGGTAGTACGCCGTCGACGTCGGACGGGGCACGAGCGTGATGCCGGCGGCGGTGTCGTACGTCGGGCGCTGCTGGCGCTTCGCGTCGTCGCTCGTGAGCGACTCGCTGCGGGCCGGCAGCACGCCGCCCTCGCGGGTGAGGAACTGCTGCGCCGTCTCGCTCGACATCCACTTCGCGAACGTCAGCGCCGCCGCGGGCTGCTGCGTGTGCGGGTTGATGTAGTTCCCCCACCCGCCGATGGTCGAGTGGTGTCCGTCCTGCCCGTCGAAGGTCGGCCGCGCCGCGAGTCCGACCTTGCCGGCCACCTGGCTGTCCGGCCCGTTCGCGATGCCCCACGCGTACGACCAGTTGCGCAGGAACGCCGCTCGACCGCCCGAGAACGCGTCGTTCGTGTCCTGCTCCTGGTAGGTCAGGGTGGCCCGCGGGCTCGCGCCGTCCGTGATGAGGGACCGCATGAACTCGAACGCGCGCTTCGTCTCCGAGCTCGTGGTCTCGGGTGCCGTCAGGTCGTCGTTGAGCAGCGAGCCGCCGGCGTCCGCGACGAACTCGGTCACGTTGCAGGTGAGGCCCTCGTACACGTCGCCCTGGAACGCGAACCCGTAGCTGACGTCCCCGGTGTCGACGAGCTTCGCCGCCGTCTCGCGGACCTCCTCCCACGACCCTGGGACCTGCAGGGAGTGCTTGGCGAGCAGGTCCTTCCGGTACAGGAAGAACGATTCGTCGATGTAGAGCGGGAACATGTAGTACGTCCCGTCGACGCTCGCGGCCTGCCGGAGCCCCTCGGGGAACTGGTCGAAGAAGTCCGCGCCGACGAGCTGGTTCACCGGGGTCGCGAGCTTGTTCTTCGCGAACTGCCCCGGCCACGCGACGTCACCGAGGTAGACGTCCGGCGTGCTGCTGCCCGCGGCGATCTGGGTCGTCAGACTGGTGCGGTTCGTGTCGGTGTCGCTCGGGGCGCTGACGATCCGGACCCGGATGTTCGGGTGCTCCTTCTGGAACTCCGCGATGAGTCGGCGCCGCAGGTCACCGCCGTCCTTCGAGGCCACCTGCCCCGCCCACCAGCTGATCGTGACGTCGCCCTCCGGAGGGTCGGTCGGCCAGTCCTGCACCGTGGTGCGCTCGGGCCGGGTGGAGCAGCCGGCGAGCAGCAGCACCCCCGCTCCCCCGAGCAGGAACATCCTGCGGTCGATCGCCATCACGTCCTCCTCGACGGGTGGTGGTGCTGCTGGTGGTCGTGCTGCTGAACCTGTACATCCACACAACCAGGCGGTCCCTGGGTGCGGGGTGGGTGCGGGGGCGGCGCGAGGGCGGGGGCGCCGAGTCTCGCCTGTGCGGACAGTTGCGCGGCGGCAGAGCCGCGAAACTGTCCGGCCA
>NZ_JAUZED010000106.1 GCF_030705415.1 Curtobacterium sp. A7_M15 | reverse complement strand
CGTCGCGCGGCCCAGGCCGCCCGCACCGCCGCCTCGTCGAAGGCGAGCTCGTCGGCCCGCAAGCGCCGCTTCCTCGCGCCGGTCGTCCTGACCGTCGCCGCGGGCATGTTCGGCACCGTCGCGGTCGCCCCGGCGTTCGCCGCGACGCAGCAGTCGACCGGGTCCGACGCCGCGAACGCACAGCGCCAGGTCCGCACGACCGAGGCGCAGAACTTCTCCGTCTCCGACGCGGTCGCCCTCGCCGGCACGAGCCGCGACGGCTACGGCGCGACCGCGCAGTCCACGCTCGACGCCGAGGCAGCGAAGAAGGCCGCCGACGCCGCGGCGAAGCAGGCGTCCGAGCAGGCCGCGGCCACCCAGGCCGCCCGTGCGCAGACCGCCTCGCAGTACGCGTCGTACACCGGCCCGAGCGCCTCCGACTACGTCGCATCGTCGACCGCCGCGAACACGCCGTTCTCGCTGCCGGCCGTCGTCGCCACCGCCAAGCAGTACATCGGTACCCCGTACGTCTTCGGCGGCGCCGACCCGTCGGGCTTCGACTGCTCCGGCTACGTCATGTTCGTGTACGCGCAGTACGGCATCAACCTCGCGCACTCCGTGCCGCTGCAGGACCAGGCCGGCACCACCATCCCCGAGTCCGAGGCGCAGCCGGGCGACGTCGTGATCTTCAACAACGAGGCGCACGACGGCTTCTACATGGGCAACGGCATGATCATGGACGCGCCGAAGCCCGGTGGCTCGGTGTCGATCCGCCCGATCTGGACCAGCGACTACCACATCGTCCGCTTCGGCATCTGACGCAGGCCGCGGGCGTCGTTCCCGTGAACATCGCCGGAACCGGCCCGTGCACCCTCGTGCCGGGCCGGTTTCTGACGTAGCCTGACCCTGCACCGGCCCGAACGGTCCGAGCAGGGAGACCCCATGTCAGCGTTCCGCACGACCCGCACCATGGGTCGGCGCGCGCACGTCGACATATGGTCGACCACCGCCTGCGTGCACGAGCACGCCCCTGCATGACGAGAGCACTGCCCATCCGGGTGGTGCTCTTCGTGGTTCAGGGGTCGTTCGCGCGAGCGGAGGTCACCTGCGCGGTACCCCGGTCCGACGCACCCGCACAGCCTGGAAGCCGTCCAGGCACGTCGGAAGGGAACCCATGCGCACTCTCGTCCTCAACGCCGGTTACGAGCCCCTCGCGGTGATCTCGGACCGACGGGCCCTCGTGCTCGTCATGAACCAGAAGGCCGCCATCGTCGCCGCAGACCTCGACCACCCCGTCACGGGGTCGACGTCGACCTACGACCGTCCGTCCGTCATCATCCTCACCCGGTACGTCCGCATCCCGCACTCGAGACTCGTGCCGGTGTCGCGTCGGGGCGTCCTCCGCCGGGACGCCAACCGGTGCGCGTACTGCGACCGGCACGCCACCACGATCGACCACGTGCAGCCCCGCTCGCGCGGAGGCGAGGACTCGTGGGAGAACCTCGTCGCCTGCTGCCTGGCGTGCAACAACACCAAGGGCGACCGCACCCCGCAGGAGATGGGGTGGCGGCTCCGGTTCCGCCCGAAGGCGCCGCACGGCGCGTCGTGGGTGGTCCGGGGCATCGAGCGTCCGCAGTCCGAGTGGGACGAGTACCTGGTGGCCGCGTAGCGACGGAGCGCGACTGACGTGGTGACGGACGGGAGGCGCGGGTCGGGCCCGACCCGCGCCTGACGTCCCGTGCGGTGCGCGCTGGCGCGGGGCGCCGTCGTCCGCCAGCATTGCGGTGTGGGCCCGCAGCAACCATCCCCGCGGCTCGGACCGCTCTACGCAGCCGGGTTCGTCACCGCGTTCGGCGCCAACGGCATCGCGGCCGCCGTCGGCGGCGAACACGTCGAACTCGGGCTGAGCCTCGCGTGGCTCGGGGTGTTCCTCGCCCTCTACGACGTCGCCGAACTCATCCTGAAGCCCCTGTTCGGCGCCCTGTCCGACCGCATCGGTCCGCGTCCCGTGATCGTCGGCGGGCTCGTCGTCTTCGCGGCGGCGTCCCTGATCGGCGTCTTCGGGGCGGGCCCCCTCTGGCTCGGACTCGCGAGGCTCCTGCAGGGTGCGGGCGCATCAGCCTTCTCGCCCGCGTCCTCGGCTGCGGTCGCGCGCCTCGTGCCGGCACACCGCCGAGGCTCGTACTTCGGACGGTACGGATCGTGGAAGGGCCTCGGCTACGCGGGTGGTCCGGTGATCGGCGCGCTCATCGTGCACGTCGGCGGGACGCGGTGGCTCTTCGCGATCCTCGTCGCGATGTCGCTGGTGACCGCCGTGGCCGTCCTCGTGCGGGTCGAGCGGATCGCGCCGCTGCCGAGACAACGGGCAACGATCGCGGTGCTGCTGCGCGCGGTCGCCGACCGGCAGTTCCTGGTGCCCGTCGTGGTGCTCGCGGTGGGCTCCGCCGCGATCGGCGCCCTCACGGGCATGCTGCCGGCGCTCGGGAACGGCGTCGGGATCCCGTTGCTCGTCTCGACGCTGGCGGTCGCGGTCCTCGCGGTGACGTCGTCGCTCGTCCAGCCGCTCGCCGGTCGTGCGCACGACGCCGGTCGGCTCGGAGCCGGGACGGCCGGTGTCGTCGGCACCCTCGGGATCGCCGTGGCCTTCGCGCTGCTCGCCGTCGTCCCCGCCGTCGGGACGCTGTTCGTGGCAGCCCTCCTCGCGGGCGCGGCCGTCGCGGTCCTGACACCGGTCGCGTTCGCACACCTCGCGGGGACCACCCCGCCGGATCGGCTCGGGCGGACGATGGGATCCGCCGAACTCGGACGCGAGACCGGGGACGCGATCGGTCCGCTGGTCGTCGGTGGTGTCGGGAGCGCGATCGCGCTGCCCTTCGGGTTCGGGGCGTTCGCGATCGTCGCACTGCTCGGGACCGTCGCTGCGGCGAGGACGACGCGGTGAGCAGGGGCCGATGACCGTCGCCGACGAGGGCGGGGTCGGTGTCGGCGGCGGCGGAGTCGTCGGTGGTGCGGCGTAGCGTCGGGACATGGCCGACACCCCGGAGATCGACGACGCGACGATCGACGACCTGCGTGCTCGCTTGCGTGCGACCCGCTGGCCGGACGCCCCGGCCGGCGCGGGGTGGTCGCTCGGCGTCGACGTCGACGAGCTCCGTCCGCTCGTCGAGTACTGGGCGGACGGCTTCGACTTCGACGCCCACCGGGCAGCGCTCGCCGCACTGCCGTCGCGACGCGTCCAGGTCGACGGCATCGGCATCCACGTGCTGCACGCCCGCGCGGCGGCCCCCGATGCGCTGCCGGTCCTGCTCGCGCACGGCTGGCCGGACTCCGGCTGGCGGTACCGCAAGGTGCTCCCGATGCTCGTCGACGCCGGGTTCGACGTCGTCGTGCCGGACATGCCCGGATACGGGTTCTCCGACGCCCCGCCCCAGCCGATCGACGCACGCGCCGTCGCCGGGATGTGGGTGACGCTGATGACCGACCTGGGGTACGAGCGGTTCGCAGTGTCCGGCGGGGACATCGGCACGCACGTCGCGCGGTACCTCGCGCTCGACCACCCGGAGTGGGTCGTCGCCGTGCACCGGGTCGACGGCGGACTCGCATGGCCCGGGCTTGACGCATCGACACTGTCACCCGCCGAGCAGGCCTTCGTCGCCGAGACCGACCGGTGGCGGACGGCCGAGGGCGCCTACGCGATGCTGCACCGGACGAAGCCGCAGACCGCCGCGGTCGGCCTGAACGACTCGCCTGCCGGGCTCGCTGCGTGGATCGTCGAGAAGCTCCGCTCGTGGAGCGACTGTGACGGGGACCTCTGGTCGGTGTACACGCGGGACGAGGTCCTGGCGCTGCTCACCGAGTACTGGGCCACGGCGACGATCGGCTCGGCGATGCGGATGTACCACGCGAACGCAGCGGTGCCGGCGCAGCAGATGGCACGACGGGTCGAGGTGCCGTCCGGGTTCTCGATCTTCCCGGGCGACCTCGTCCGGGCGCCGAGGGAGTGGCTCGAGCGAACGGCCAACCTCGTGTACCACCACGAGCTCGACCGGGGCGGGCACTTCGCGCCGTTCGAGCAGCCGGCGCTGTTCGTCGACGAGCTCCGGGCCTTCCTCCAGCACTTCCGCCGCTAGAGTGGGTGGGCCAGCCTCTGTAGCTCAATGGAAGAGCAGTTCCGTCCTAAGGAAACGGTTGGGGGTTCGAGTCCCTCCAGGGGCACCGCAGTCCTTTCCTCGGGCACACACGCCGTCGATGTACCGGCTGGACTCCCCGTACGATTGACGTCGTGTCCAAGGTCCTGAGCAGTCTCCCCGTCGGCGAACGAGTCGGCATCGCGTTCTCCGGAGGTCTCGACACCTCCTGCGCCGTTGCCTGGATGCGCGAGAAGGGAGCGGTGCCCTGCACGTACACGGCCGACATCGGTCAGTACGACGAGCCGGACATCGACGCCGTCCCCGGACGCGCCCACGAGTACGGCGCCGAGATCGCCCGACTCGTCGACGCGAAGAGCGCCCTGGTGGAGGAAGGCCTCGTCGCCCTGCAGACCGGCGCCTTCCACATCCGCTCCGGCGGCAAGACCTACTTCAACACGACGCCCCTCGGCCGCGCGGTCACGGGCACGATGCTCGTCCGCGCCATGAAGGAGGACGGCGTCGACATCTGGGGCGACGGTTCGACCTACAAGGGCAACGACATCGAGCGGTTCTACCGCTACGGCCTGATGGCGAACCCGCGACTGCGCGTCTACAAGCCGTGGCTCGACTCCGAGTTCGTCGAGGAGCTCGGCGGTCGCAAGGAGATGAGCGAGTGGCTCGTCGCCCGGGGCTTCCCGTACCGCGACTCCACCGAGAAGGCGTACTCGACGGACGCGAACATCTGGGGCGCCACGCACGAGGCGAAGAGCCTCGAGGAGCTCTCGAGCGGCCTGGACATCGTCGAGCCGATCATGGGCGTCGCCGCCTGGCGTGACGACGTCGAGGTCGCGACCGAGGTCGTCTCCGTCCGATTCGAGGCCGGTCGCCCCGTCGCGATCAACGGCGTCGAGTTCGCCGACGCCGTGGCGCTCGTGTACGAGGCGAACGCGATCGGTGGCCGCCACGGTCTCGGTGCGTCCGACCAGATCGAGAACCGCATCATCGAGGCGAAGAGCCGCGGCATCTACGAGGCGCCGGGCATGGCACTGCTGCACATCGCCTACGAGCGGCTGCTCAACGCGATCCACAACGAGGACACCGTCGCGTCGTACCACACCGAAGGTCGCCGGCTCGGCCGCCTGATGTACGAGGGCCGCTGGCTCGACCCGCAGTCGCTCATGCTCCGTGAGTCCCTGCAGCGGTGGGTCGCCTCGGCGGTCACGGGCGAGGTCACGCTGCGGCTCCGTCGTGGTGACGACTACACGATCCTCGACACCACGGGCCCGGCGCTGTCGTACCACCCGGACAAGCTCTCGATGGAGCGTGTCGGTGACGCTGCGTTCGGTCCGGACGACCGCATCGGCCAGCTGACCATGCGCAACCTCGACATCGCGGACTCGCGGGCGCGGCTCGAGCAGTACGCCGCCGCCGGTCTCATCGGCGGGGCGACGGGCGACCTCGTCGGCGAGCTCGAGTCGGGTGAATCGGAGGAGATCCTCGGCGGCGCGGTCGTCACCTCGGATGCCGACGATGCGCTCGGTCGACGGACGGACCTCGCGTCCGAGGGTGCGGCGTTCGACTCCGGCACCGACTGACGCCGACACGACGTACGACGAAGGGGCCTCCGCGATGTGCGGGGGCCCCTTCCGTGTCACGGCGTCCCGGTGCCGACGACATCGTCGATGTCGTACGACATCGACGTTGTCGAACCCTCGCGTGCGCAACAGTTGCGGACGCGGGACCGCGACGAGACCGCTGTCGTACGACATCGACGTTGTCGTACCGACTCGGCAGCGCCAGCGCTGGCGAGGGCGCCGGCCGCCGCGCCCGCACCCGCGTCAACGCGCCTCGGCGGTCTCCACGCGCTTCTGCCGCCACGGGCGCGCGGGCTGGTCGGGCCCGTCCCACACCTGGATCGCGCCCCAGGCGGCGGCGAGGAGCGGCACCGAGATGATCGCACCCGTGATGCCCGCGAGCACCGTGCCGGCGGTCAACCCGATCAGGATGACGAGGCCGTGCAACTTGAGCGTCTTGCCCATCAGCACCGGCTGGAGCAGGTTGCCCTCGAGCTGGTTGACCAGGACCACGATGCCGACGACGATCAGCGCCTGCACCGGACCGAGCGCGACGAGGGCGACGAGTGCCGCGAGGATGCCGGCCGCGGTTGCACCGACGATCGGGATGAACGCGGTGATGAACACGACGACGGCGAGGGGGAGTGCGAGCGGCACGCCGACGATGGCGATGCCGACGCCGATGCCGACCGCGTCCACGGCGGCCACGGTCGCGGTGCCGCGGACGTAGCCGCCGAGCGTCTGCACGACCCGGTCGCCGACCCGGCGGGCACGTTCGTAGCGGGAGCCGGTGAACGGGCGGAGCAGGAACTCCCAGATGCGCGGCCCGTCCTTGAGGAAGAAGAAGAGCACCACGATCATCAGCACGAGGCCGGTCAGGAAGTTCGCGGTGGCCGAAGCCCCGGCGAGTGCTCCGGCGCCGAACTGCGAGCTGGTGACGAAGTCCTGGATGCCCTTGACCGCCTCGTCGATCTGGGACTGGTCGATCGAGAACGGCAGGGTCTTCGAGAAGTCCTGCAGCTTGTCGAACCCGCTCAGGGCAGACTTCTGCAGGTCTGGCCACTGCGACACGACGGCCACGACGATGAGCCAGCTGACCAGGCCGAGCACGATGAGCACACCGATCAGGACCGCGAGCGTCGCGAGCACCGAGGGCACCCGGTGCCGGCGGAGCCAGGACACGACGGGGTGCATGGCCGACGCGATGATGAGCGCGAGCAGCACCGGGATCGTGACGACGCTCAACGTCGCTGCGGCGTAGACGATGCCGATCACGACGACGAGCACGACGATCAGCTGCAGGCAACGGGTGGCCAGGCCGCCGAACGAGTCGGACCACTGCTTCGTCACCTGGCTCGGCGGTGCTTCGGCGTGCGGGGGCTGCTGGGTGCCGAACAGGGGCATGGGGCTCCTCGGGGGTACGGACGTGCCCGCCCACCGTACCGACGCACGCCGGCGAGCGCTCGATGCGTGTTCCGGACGGTTCTGCTGCGGATGGTCTCGGCACCGTACCCTGGAGGACATCGGACCGACTCAGGGTTCCGTCGTCTTGATGCCCTCGCGGTCTGCGGGGTCTGGCGCAACGGGACGGTCCGATCGGATCCGGGGTGCGCACCACCCCGATGGAGGGCTGTCGACGTGACCGCCACTGTCAAGACGTTCCCCCACCCCCTCGAACTGTTCGTCGGCGCACCCCGCGCGCCGCTCGGCCCGCTGGCCGTGTCCGTCGTCGAGCTGGTGCTCGTGTGACCGACCGTCGCCCTGAGGACTGGCACCGCCACGGTCTGCGTTCGCCCGAGGACATCGCCGATCTGCTCGCCGCGCGGCTCGACGGCCCGGAGGAGACGCTCCGCGCCGTCGGCCCGACCTGGGACGAGCCGTCGTACGCGGACTTCCTCGGGGAGCAGATCTGACCGCGGCGCTCGGGGACCAGGTCTGACCGCGGCGCTCGGGGAGCAGGTCCGACCCCGGCGCCGACGCGTCCGTCAGGCAGCCGTCTCCTCCAGGGCTGCCTCCGCCCGCTCGGGTGAGCCCTCGGCGAGTCCTCGGGCGATCCGCCCACGGGACGCCACCCACAGCACGAGCGCCGCGACGAAGACGAGCACCTCGGTGACGGTGAGCGCCCAGACGATGCCGGCGAGCCCGAACCACAGGTTCCCGACGATGACGATCGGGATGAAGAGCACCCCTTGCGCCATCGACAGCACCATCGCCGGCAGCACCATCCCGGTGGCCTGGAACAGTGAGGTCAGCAGCCCGGTGAACCCGTTCACGATCGTGGCGACGAGCTGCGCGGTCAGGATGGTCAGACCGATCGCGAGCACCGAGTGGTCACCGGAGAAGATCGTGAAGACCTGCTCGCGGAAGACGAAGACCGTGCCCGAGAAGACCAGGACGATCGTCCCGACGGTGAACGCGGCTCCGCGGAGCGCGGCACGGAGCCTGGCGGCGTCGCCCTTGCCGAACGCGTAGGCGAGCAGCGGCAGCACGCCGATCGTCACGCCCATCACGAGGAACTCGGGCACCTGTGCGATGCGGACGGCGACGCCCATGGCCGCGAGGGGGTCGTCCCCGTAGGCGGCCGCGAGGTTGTTCAGCACGAGGGTGGTCACGATGAGGAACCCGGACTGCAGCAGCTCGCTCGACCCGATGCCGAACACCGGCTTGAGGACGTCCGCCCGCAGGGTGAACCACTTCGGCGCGAAGCTCACGTTCGCGCTGTTCCGCTGGAGCCAGACGATCCAGTAGCCGATCGCCACGACGTTGCCGAGCCCGACGGCGAGCGCCGCACCGGCGACGCCCCAGTGCAGCACGAGGATGAAGAGCACGTCGAACACGAGGTTGCCGACCGTCGACAGGACGAGTCCGATCATGGCCTGCCGTGCGGCACCCTCCGACCGGACGATCTGCTCCAGTGCGAACGAGGCGGCGAGCACGGGGACGAACGCGAGTATGACGGACACGTACGCACTGGTGGCGGGGACCGCCGCGGCGTCGGCGCCGAGCACGGCGACGAGCGGGTGCAGGAACACCAGCCCGAGCACGGCGAGCACGGCTCCGGTGACGACCGCTCCCCAGAGTGCGAAGGAGGCGACGCGCTTGATGTCCTCGGCCTTGGCGGGGTCGTGCTCCGACGCTCCGAGCATGCGCGACATGAGGGCACTCCCGCCGACGCCGAACACGCCGCCGACGGCCATGATGATGCCGAGGAGCGGGGTGCCGAAGGTGATCGCGGCGAGCAGCGAGGTGTCGTGCTGCGAGCCGATGAAGCCCGCGTTGATGACGTTGTAGACCGCGCTGACGACCATCGCGGCGGCCATCGGGACGCACAGGTGGATGAGGGCGCGACCGATCGGTGCGGCGGACAGGTACCAGCGGTTCTTCGCCGCGGCGGTGTCGGGTGCTGTGGTGCTCATGGCTGCCTCCTTCTGGGCAGGGCGGAGCGCGCGCCGACCGTGGGTCGGCGCCGCAGGGCATGACTGATGACGCGATCGGCGGGTGCCGACGCGCGTGGGTGGGTCGCGCCTCCTGGACGGGCCTGGAGGCGCGGGTCAGGTCACCGGGTGGGTTCCGGCAGTTCCGCGGTCACCTTGTGCAGGAGCGCCTGCAGGGTGGCGCGCTCGTCGGGATCGAGCGGTGCGAGCAGGACGTCGTCGAGGGCGAGCATGGCGTCCTCGAAGCCGGCGATGAGGGCGACCCCTTCGTCGGTGGCGAAGACGCGCTTGGTCCGGGCGTTCTCGGTGTCCGCCCGGCGTTCGACGAGCCCGCGACGCTCGAGTCCCTGCAGGAGACTCGAGACGCTGGCCGCACTCGTCCGGGTGATGTCGGCGATGTCCCGCTGGATCGCGCCGGGCGTGTGCTGCAGGTACCCGAGCACGAAGCTCTGCTCCTGGGTGAGGTCACGTTCGCGGACCCACTCCTCGGCTGCCTTGCGCTGCGCCCACCCGATCCAGCGCATCTGCTGGAGGGGCGAGTCGAACCGGGGTGCCTGCTGCGTCATGATCAGAACGCTAACCGTTAGATCCCTAACTGTCAACAGTCGAACTGATCGATCACCCGGTACCCCGAACGGGGGTATCGCCACGACCGCGGCCGTCACTTGTAGATTGCTCAGGAAAGGCGGTCTCACCAACCGCTCATCCTCAGCCCGACGACGTCGTCGGGCCCACCCGGGGGGATCAGGACATGGCACGAGAACGCACGATGCGCGCTCACCCGGAGCGCCCGTCCGTGGACGTCGCCTGCACCGCTCCCCGCCTCGCCGGAGGTGATCGCTCCGGATAGCCGCGCCCGCGCGCAGCACGACGCGCACACGTGACTCCGGGCCGCCCCACCAGCGCGCCCGTCGGATCCCCCGCCCCACCAGCGGGGGATGGATCAGCAGGCGGACGACCTCCGCCTGGAGGAAGAGGCACCATGCCACGCACTGCAACACGCTTCGCGCTCCGCGCGGGCGCCACGGCCACCGTCGCGGCCGTGATCATCGGGGGAGCAGCCCTCCCCGCACACGCCGCCGCGAGCGACGTGACCCAGGCCGAGGGGCGTCTGCTGTCCGGCAGCGGCTCGATCGACCTCGACAGCGTCGCGGCGCTCGCCGGGTCCTTCGGCGCCACCGCTCCCGGTGGGGCGACCGCCGGGCAGTCCGACCCGCTCGACCTCTCGGTGCTGAACGGCATCGGGATCAACGTCCCCGGCGGCATCCAGCTGCTCGGCCAGAACGGTCTCGTGAACGTCGGTGTCGCGGGCCAGGTCGCGAGCACCGACACGACCTCGGCGGTCGCCGCCGCCGGAGCCGTCGGCGCGGACGGTGCGATCCAGGTCGGTCCGGGCACCCCCGGCACCGGCGCCACGGTGAACCTCACCCCGTTGCTCGGTGACCTCGACGTCGACGACGTGGTGAGCGAGCTCTCGGTCGGACTCGGCGCGCTGTCCGCCCGGGCCGAGGCGACACGCACGTTCGGCGCTCCTGACGTCACCACCGACTACCAGGTCGCCGGCGCACAGGTCCGGCTCGTCAGCCCGGCCGTCCAACAGCTCGTGACGTCGCTGGACACGACGCTCGGCACCGCCGACGACACCGTGAACGCGGCGATCGGTGCGGACGGTCGCACCACCGACCTCACCGCCGCGCTCGTCGACCCCGTGACGGAGGCCCTCAACACCCTCGGGCTCGGGGCGCTGACGCTCGACGACACCACCGCGCAGCTCACGGCCGACGTGGACCTGCAGGGCGCGGTCACCACCGCGACGCAGCAGCCGCTCACCGACGGGCCGGTCACGATCGACCTGTCCTCGGGCGTGGTCACGATCGACCTCGCGCAGCTCTACACGCTGAACGACCTGCCGGCGAACACCACCCTGCTCGACGACGCAACGATCAACGCGCAGATCACGGGCGCGATCTCGGACATCCTGACCGAGCAGCTGCCGACCCTGCTGACCACCACGCTCACGAACGCCCTGGACGTCGCCGACGTGCAGCTCGTCGTGGACACCGGCGTCGACCTGCTCGATGCTCCCGCCGCGGGGCTGACCCTCACGGTCGACACCACCGTCGGGGACCTGCTCGGCACCGGTGACGGCGCGACGCTCACGGTCGCCGGCGACGGGATCCTCGGCCCGGTGCTCGCCACGCTCGACCCGCTGCTGCAGCCGCTGCTCGGCTCGACCATCGTCCCGGCGCTGACCGGCATCGTCGGTGACGTGCTCGGCGGGGACTTCGTCGCCGACACCGTGGCGGACCTGCTCACCACGGTGACCGACACCGTCACGGCACTCGACCCGCTGCTCGACGTCGTGAACGAACTCGTCTCGATCACGATCAACTCGCAGACCGCTCCGGGGTTCACCGAGCCGACCGCCGACGACTCCGGGGCCACCACGGTCAGGGCCGTCCGCGTGCAGCTGCTGCCGGCGGCGGACCTCGCGACCGTCGACCTCGCGTCGGCGACCGTGCAGGCGGACCCGTTCGCGGGCATCGCCATCACCTCACCCGAGGACGGCACGGACTACACGGTCGGTGCGGACGACGACACCACCGACGTCCCGGTGACGGGTGCGGCCGAGCCGGGCGCGGACGTCGACGTCACGCTCGACGGCGACGACGAGGGCACGCTGTCGACCGTCGCGGACGAGGACGGGACCTGGACGGTCACGTTCCCCGACGTCGCGGTCGGTGACCACGAGGCCGAGGCGGTCGAGACGATCGGCACCCTCGTGAGCGATCCCGCCGCCGTGACCTTCGCGGTCGCAGCAGCGCCGGTCGACCCGACCGATCCGGGAACGCCGGGAACGCCCGGGACCCCCGGGACCCCCGGCGGTGCAGGCGGCGCAGGCGGTGCGGGCGGCGTCGGCGGTGCCGGAGCCGGCGCGGTCGGCAACGGTGCCGGTACCGGGAGCCTCGCCTTCACCGGTGCCGAGCTCCTGCCGCTGATGCTCCTCGCCGGACTGCTCCTCGCTGCCGGCGGCAGCACGCTCGTCGCTCGGCGCATGCGTCGAGCCTGACCCGGACGGGCGCCGGCGGG
>NZ_JAUZED010000105.1 GCF_030705415.1 Curtobacterium sp. A7_M15 | reverse complement strand
CCCGTCCACCCGTGCGGACCACCACCGCCCCAGATCGCCGGACCTCGCCGCGCGCCGACCGCGCTGCGACGGAGCCGAGACTCGGCTCGGCGGACTGCACTCGCGCCGCGACGGCGCGAAACTGTCCGCCACGCCGAGTCTCGGCAGCCGTGAGCAGCCGGCGCCGACGCGCCGCCGCCCCACGCCTACGCGTCGATGCGGTCCCGGTCGAGCCCCTCGCCGGCGAGGATGAACTCCTTGCGCGGCGCCACGTCGTTGCCCATGAGCAGCTCGAAGACCTTCGCAGCCCCCTCGGCATCGGTCACGTTCACGCGGCGCAGGGTCCGGTGCGTGCGGTCCATCGTGGTCTCCGCCAGCTGGTCGGCATCCATCTCGCCGAGGCCCTTGTACCGCTGGATCGGCTCCTGGTACTTCTTGCCCTGCTTCTCGAGCTTCTTCAGGACCGCCTGCAGTTCCTGCTCGGAGTACGTGTAGAGCGTGTCGTTCGGCTTGCCACGGTTCACCACGACGACCCGGTGCAGCGGTGGGACGGCAGCGAACACCCGGCCCTGCTCGATCATCGGCCGCATGTACCGGAAGAACAGGGTGAGCAGCAGGGTCCGGATGTGTGCGCCGTCGACGTCAGCGTCCGACATGATGATGACCTTGCCGTACCGCGCCTGGTCGATCTCGAACGTCCGACCGGAGCCGGCGCCGATCACCTGGATGATCGAGGCGCACTCGGCGTTCGAGAGCATGTCCGAAACGGACGCCTTCTGCACGTTGAGGATCTTGCCTCGGATCGGCAGCAGCGCCTGGTACTCGCTGTTGCGTGCGAGCTTGGCGGTGCCGAGCGCCGAGTCGCCCTCGACGATGAAGAGCTCGGTGCCCTCGGTGTCCTGGGAGCGGCAGTCGGCGAGCTTCGTCGGCAGCGAGGAGTTCTCGAGCGCGTTCTTCCGGCGCTGGGTCTCCTTGTGGGCCCGGGCCGAGATGCGGGTCTTCATCTCGGCGACGACCTTCTCGAGCAGCGTCGCCGCCTGGGCCTTCTCGGTGCGCTGCGTCGACGTGAGGATCTCGGTGAGACGCTTCGACACCACCTGGTCGACGATCTTGCGGACCGCGGGCGTGCCGAGAACCTCCTTCGTCTGCCCTTCGAACTGCGGCTCGGGCAGGCGCACGGTGAGGACCGCGGTCAGACCGGCGAGCACGTCGTCCTTCTCGAGCTTGTCCTGCCCGACCTTGAGCTTGCGGGCGTTCGCCTCGACCTGGGTTCGCACGGCCTTGACGACGCCGGACTCGAAGCCGGACTGGTGCGTCCCGCCCTTGGGCGTCGCGATGATGTTGACGAAGCTGCGGAACACCGTCTCGTAGCCGCTGCCCCAGCGCAGCGCGAGGTCGACCTCGCACTCGCGGGACACGGACGTCGAGACCATGTGGCCCTTGTCGTCGAGCATCGGCACGGTCTCGGTGAAGGTGCCGGTGCCCTGGATCCGCCAGACGTCGGTGACGGCGGAGTCCACGGCGAGGTGCTCGACGAACTCGCCGATGCCACCCTCGTACCGGAACCGTTCGATGACGGGTCCGTCTGCGACCTCGGCGCCGGTCGCGACGGCCCGGGCGGCCGCTGCCTCGATCGATGCGGGCCGTGCGTCGGTGATGGTGATGCCGAGCCCGGGTACGAGGAAGGCGGTCTGCCGCGCACGACCGACGAGGTCGCTCGTGCTGAACTTCGCATCGGCGGTGAAGATCTGCCGGTCCGCCCAGTACCGGATCCGGGAACCGGTGACGCCCTTCTTCACCTTGCCGACGACCCGCAGTTCGCTGCCCGACGTGAAGGGCGTGAACGGCGCGTCCGGTCCGTCGCCGTCGAAGGTGCCCGGCTCGCCCCGGTGGAACGACATCGCGTAGGTCTTGCCGCCGCGGTCGACCTCGACGTCGAGGCGCTCCGACAGTGCGTTCACGACCGAGGCGCCGACCCCGTGCAGCCCACCGGACGCGGCGTACGACCCGGAACCGAACTTGCCGCCGGCGTGCAGCTTCGTGAACACCACCTCGACCCCGGTCAGACCCGTCTTGGGCTCGACGTCGACGGGGATGCCGCGCGCGACGTCGCGGACCTCGACCGAGCCGTCCGGGTGCAGCAGCACGCCGATCTCGTCGCCGTGTCCGGCGAGGGCTTCGTCGACGGAGTTGTCGATGATCTCCCACAGGCAGTGCATGAGCCCGCGGGAGTCCGTCGACCCGATGTACATGCCCGGACGCTTGCGGACCGCCTCGAGCCCTTCGAGGACGGAGAGATGGCGTGCAGAGTAGTCGGAGCTCACCTTCCGATGCTAGCGATCCGCACCGACACCACCGCGCGGACACTCGGACTGGGGACAGCCGATCCGCGCTGAGCGAAACGGGACACCACAATGCGCCACTCTCAGGCATCACGTGTTGAAATAGGTGGACCAACCCGCACCACCTGCGATCCGTGAGGAGCACAGCAATGACCCAGACCGTGCAGGACCTCTCCATCGACGAACTCGGCAGCCACCAGCTCACCGCTGCCGACCGTTGCGACAGCTGTGGCGCGCAGGCGTACATCCGAGCCACGATGGCCAGCGGCGAGCTGTTCTTCTGCGCCCACCACGGCGCCGAGTTCAAGGACAAGCTGGCGGCCACCGCGATCGAGTGGCACGACGAGAGCAGCCGACTCTACGAGTCGAAGTAGCGCGAACAGACGCGAGCGCTGTACAGACAGGAGGCGCGGTGCCAGCTGGCACCGCGCCTCCTGTCTGTCTGCGGGTCGGGTCAGGCGATCCGCTTGAACGCCTTGTCGACGTAGCGGTCGACCGTCGCACGCGCCTCGCGGGCGTAGCGGTCGATCGACGCCGTGCGCTCCGGGTCCGGGGCGTACTCGCGGCCGAGTCGCGCGGTCGCCGCGGCGAGCACCCCGTCGGTGAGCTGCGGGTTGAGCGGCAGGATCGGCCCCTGGGTGTGCGTGCCGAAGGAGTTCCCGGTGATCGCACCCTCGACCGGGGCGCCGGCCTGGTTGCCGCCACCGGAGACGACGTCGGCGAAGGGCCGGACGTCGGCGCCCAGCTCGATGCGCGTCGCGTGGTCCTCGAAGCCGGCGAGGCGGGCCGAGGCGCCGGGGAGCAGTGGGTACGCCGTCTCCAGCACGAAGTAGTTCACCCGGCGCTCGGCACCGCGGACGGCACGCGCGTCGAAGACCCCGAAGCCGGCCACCGGAGCGCCGTCCGTCGGGACGACCTCGTTCGTCGCGAGGTCGAACCCGCCGCCGACGGCCACGACTGGCACGCCCGCCTCGGCGAACGCACGCAGCGGCGCACCGATCCGGGCGATGTCATCGCCGAGCGACCGCATCGCACTGAGCGGCCCGTTGCCGATCACGACGACGTCAGCGGTGGTCGGGAGCGCGTCACCGGGGGCGTACTCGAGCACCTCGGTGGCGACGTCCGCGGCCTGGGCACGACGGACGAGCGCCGCGACGTTGCCGCGGTCGCCGGACACACCCATCTGGCGGGGGTAGACGTGCAGGATGGTCAGCCGTTCGGCCGTCATGCGGTCTTCTCCATGTCCGGGTGGCCGAGGGCCTTGCGGGCGATCATCATGATCTCGTAGTTGACGATGAAGTTCTTCGTGCCGGAGGTCGTCGACCCGAGCTGCTCCATGTGCTTGATCGCGGCTTCGACGTCGGGCTCGACCCGGCCGATGCGGACCCCGGCGTGCTCGAGGGCGATCGCGATCTGCCAGGCCTTGTCACCCGACACGACGTCGACGTGGTCGAGCTTCGAGAAGTCGATGTCGTAGATCCACGAGATGTCCGGCGTGCCCTCGTCGATCGCCATGAGCACCTGTTCGGGGTGGGCCGGCAGGGCGTCGAGGTTCAGCTGGAGGCTCGCGGCGTTCTTGAACATCGTGAACTCGGCCGACTCGCCCGCGATGGGGAGTCGTTCGCCGCGTCCGTACGCCGGCTTCATCGTCCCGAAGGCCGTCGTCACGGCGTCGGCGCGGAACTGCGCACCGAGCGCGGCACTCGCCGTCGCGGTGGCCGCTGCCGCGTCGACCGCGTAGTGCAGCCCGCGAGCCGGCAGGCGGACGGGGATGTCGGCACCGTCGAACCGGATGGTCGCACCGTCGCCCGTGTTCACCACGACCTCGGCGTCGGCGGTGTTCGGCACGGCGTCGCGCCGGTCGAAGTCGTCGGCGTTCTGCAGACCGTTCGGTGCTGCGGCGACGACCTCGGCGCTGGCGCCGAAGCGCAGCACCCGCTGCCCGTCGGTGCCGGCGTAGGCGTCGAGGAACTGGTCGTCACGGTTGGTGATGACGTTGCGGGTCGACAGCGCCGCGGTGTCGAGCATCATCGTCGCGACGCGCTCGGTCTCGAAGAACCGGTAGAGCTGGTCGACCTGGACGTTGAGCATCGTCACGGTCGACGGCGACAGGATCCCGGCGAGCTCGACGGCGAATGCCTCGTCGACCTCGAGGATGCCGATGTCCGCCTTGAGCTTGCCGGTCAGCGAGACCTCGGACAGCAGTGCCGAGGCGATGCCCTGCGGCAGGTTCGCGCCGGACGGGTTCGTGAACACCCGCAGGCCGTGCGCCCGCACGATGTCGGAGATCATGTGGGTGGTCGTCGACTTGCCGTTCGAGCCGAGCACGAAGACGACACCGTTCGGGAACTGTGCCGTGACGTGCTGGAGGAAGCTCGGCACCAGCTTGAGCACGATGTACCCGGGGTAGGCGGACCCCCCGCCCCGCGCACGTGCGAGGGCGCGGAGGATCCGCCCGACGAGGATCGGGATGACGAAGCGCATCGGCCTACTCGAGGTAGTCGCGCAGCGACTGCGACCGCGACGGGTGGCGGAGCTTCGCCATCGTCTTGGACTCGATCTGACGGATGCGCTCACGCGTCACGCCGAACGTGTCACCGATCTGGTCGAGGGTCTTCGGCTGGCCGTCCCCGAGACCGAAGCGCATGCGGATGACGCCCGCCTCGCGCTCGGAGAGGGAGTCGAGCAGGCTCTCGAGCTGCTTCTGCAGCATCGTGAACCCGACCGCGTCGGCCGGGACGACCGCCTCGGTGTCCTCGATCAGGTCACCGAACTCCGAGTCGCCGTCCTCGCCCAGCGGGGTGTGGAGCGAGATGGGCTCGCGACCGTACTTCTGCACCTCGACGACCTTCTCCGGGGTCATGTCGAGCTCGCGGGCGAGCTCTTCCGGAGTGGGTTCGCGACCGAGGTCCTGCAGCATCTGGCGCTGGACACGGGCCAGCTTGTTGATGACCTCGACCATGTGCACCGGGATGCGGATCGTGCGGGCCTGGTCGGCCATGGCGCGGGTGATGGCCTGGCGGATCCACCACGTCGCGTAGGTCGAGAACTTGAAGCCCTTCGTGTAGTCGAACTTCTCGACCGCACGGATCAGGCCCAGGTTGCCCTCCTGGATGAGGTCGAGGAACTGCATGCCGCGACCGGTGTAGCGCTTCGCGAGGGACACGACCAGACGGAGGTTCGCGCCGAGCAGGTGCGACTTCGCGCGCTGACCGTCACGGGCGACCCAGCGGAGCTCGCGCTCTTCCGGCTTCGACAGCCCGGTCGAGTGCTGCAGCTTGTCCTCGGCGAACAGGCCGGCCTCGATGCGCATCGCGAGCTCGACCTCTTGCTCGGCGTTGAGGAGGGCGACCTTGCCGATCTGCTTGAGGTAGTCCTTCACCGGGTCGGCGGTGGCACCGGTGATCGTCGTGGAGTAGACCGGAGCCTCGTCGTCGTCGGACTGCGAGATCACCAGCGCACCGGCGGCGACCGCTGCTGCGGCGTCCGGCTTGGCGTCCTTCTCGTCGGTCTCGGTGTCGGTGTCGTCGGTGGCGTCGTCGTCGGCCTCGGCGACCGGGGTCTCCTCGTCGATGTCCTCGTCGTCGTCGGACTGCTTCTTCGCCTTCGTGGCGGCCTTCTTCGGGGCGGCCTTCTTGGCGGTGGTCTTGGTGGCGCGCTTCTTCGGCGCTGCCGTCCCCTCGGCTGCCGCAGCGTCCTCTGCTGCGGTGCCCTCGGGCTCGGTGTCCTTCGTGGGATCGATCGTCGTGCTCCGGGCAGCCATGCGATCACCTCTCTCGTCGTGCCACGTTCGTGGGGTCGTGGCCTCCCTCGCCGCCCAGGGCCCGTGCCGCGGTCTCCCGCGTCGTCAGGTCCTACCGTTCCGGGCAGCACTAGGACCCATGTCAAGTCCCCCGGTCCCTGCGGCGCACCGGAGTGCGCCGAGACACAGGAGGCCCGAACGGGTCCGACCTCATTATTGCACGCTCCGCTTCCGCAGGCGCGCAACCAGTGCAACCCAGAGCGGCCCCACCCGTATTCCGTCCTGGGCGTGCAGCACCCGGCGTGTTCGCCGACGGGCGTGCAACAGCATCACGACGCCGATCCCCACCACCACGTACTGGACGGTGAAGGCCAACCGGAAGTTCGTCCACGCGAAGACCGTCTGCCCGGACGCCGACGACGCGAGGTCGAGGATCGTCCCGATCAGGAACATCATCACGAAGGCCGCGAGGAAGCCACCGACGTTGACCACGCCGTTCGCCGAGCCGAGGGAGCCCACGGGGTTGAACGACCGGGCGAAGTCGAAGCCGATGAGCGACCCGGGCCCGCCGATGCCCATCACGACGACGAGCACGACGAGCAACCAGGTCGGCGGCTGTCCGGGCCACAGCAGCACGGCCGTCCACACCACCGCGAGGGCGACGACGATCCCGAGCACCAGGTTCGACCGCCGCAGCGGGAACCGGGCGCAGAGCACGCCGAGCACCGGACCGACGACGAACCCGGTGACGACGATCACGGTGAGGAAGCCGGCCGCCTCGGACGGGGAGTACCCGAGCCCGCGCAGCATCGGGACGCCCCACAGCAGCGAGAACACGGTCCCCGAGGACTGGGTGACGTAGTGCGACCAGAAGCCGAGCTGGGTACCCGGGCGCCGCAGCGCGTGCCCGAAGGTGTGGAACGCGCCGCGCCAGCTGTGCGGCAGCGGGATCGTGTCGGTGCGCACCGGCACCGGTCCGTTCCGGACGAAGACGAACGCGAGTACCAGCCCGACCGCACTCGCCGCCGCCGCGACACCGAACGCCGGCGACCACCCCGCCGTGTGCAGCAGCACGGCGAAGGGGAACGCGGACAGGATCTGCCCGACCTGTCCGAGGTTGCCGGTCCACTGCGAGATCTGCGGCAGGATCGGCCCGCTGAACCACATCGGCACCAGGCGGATCACCGAGATGAAGGTCATCGCGTCGCCGGCACCGACGAGGACGCGCCCCGCGATGGCCGGCCCGATCGTGGGCGACACCGCCACCACGGCCTGCCCGACGACGAGCAGCGCGGCCCCCAGCAGCACGAGTCGGCGCGGCCCGACGCGGTCGAGGGCGATCCCCACCGGGATCTGGAGTCCGGCGTAGACGGCGATCTGCACCACCGCGAGGGTCGACAGGACCGCCGCCGACACCGCGAAGCGGTCCTGCGCGTCGACCCCGGAGACCCCGAGCGAGGACCGCTGCACGACCGCGAGGACGTACGCGAGCACCGCGACGCCCCACACGAGGAAGGCGCGGCGGGAGTTCACGTGACCAGGCTAGCGGGGGCGGCACCGCCGCCAGGACGGGTCGTGGAGAACGCGACGAGGGAGACGGACCGGTGTCGCGCCTCCCGTCCGACCGCCTGACGGCCCAGGAGGCGCGACTCGCCTCATCGACGGAGGGCCGGCTCAGTCGGTGCCCGCGTCACCCTCCGTGCGCCGGTCGGCCAGGAAGCGTTCCAGCTCCGCTGCGATCGCGTCCGCGGTCGGCACCTGACCGTCCACGCCCGTGAGGGGCGACGCGATCGGGTTGCCCTCCATGTAGGTGTCGTGCCGCTCCTCGAGCACGCCGACCAGGCGCTGCAGCTCCTCGTTGCCGGCGACCTGCTCGTCGACGCGCGTGCGGAACTCGCGTCCTTCCTCCCGCAGCTCGTCGGACGGGAAGATCAGCCCGGTGGCGGCGGAGATGCCGGAGAGCGCGGCGACGGCGGCGTCCGGGAACTCGGTGTCGGACAGGTAGTGCGGAACGAGCAGGACGAGCCCCGTGACCTGTTCGCCGAGTTCGGACAGCCGGTGCTCGACGAGGTGCAGGACGTTCGCCGGCGCCTGGGTCTCGGGCTTCCAGACGCTCATCTGCTCGACGAGGTCGGCGCGCGTGCCGGAGACGGTGAGGCTGATCGGGCGCGTGTGCGGGACGGGCATCGGGATCGACTGGACCCAGGTGGTGTCGGCGACCCGGAGCTGCGCCGCGAGGTCGGTGACGGCGCGGACGAACCGGTTCCACTGGAAGTCCGGCTCGTACCCGGACAGGAAGAGGAACGGCTGGCCGATCTCGTCGCGCACGAGGTGCAGGCGGAGCCGCGGCGGCTCGACGGCGGCGATGTGGTCGTGCTCGAAGGTGATCACCGGACGGCGGGCACGCCAGTCGAGGAGGACGTCCGGGTCGAACTCGGCGACGAGCTCGGTCTCGAGGTCGTCCAGGACGGCGGACGTCACCTGCGCCACGGCCGCGCCGGCATCGGCGAACCCGGTGAGTCCGGCGACCAGGTGCAGCCCCTCGGGGATCGACGGCGCGTCCTCGGCGAAGGTGTAGAGCTCCTCGGGGTGGTTCACCGTCCCCATGCTAGGCGGGGTCCGGCTGTCCCCCGGACCCGAGCGGCCACGCCGACAGCGAACACCTGCTGGATAGGGTTGGACCATGGTCCGACCGACGCTCTCCACCGACTCCTCCGCTCCCTCCTCGATCGCCGCCGACGTCCTCGTGCTCGGCGTCCGGCCCGGGTCCGACGGCGCTCCCGCGACCATCGCGGCGCCCGCCACGACGCCGTTCTCGGCGCTCGACGGCATCGACCTGGCCGCCATCGGCGCGACCGGTGCGAAGGACCAGCTCGTGCGCATCCCCGCCGTCGGTGTCGACGCGAAGGGCATCGCGCTCGTCGGCCTCGGCTCCGGGACCGACGCGTCGGCGATCCGATCGGCCGCCGGCAGCGCCGTCCGGCAGCTCCCCCTCGCGTCGTCGATCGTCCTGGCGCTGCCGACCGACACGAGCGAGCTCGTCGACGCCGCGCTCGAGGGCGCCGCCCTGGGCGCCTACTCGTTCACCCGACACAAGGGCGCGGGCACGACCGGTCCGGCCCGCGGGGACCAGCAGGTGACCGTGCTGGCACCCTCCGCCGCGGCGGACGCCACCGTGCGCCCGGCGATCGTCGCCGACGCCACCACGCTCGTGCGCGACCTCGTCAACACCGCAGCCGGTGACCTCGGCCCGGCGGACGTCGCCGACGCCGCCCGTGCACAGGCCGAGGGGCTCCCGCTCACCGTCGAGGTCCTCGACGAGACCGCGCTCGAGGAGCAGGGCTTCGGCGGCATCCTCGGTGTCGGCCGCGGATCGGAGCGTCCGCCGCGCCTCGTCGTCGTCCGGTACGCGCCGGAGTCCGCGACGAAGCACCTCGCACTCGTCGGCAAGGGCATCACGTTCGACTCGGGCGGCCTCTCGCTCAAGCCGGCCGCTTCGATGCTCGGCATGAAGACCGACATGACCGGCGCCGCCACCGTCCTCGCGGCGACCGTCGCCGCCGCGCGGCTCGGACTCGACGTGCGCGTCACGGCGTGGCTGTGCCTCGCCGAGAACATGCCGTCGGGCTCGGCGACGCGGCCCGGTGACGTCCTCACGCTCAAGAACGGCAAGACCGTCGAGGTCACGAACACGGACGCCGAGGGCCGCCTCGTGCTCGGTGACGGCATGGCCGCCGCATCGCTCGAACAGCCCGACGCCATCGTCGACGTCGCGACCCTGACCGGCGCGCAGGTCGTCGCGCTCGGCGACCGCACCACGGGCCTCATGGGCAGCGAGGACCTCGTCGCGCAGGTCCGCGAGATCGCCGGGGCCGTGGCGGAGCCGATCTGGCCGATGCCGCTCCCCGAGGAACTCGACGCCCGACTCGCCAGCGACGTCGCCGACATGGTGAACGCCACCGTCGGCAACCCGGCTGGCGGCATGCTCCTCGCGGGCAAGTTCCTCGAGCGCTTCGTGGGCGAGGGCATCCCGTGGGCGCACCTCGACATCGCCGGGCCGTCCGAGAACAAGGGCGGCGGCTACGGGTGGCTCGGCAAGGGCGCGACGGGCGTCATGGTCCGGACGCTCATCTCGCTCGCAGAAGAGCTCCAGGCCAAGTAGTAGGTTTGTCTCCGGCGGGACGGCGCGCGAGGCGCGGCCCCGCCGGAAACCAACGGGACGGGACCGGAACCACGCGGTCCGACCGTCGGACGCCGCCGCCGCGGTGTCCAGTGGGACCCGATCGGTCCCGACACGCACGAGGGAGTTGCACCAGGTGACGGAACAGACTTACGACGTCGTGGTCCTCGGTGGCGGCAGTGGCGGCTACGCCGCTGCGCTCCGGGCCGCCGAACTCGGCATGAGCGTCGCGCTCATCGAGGGAGACAAGCTCGGGGGGACGTGTCTGCACCGCGGCTGCATCCCGACCAAGGCGCTGCTCCACGCGGCCGAGGTCGCCGACGCGACGCGCGACGCCGAGAAGTACGGCGTCGTCGCCGAGTTCGCCGGCGTCGAGGTCCCGAAGGTGATCGAGTACCAGCAGGGCGTCATCTCCTCCAAGTACAAGGGCCTGCAGGGGCTCATCAAGGCGCGCGGGATCACCGTCGTCGAGGGCTGGGGCCGCCTCACCTCGCAGAACACCGTGCAGGTCGGCGACCAGACGGTGACCGGCAAGAACATCGTGCTCGCGACCGGCTCCTACTCGAAGTCGCTCCCCGGCCTCGAGATCGGTGGCCGCGTGATCACCTCCGAGACCGCCCTGCGCATGGACTACGTGCCGAACAAGGTCGTCATCCTCGGCGGCGGCGTCATCGGCGTCGAGTTCGCCAGCGTCTGGAAGTCCTTCGGCGCCGAGGTGACGATCGTCGAAGCACTCCCCCACCTCGTCCCGGCCGAGGACGAGTCGATGTCGAAGCAGCTGGAGCGTGCGTTCCGCAAGCGCGGCATCGAGTTCTCGCTCGGTGTCCGGTTCCAGGGCGTCGAGCAGCACGAGAACGGCGTGGTCGTCACGCTCGAGGACGGCAAGACCTTCGACGGCGACATCCTGCTCGTCGCGGTCGGCCGCGGCCCGGTCACGCAGAACGTCGGCTACGACGAGGTCGGCGTCGCGATGGACCGCGGGTTCGTCACCACGAACGAGCGCCTCGCCACGAACCTGCCGAACGTGTACGCCGTCGGCGACATCGTGCCGGGACTGCAGCTCGCACACCGCGGCTTCCAGCAGGGCATCTTCGTCGCCGAGGAGATCGCCGGGCTCAACCCGGTGATCATCGAGGACAAGAACATCCCGAAGATCACGTACTCCGACCCCGAGGTCGCATCGGTCGGCCTCTCGCAGGCCAAGGCCGAGGAGCAGTACGGCGCCGACAAGGTGGACTCGTACGAGTACAACCTCGCCGGCAACGGCAAGAGCCACATCATCGGCACGTCCGGTTCGGTCAAGGTCGTCCGCGTGGTCGACGGCCCCGTCGTCGGCGTCAGCATGATCGGCGCACGGGTGGGCGAGCTCATCGGCGAGGCACAGCTCGCCGTGAACTGGGAGGCCTACCCCGAGGACGTCGCGCCGCTCGTGCACGCGCACCCGACGCAGAACGAGGCGCTCGGCGAAGCCTTCCTGCACCTCGCCGGCAAGCCGCTGCACGCCCTGTGAACACCATGACCACCACCACGAACCACCCCTGCGAAGAGGAGTCCACCCGATGAGCGAATCCGTCAACCTCCCGGCGCTCGGCGAGAGCGTCACCGAGGGCACGGTGACCCGATGGCTGAAGAACGTCGGTGACCGGGTCGAGGTCGACGAGCCGCTGCTCGAGGTCTCGACCGACAAGGTCGACACCGAGATCCCGTCGCCGATCGCCGGCGTCGTGGAGGAGATCCTCGTGCAGGAGGACGAGACCGTCGAGGTCGGCACCGCGCTGGTGAAGATCGGTGACGGGTCGTCCGGCGGTGAGTCCTCCGACGGCGGGTCGAGCGAGTCGAACGAGGCCGCCGCCGACGCCGAGGAGCCCGAGGCCGCTCCGAGCACGGAGCAGGAGTCCGAGACGCCCGCTCCGGAGCCGACCGAGCCCGAGCCGGCCCCCGCCGGTCAGACGCAGCCCGCTGCACCGCAGGCCCCGTCGGCACCGCCGGCCGCCGCTCCGGTGCCGCAGGCTGCCCCGGTGCCGCCGCCCGCAGCC
>NZ_JAUZED010000104.1 GCF_030705415.1 Curtobacterium sp. A7_M15 | reverse complement strand
GCGCCGCGCTCCGCGCCGCACCCCGCGCGTCACCCCCGCAGCGCCAGCGCCTCGCTCCGCCACCGGGCGTGCTGCTCCCACGGGTCGCTCACGCCTGCCGCCACGACCGCGACGTGCCCGAGCAGCTCCGGCGTCACCCGGAACCACTCCGTGCCGGGGTACCGCGCCCCGGCGAACTGCCCGTGCCGCCGGCGCTCCAGGGTCCGGTCGCCGCGCTCGAACCCGAGGAGGTCCTGGTGCGGGATCGCCGCGAGCCGCTGCCGCGGGTTCGCCGTCGTCCCGATCTTGATCCGGTCACCGAAGTCGTCGCGCATCCGCAGGTAGTACA
This sequence comes from Curtobacterium sp. A7_M15, assembly GCF_030705415.1. GTDB lineage: Bacteria > Actinomycetota > Actinomycetes > Actinomycetales > Microbacteriaceae > Curtobacterium. The sequence continues at coordinate 11,953 of NZ_JAUZED010000104.1, read as the reverse complement.
CGACGTCGACGCGCGGGGGAGCGAGGTCGCCGTCCGGCACATCGCCCCAGCGCCACTCGCATGTCGCGCACACCGCTCCCGACGGGAAGCGCACCCCGATCCGCGACCCGCACACCGGGCACGGGCCGGGCAGGACGTCCTCGACGCCGGCGTGCTCGGCGGCGGCGTCGACCACGAGGGCGACGTGCCCCGCGCACAGCGGTATGGCGGGCAACGCCGACGCATCGACCGCACCGGCGTCGCATCCGGGCGCGCAGCAGGAGAGGGCGACCATGCCCGGAACGCTAGCCCGACCCACCGACGCGGGCCGCGCCTCCAGGCAGGGAGCTCCGGAGCGCTACTCGGTGAAGATGACGCCGATGGGTTCGCGCTTCTCCTCCTGGAACCGGTCTTCGGCGCGCCCGAGCGCCCAGTACGCGGACAGCGACATCTCGGACTTCTCGAGTCCCCAGTCGTCCTGCAGCAGTCGACGGATCGCCTTGATCGCGGTCCGCTCGCCGTGTGCGAACACCTGCACCGGCCTGGAGGCGCGGTCCAGCGACCGAGCAGCCTCCAGCAGGAGCGTGCCCGGCTCGGCGCCGGTGGCGTCGCGGTGCAGCCACCGCAGGTCGACACCGGTGGGGTGCGCGAGGTCCTGCTCGTCGGCCGGACCCGCCACCTCGACGAGGGCAATGCCCGTCGCGGTGTCGGGCATGGCCTCGAGGGCCGCCGAGATCGCGGGGAGCGCACTGTCGTCGCCGAGCAGCACGTGGGTGACGTCGGGGTCCTCGGAGGGGCGGTAGCCGCCGCCGGGGCCGGACAGCGCGAGGAGGTCGCCGGGCTGCGCCGAGGCCGCCCAGGGACCGGCGAGGCCGTCGTCGCCGTGCACGACGAAGTCCACCGCGATGGTGCGCGCCTCGTGGTCGACGGCTCGCACGGTGTAGGTGCGGCGAGCGGGTCGGTCGTGCTTGGGGAGCGACTCGCGCAGCGACTCGAGGTCGTACGGCGGGGTCAGCCCGAGCGACGGCTTCGCGAGCAGGAGCTTCACGTACTTGTCCGTGGTGGCGAGTCGCTCCGGGTCCGCCGCGGCGACGAACGCCTCGAAGGCCGGGCCGCCGAGGTGGACCCGGACCATGTGCGGCGAGAGACGCTCGGTGCGCTCGACGACGAAGACGTGCTGGGGGCGTGTGGGTTTCGAGCTCATCGGTGCGAGCTTCCTCTCTCGACTTCCGGGTGCGCTGTGCTTGACGTACCGCTCAGTAAGGTTAGCCTTACCTCCATGGACACCGTCATCCCGTTCTCCGAACTGCTGCGCCGACGCACCCGTCGCTCGCAGGGTCCGTCGGGCGGCGACGGGTTCATGGGGGACCTGCTCGCCGGCCGGTGCGACGTCGCCGAGTACGCGGCCCTGCTCGGGCAGTACGCGTTCGTGTACGACGCCCTCGAGCGTGCGGCGGAGCGGATGGCGGAGCACCCGGTCGCGGCTCCGTTCGTCACACCGCAGTTGACGCGGATGCCGGCGATCCGGGCGGACCTCGAGTACCTCGTGGGGCCGGACTGGTCCGAGCTCCTGTGCCCGCTTCCCGAGACGACCGCGTACGTCCGGCGGCTGAACGAGGTCGCGGCGACGTGGCCCGGCGGGTTCGTCGCCCACCACTACACGAGGTGCCTCGGCGACCTGTCCGGTGGTCGGCTGCTCGGAGGGCTGCTCGCGGAGCAGTTCGGCTTCGAGACGAACGGCGTCCTCTTCTACATCTTCGACCAGGTCGCCGACCCGAGCGCCTTCGAGGAGACGTACCGGGCGCAGCTCGACGCGGCTCCGTGGTCGTCCCAGGAGCGCGAGCGCGTGATCGCCGAGGTCGAGCTGGCGCACCGGCTCGACGGCGCGCTGCTCGCGGGCCTCGACGCGACGCGGGGGCCGACGATCCGCGACTCCGGGGCGGCCGGCGGCGACGTGCCCGTGATCGCCTGACCGACCCGGGTCGATCCGAGCGGCACCGTGCCGCCCACCAGACCCGCCGGGATCGCGGAGCGCGTCGCTTCGCAGGGGTGCTTCCGCCACGCGCCGCGATCCCGGCGCCCTCGTGCTCGGCGTGCTCGGCGCGCTCGTTTGGTGAGCAGAACCTGTCGGGTACGCGTCGCCGAGGCGACCATTCCTGCTCACTGGACGCAGCGCGCGGCGCCCCGCGCCCAGGGGGCGATGCGTCCGGACGGGAGGCGCGGGTCGGCGCCGCACCGCGCCTCCCGTCCGTCCGTCGTCGCGTCCACGGCGCTCCGTGAGCAGAAGCGGTCGGGTCCGGTCCGCGCTGGCGACCGTTCCTGCTCACGAAGCGAGCGGCACGCGCGCCCCACCCCGCGCGGTCCGTCCGGACGGTTGTCGTCACCGATCCCGGCGGGCCGATACGCTGCTGGGATACCGGGACGATCCTCCCGGACGACCCGGAAAGGACCACATGACGGCGATCGACGGCCAGACGCGCCACGGACGCGCTCGGGACGACGTCAGTGGCGCGGTCGACAGCGACCTGCGCTCGGACGTGCGGTACCTCGGCAAGCTGCTCGGACGCGTCCTGCGGGAGACCGGCGGCGAGGACCTGCTGCACGACGTGGAGAGCCTCCGTGCCGCGGTGATCGACGCGTACGAGGGCGGCGAGACCGAGGGCGCGGCCCGCGCCGAGGCCATCGTGGCGGGCCTGTCCGCCGAGCGGGCCGAGGCCGTGGCGCAGGCGTTCACGACCTACTTCCACCTCACGAACCTCGCCGAGGAGCACCACCGCGTGCGCGTGCTCCGGCTCCGCGGCGACGACGGCGGACTCGCGGGTGACTCGTTCCCGGCGACGTACGCCTCGCTCGTCGACCAGGTCGGCGACGAAGCGGCGTCGGCCCGGCTGCGCGAGCTGCGGTTCCACCCGGTGCTCACCGCGCACCCGACCGAGGCCCGCCGGCGCGCGGTGACCACGGCCGTGCGGCGCATCACCGACCTCATCGACGAGCGCGACCGGACGACGAACGCCACGGCCCTCGCCGAGAACGAGCGACGACTGCTCGAGGAGATCACGACCCTCCTGCGCACCTCGCCGCTCCGCACGACCCGCCCGACCCCGCTCGACGAGGTCCGCACGGCGATGAGCGTGTTCGACCAGACGCTCTTCGAGATCGTCCCGCAGGTGTACCGCCTCCTCGACGACCGGCTGCTCGGCGACGACGCGGGCCGCGTGCCGGTCACAGCGCCGGCCTTCGTCCGCTTCGGCACGTGGATCGGCGGCGACCGCGACGGCAACCCGCACGTGACCGCCGACGTCACACGTCAGGCGGCGGAGATCGCGGCCGAGCACATCCTGCTCGGCCTCGCGCGCGCCGCCACCCGCATCGGCAGCACCCTGACGCTCGACGCGAGCGAGACCCCGGCGGACGCCGGGCTCACCGCCCTCGTCGCCGCGCAGGAGTCGCTCGACCCCGGGATCGCCGAGCGCATCGGCGTCCGCGCTCCGAACGAGACGCACCGTCGGGCGCTCCTGTTCGTCGCGGCGCGCATCGATGCCACGCGCCGGGGCGAGGCCGAGCTCGCCTACTCGGGGCCGGAGGAGCTCCTGGCCGACCTCCGCACGATCCAGACCTCGCTGGTGGCGGCCGGGGCGACCCGTCCCGCGAACGGCGAGCTGCAGAACCTCGTGTGGCAGGTCGAGACCTTCGGGTTCCACCTCGCCGAGCTCGAGGTCCGGCAGCACTCCCAGGTGCACCGGAACGCCCTCGCCGAGATCCGCGCCGGCGGCGAACTGAGCGAGACCACGGAAGAGGTCCTCGCCGTCTTCCGCACGATCGCCGAGCTGCAGGCCCGCTACGGCGTCCGCGCCGCCAGCCGCTACATCGTGTCGTTCACGCAGTCGGCTGCCGACCTCGCGAACGTGCACGAGCTCGCGGTCGCCGCGCTCGGGTCCCCCGAGGCCGCACCGGTGCTCGACGTCATCCCGCTGTTCGAGACCTTCGCGGACCTGCACGCGAGTGTCGACATCCTCGACGAGGCCGTGCGCACCGAGCCGTTCCAGCGTCGCCTGGCCGCGACCGGACGCCGTCTCGAGGTCATGCTCGGCTACTCCGACTCCTCGAAGGACGTCGGTCCGGTGTCGGCGAACCTCGCGCTCTACGACGCCCAGGCCCGGATCGCCGACTGGGCGAAGCGGCACGACGTCGAACTCACGCTGTTCCACGGCCGCGGCGGCTCGCTCGGCCGCGGTGGCGGTCCGGCGAACGAGGCCGTCCTGGCGCAGCCCCGCGGGTCCATCGACGGCCGACTGAAGCTCACCGAGCAGGGCGAGGTCATCTTCGCCCAGTACGGCGACAAGGACATCGCGGCACGGCACCTCGAGCAGATGGCCTCGGCCACGCTCTTCGCGTCCTCGCCGTCGAACGAGGACCGCACCGCCGCCGCCGCGACACGCTTCGCCGACCTCGCGCAGCAGCTCGACGACGTCTCACGCGAGGCCTTCTACGGTCTCGTGAAGGCGGACGGCTTCGCGCCGTGGTTCGCCCGCGTGACGCCGATGGAGGAGATCGGTCTGCTCCCGCTCGGCTCCCGCCCGGCCCGCCGTGGCCTGAGCGTCGAGTCGCTCGAGGACCTCCGGGCGATCCCGTGGGTGTTCTCGTGGACGCAGGCGCGCATCAACCTCGCCGGGTGGTACGGCCTCGGATCCGCTCTCGAGGCCGTCGGTGACGTGGAGCTCCTCCGCACCGCCTACGCCGAGTGGCCGCTGTTCGGCGCGATGATCAAGAACGTCGAGATGTCCCTCGCGAAGACCGACGAGCACATCGCCCGTCGGTACCTCGAGCTGGCGGACCGCGACGACCTCGCCGCGAAGGTGCTCGACGAGATGCTCCGCACCCGCGAATGGGTGCTGCGGGTCTCGGGAGGGAGCGACGTCCTCGAGGACCGGCCCGTCCTCGCACGCGCCGTCCGACTCCGCAGCCCCTACGTCGATGCGCTCTCGCACCTGCAGCTCCGGGCACTCCGCGCGATCCGCACCACGGGCAGCACGGACCCGACGGACGGCGACCACCGGTTGCTCCTCCTCACGGTGAACGGGATCGCGGCCGGCCTGCAGAACACGGGCTGATCCACCCGGACCGGCCGGCGGTCGTCGACGCGACCGCCTCGAGCCCGGGAGGCGCGGTGCCAGCTGGCACCGTCCCTCCAGGCACGGCCGTCACCCCGCTGGCGCGGTGCGCCGGTACCGGCGGGTGGGGCCCACCTCCAGGCACGGCCGTCACCCCGCTGGCGCGGTGCGCCGGTACCGGCGGATGGGGCCCACCTCCCGTCCGTGCCGGTGCGCGCAACGCGACGGCACCTCCTTGTCGAATCGATTCGGGGGCGCGTAGCGTGGCGGCCGTGACGACGGAGCGCCGAGGACCGACCACCCGCACGGGCACGCTGCCGCCGATCCTGCCCCTCGCCCTGATCGTCGGTGTCTCGCCCTTCGCGACCGACATGTACATCCCGGCGCTGCCCGCCATCGCGCGCGACCTCGGCACGACGCCCGGCGCGGTCCAGCTCTCGTTGACGGCGTTCCTGGTGGCGTTCGCCGTCGGTCAGCTGCTCGCCGGGCCGGTGAGCGACGGCATCGGACGGCGGCCGCTGCTGCTCGTCGGCACCGCGGTCTTCGCCGTCGCGTCCGTGGGGTGCGCCCTGGCCCCCGACGTCGTGACGCTCGTCGTGGCGCGCGTGTTCCAAGGGCTGGCGGGCGCGGCGGGAGCCGTCGCCGGGCGGGCGATGGTCTCGGACGTGGTCGGCGGGCCGCGGATGGCGAAGGTGTTCGGGACGCTCGCGGCCATCAACGCGATCGGGCCCGTCGTCGCGCCGCTGGCCGGGGGAGCGGTGCTGACGGTCGGCACCTGGCGGCTCATGTTCGTCGTGCTCGCGGTGCTCGGGGCCGCCTTCTTCGTCGCCGTGGTCGTCTGGTTCCACGAGACCCTCCCGCGGGCGTTCCGCGGCGGTGCGGGCCTCGGCGCGAACTGGGAACGCATCCGCGAACTCACGGCGATCCCGCGGTTCCGCGCCTACGTGCTGACCGGGGTGCTCTCGACCATCGGGTTCTTCGCGTACATCGCGACCAGTTCGTTCGTGTTCCAGACCGGGTTCGGGTTCTCCGAGGGGATGTACACCCTCGTCTTCGCGACGAACGCCTCGATGATGATCGTCACGACGCTCGTGTTCCGTCGCATCGTCGGACGGTTCTCCGAGGACGCGCTGCTCTCCTTCGGCCTGGCGCTCGGCACCCTCGGAGCGACGGGCGTGCTCGTGTCGGCACTGCTCGGGGCCGGAGCAGTCCCGGTCTGGGTGTCGCTCGCCGTCGTCACCGCTGCGTGGGGCTTCGTCCTGCCGGCGGCCATGACGCGCACCCAACACGTCGGCGCCGCACACCCCGGGACCGCCGCCGCGCTGCAGGGCGGGCTGACGTTCGGGCTCGGCGGCCTCGGCACACCGCTCGCGGGAGCACTCGGCGGCACGGCCGTCGCGATGGGGTCCGTGATGGCGGTCCTGATGGCGGCCGCCGTGGTCGTGCAGCTCCTGGCCACGCGACGGACCGGACGCGCCTCGACGGGTTCCTGAGCAGGACCCGGTAGGTTGCAGGGTGCACCCGCACCGAACCCAGGAGGCACCGAGATGGACATCGTCGTACACGAAGCGGACGCCGGCGCCGCTGTGCTCGAGTGCAGCGGCCGGTTGAACATGGTGTCGGCCCCGACCTTCCGCGAGACCGTCGCGAAGGTCGTCGGCGACGGCCGGTCCCGCGTGGTCGTCGAACTTTCCGGCGTCGAGTTCATGGACTCCTCCGGACTCGGTGCACTCGTCGGGTCGCTCAAGGCCGCACGCCAGGCTGGCGGGGACCTGCGCATCGCCGCACCGTCCGACCAGGTCGAGATGATCCTGAAGCTCTCCAACATGGACAAGATCCTCCGCACGTACCCGGACGGGGACGCCGCGGTGACCGACTGGGCATGAACGCCGTGGTCGGCGGGCACAGCCTCGATCTGGCGTGTCCTCCGGACGACGTCACCGCGGTGCACACCTTCCTCGCGACGGTGTGGGACACCGAGCCGACGGTCTCAGCCGAGGACCGCATGGCACTCGAGCTGGCGCTCGTGGAGCTCACCTCGAACGTCATCGAGCACGGAGCAGCCGGTCGTGGCGTCTCGTGCTCGCTCCATCTCGACGTCGGCACCGACGCGGTCGAGGTGCACCTGACGGACGACGGCGTGCCGGTGCCGGTCGACCCGTCCGCCGCGAGTCTCCCCGACGCGCTGGCCGAGAGCGGGCGGGGTCTCGCGCTCGTGCAGATGGTCGTGGACGACCTGCGCTACGAACGGGTCGCGGACCAGAACCGATGGACGGTGCGGCGCGGGCGACACTGAGCGTCGGCGTCGTGCTCGCGCCTGATCGGAGGGCCGCTCGGGTCGAGCGGGGGGCATCGTCCGCTTCGCGCAGTGGATAGGCCGGTATCCGCAATGCGCGGGCATCGACCCCGTCGGTTTCGTGCCGCCGTGTCACGATCCAGTCGATGAACGTCGAGCCCGACCCCAGGATCAGATTCGAGACGTCCGGGACCGACCTCGAGGCGGCGATCCACATGTACGAGGACGCCTACGAAAGCACCGGCTTCCAGGCGGGCCGGACGGAGCGCCCCTTCAGCTACCGGTTCCGGGTCACCGGGGACGAGCGCATGTCCTTCCGCTCCACGCGGTTCGACGCCCGGGCGCAGGGCGAGGTGGAGTCGGCGGACGAGTACGTCGTGATGTGGCTCTCCGACGGTGGCGGCATCGTCGACGTCGGGCGCCAAGAGGTCGACTTCGCGCCGGGGACGCCGATGATGTTCCCGACCGGTCGACCGTTCGCCTTCGACCTGCAGGACGTCCGGCAGAACCTGGTGCAGTTCGACCGCACCTTCCTCGAGGCGGTGGCGGCCGAGGAGCACGGTACGCAGCCGGCGCCGCTCGTGTTCGACCACACCCAGCCCCCGCGGCGTGAGGACCTCCGGGGGTGGAACGCCCAGGTCCGCCGGGCCGCCGAGGTCGTGCTCGGCGAGGCTCCGGCGTCGCAGCTGGCCCTCGCCGAGGCCGCCCGGGACACGGCGCTCGCGCTCCTCCGCACGTTCCCGCACACCGTCCTCGCGCCGGACGTGACCCTGCCGCAGGGCGCCACCGGTCGGGTGCGTGAAGCGATCGAGTACATGCACGCGTTCGCCCACACCCCGATCACCACGACCGACGTCGCCGAGCACGTCGGGCTCAGCGTGCGCGGGCTCCAGCAGGCGTTCCAACGGCAGGTCGGTTCCGCGCCCAACGCCATGCTGCGCGGCATCCGGCTCGACCGGGTCCGCGACGAACTCCGACGCGCGTCACCCGGCGAGGTCACGGTCGCGGCGGTCGCCGTGCGGTGGGGATTCGCACATCTCGGCCGATTCTCCGGGGTCTACGCCTCGCGCTTCGGTGAGTACCCCCGGGACACGCTGCACGCCTGAGCCGACCGCCGCTACGCTTCGAGGGTGTGCAGACCTCGACCGTGGGTGATCGTCCCCGGGATCTGGAACTCCGGCCCGGACCACTGGCAGTCGCTGTGGCAAGACGAGCGGTCGTCCGACGGCCCGGGCTCGGTCGTCCGGATCGCACCGGCATCGTGGACCGAACCCGACCCGGACGACTGGTCCCGTGCGATCTCCCGCGCGGTGGCAGCGGTCGACGAGCCGCCGGTGCTCATCGCGCACAGCCTGGGGGTCCTCGCCGTCGCCGCGTGGCTCGGGCAGCGCGGACACGCCGAGGTCGTGGGCGCCTTCCTCGTCGCGCCGCCGGATCCGCTCGCGCCGGGGTTCCCCGCCGCGGCGGCCGGGTTCGTCGAGCCCGTGGCCCAGGCGGCCCCCGAGGTCCCGACGCGGTTGGTGGTCAGCGACGACGACCCCTACTGCGCGGTCGACCGGGCCATCGCGTTCGCGGACGTCCTCGGCGCGGGAGTCGTCCGGGTCGGCGCACTCGGGCACGTGAACGTCGCGAGCGGGCTCGGCGGATGGTCTGCCGGCCGCGCCCTGGTCACGGACCTCGAGCGCACGATCTGACGCCCTACGACACGCCGTTCACCTTCCAGGCGATATTGCAGGGACTGCGGCGACACACCGGGGATGTCCGACGAGATGAGCGTCGCGATATTTATCCTTCGATCATGGAAACGCAGTCCGGTGCACGCACCCCCCTCGTCGACCCGTTCGGTCGCGAGCTCGAGGAGTGGCTCCGTGACGCCCCGGCCACGCGCGCTCCGTACCTGTCGGACCTCGTGGTCCCGCCGGTCACCGGGCCCGTGCAGCGGCCGGCTGCAGCGTCGGACGCCCCGGTCGAGCCCGCGACGACCAGCCGTGCTGCGGTCGTCGTCGACGACGCCGCCTTCCGTCGCCCCCGCGACCGTGCTCGGCACGCCGCGGCGTGTGCGCCGTCGTTCCCCGAGCCTCCGGAGCGCATCGCCCTCCGCATCGAGGACCTCGCCGTCGAGGTCTCCTCGGCGAGCGGCCGCTCCACCATCGAGCGCATCGTGATCCTCGAGGACGAGGTCCGTCGTCGCGACGAGGACCTCGCTCGACTCGCAGCGTGGGAGGCCACCGTCGCCGGACAGCGCGACCCCGAGGTCGAGGCCGCCCGTGCCTTCGCGCACTCCGTGTTCGCGGACCTGCTCGCCGATGCCGCACTCGAGGCCGACCGACGTGACCGTGCGGCGGCGCGTCGTGCGGCCACCGGGAGCGTGTCGATCACCGCCGTGAGCGCCGCAGCCCCGGTGTCCACCGCGACCCCGGCTCCTGCCGTCATCGCCGCGACGGCGCCCGCTCCGGCGCTCGTGGACGCAGCCGAGGTCGTGGACGCGATCGACGCCCTGGAGGCGACCACGCCGGGACTCGGCGATGCCGTTCGGCCGGTGCTGTCCCTCCCGGTCGTCTCACCGGTCTCCGCGAACACGCGACCCACACCGCTCGTCCAGCCAGCCACGGGCCCGACCGTGATCGACCGTGCCGCCTTCGCCGCTGCGCTGACGGCGCACGCCGGCGCGACGGCCAGCACGCCCGTCGTGCTGCCCGAGGCGGTGGCACCGATCGCGACCACCGAGCGTCCCGCTCAAGCAGTCGAGGTCGCTCCGGAAGACCGGGCCGCCGCCGGTTGGTGGTCGCGGCTCGTCGCCCGCATCATGCGGGCGTTCGGTCGCCGCTGACCCGCCGAGTTGCGCTCGCGCCTCGTCGTCCACAGCGCTGATCGGTTCCTTCGTCGTCCACAGGGCGCCGCGGTCGGCCCGCGTGGCTCGGTAGACTGACGGGATGCCGACGCTCCGCGAACTCCAGGCCGTGATCGAAGACCTGTGGCCCGCATCCGGCGCCGAGTCCTGGGACTCCGTCGGGCTCGTGGCGGGCGACCCTGACGACGTGGTCGAGCACGTGCACCTCGCGGTGGACGCTGTCCCGGCCACCGCCCGTGAGACGGTCGAGCTCGGAGCCGACCTGCTGCTCACCCACCACCCACTGCTGCTCCGCGGCGTCACCACCATCGCCGAGTCGACGTACAAGGGCAGTGTGCTCGCCACCCTCGTCCGCGGCGGGGCGGCGCTCGTGGCAGCGCACACCAACGCCGACGTCGTGACGACCGGCACCTCGGCCGTGCTCGCCGACCGGCTCGGTCTGGTCGACCAGCGTCCGCTCGAGCCCGGCGCGGACCCGTCGACGGGCATCGGCCGCGTCGGGGCCCTCGGCGAACCGACCACGCTCGGGGCGCTCGCCCGGGCCCTGGTCGACCTGCTGCCCGGTACCGCGACCGGCGTGCGGGTCTCGGGGGAGTTCGACCGGCCGATCCGAACCGTCGCACTCTGCGCCGGCGCCGGCGACGCCTACCTCGGGCACCCCGCCGTCCTCGGCGCCGACGTGTACGTCACGAGCGACCTCCGCCACCACCCGGCCTCCGAGTTCCGCGAACAGGCGCTGCTCGGCGGCGGGCCAGCACTCATCGACACCTCGCACTGGGCCACCGAGTGGCTCTGGCTCGACGTCGCCGCCGAACAGCTCCGGCGTGCCGCGGGCGTCCGCGTCACCGTGAGCGACCTCCGCACCGACCCGTGGGACTTCGCCGTCCTGCCGGCCGCCGAACCCACCACCGACACACAAGGAGTCTGACCATGAAGGCAGCACCCGAGGACCAGGTCATCCTCCTCGACGTCCAGCGGCTCGACAACGACGTCACCCGGATCGCGCACCGCATCACCGCCCTGCAGAAGGGGGATCGGCTCACCGAGCTCGGCACCACGGCCGCGGGGCTGCGCGCCCAGCTCGCGGCGGCCACCGGCGAGGTCGAGGACGCCGAGCGCGAGCTCGCCCGCCTCGAGTCCGACACCGCGACGGCGCAGGCTCGCGTGGAGCGTGACACCACGATGCTCCAGAACGTCTCGAGCGCGAAGGACGCCGCGGGCCTCCAGAACGAGCTCGACTCGCTGCAGCGTCGCATCGGCGACCTCGAGACGGCCGAGCTCGAGGTCATGGAGAACCTCGACGGCTTCCGCGCCCGGGTCGGCGACATCGAGGCGCAGCTCGCCGACGTCGAGGCCGCGCGCGCCGGGCTCGTGGCCGAGCGCGACGCCGAGATCGCCCGACTCGAGTCCGACCGCGAATCCGCCACGCAGAGCCGCGCCGCCGTCGCCGCGAAGGTGCCGGCGGACCTCCTCGCGCTGTACGACCGGCAGCGGGCGCGCTACGGGTTCGGTGCCTCGTTGCTGCAGGGCGGCGTGTCGACGGCGTCCGGTGTGACGCTCACGAACTCCGACCTGCAGGCGATCCGGCAGGCCGCCCCCGACGACGTCGTGCTCTGCCCGGACAGCGACGCGATCCTGGTGCGCTCGGAGGAGTCCGGGCTCTAGACGACACTGACGACGGACGGGAGGCGCGGTGCCGGCTGGCACCGCACCTCC
>NZ_JAUZED010000103.1 GCF_030705415.1 Curtobacterium sp. A7_M15 | reverse complement strand
CGGTGCCAGCTGGCACCGCGCCTCCCGTCCGTCACCCCACCGGTACCGCCGCGTTCACCGCCGTCTGCGCCTGCCGCCACACGGCGGCACGGGTGCTCGCGTACGTCCCCTCGACGTTGGCGAAGTGCCGCAGGTTCGCCTTCCCACCGTCGGTGTTCCCCTGCCAGTAGGCCGTCACCGCACGGGTCGTCCCGCCGACGAGCCAGATCTGGTCCGCGTCGTCGGTCGTGCCGGTCTTGCCGAACAGCGTCGCGCCGTCCGGAGTCTGCCCACCGCTCGCGGTGCCGCCGCGGAACGCCCCCTGCATGACCGCGAACGCCTCGGTCGCCACGGCTGCGGGGACCGCCTGTCGGCACGACCGCTGCTGGCCGCCGAGCGGCACGCCGTCCCGCGAGGTCACCTGGTCGATGACGACCGGCGCGCAGTACACGCCGCCGTTCGCGACGCCGGCGTACGCGGCCGCCATGGTGAGCGGTGCGATGCTCGTCGTGCCGAGCACCGCCGCGGGGTTGGCGGGGAGCGTGCCGCCGGTCGCCGGGTGCACACCGAGCGCCGCGGCCGTGTCGCGGATGTCGCACAGGTCGAGCTGCTCGGCCATCGAGGCGTAGGCGGCGTTCACCGACTGTGCGGTGGCCGCCCGGACGGACATCCTGCCGGTCTGTGCCGGCGAGTCGTTCTTCGGGTTCCAGTAGGAGTCGATCGTCTGCCCGCACTGCGTCCACGTGCTCCGCCCGTGCCGCGTGCCGTCGACGATCGCGTCCGGACTCTTCCCGGCGGCCAGCCACTGCAGGAGCGTGAACATCTTGTACGTCGAGCCGACCTGGAACCCGGTCGAGTCGCCGTTCGCCTCGTCGGTCGCGTAGTTCAGCGAGGTCGCGCTCGCGGGGGCGTTCGAGGAGCGGTCGTAGTCCTTGTTCTGCGCCATCGTCAGGACCCGACCGGTCCCGGCCTCGACCGTGTCGAGCGTGGCGCCGAGGGCGAACCGGGACTCGGTGGCCGGGTCGTAACGGTCGAGCAGCGCCTTCTGCTGGCCGTTCAGGTCGAGGTCGAGGGTCGTCTGCACGCGGTAGCCGCCCTTCCGCCAGGCGTCGTCGCGACGGTCCTGGGTGGGGCCGAGCTGCGGCAGCTCCCGCGCGACCTCGACCGCGTACTGGCAGAAGAACTCCGCACCGCGGGCGACGGCCTCGCACCCCTGCTGCGGGGGCGTCAGTCGCACGTAGTCGGCGGGCTTCGACGCCAGGGCCTCGGTGAGCTCGGCGCGGCTCAGGTGGCCCTGCTCGTGCATCGACCGGAGGATGACGTCTCGGCGGGCGACGTTGTCGGCGTAGTGGCTCGGACGGGACAGGTCCCGTCGCTCCGGCCACTGCACGATCGCGACGAGGGACGCGGCCTCGGCTGGGGACAGGTCGGTGGCGTCCTTGCCGTAGTAGCGCTGCGCGGCGGCCTGCACCCCGTACGTCTGATCGCCGAAGTACGCGATGTTGAGGTACGCCGCCAGGATCTCCTGCTTGGAGTACTCCTTCGCGAGGCCGATCGCCAACTTCATCTCGGCGAGCTTGCGCTGCGCGGAACGCTTCGTCGCCTCCTTGTAGGCGGCGTCGCGCTCCTCGGCCGTCGGGAGCTCGCTCGCCTGCTGGATCTTGATGTTCCTCACCAGCTGCATCGTGATCGTCGAGCCACCGGAGCCGCCCTTGCCACCCGCGGCCACGACACTCACCAGGGATCGGACCATGCTCGTCGCGTCGACGCCCCCGGTCTCGTAGAAGCGCCTGTCCTCGCCGTCCACCGCAGCGTGCTCGAGGGTGTCGCTGATGTGGTCGAGGCTGAGCTCCTGCCGGTTCTGCGCCCAGACGTTCGCCAGGTGCACGGGCTTCCCGCCGCGGTACGCCCAGACCTCGTTGCGCTGCGGCAGTTCACCGATCTCGATGTACTCGGGCATGGAGTCGAACACTCCGATCGCCGAGGTCGTGCCCACTCCGGCCACGGCGAGCACGGGCGTCACGCCGACCCCGACCAGCAAGCCCGCGAGCACACTCCCGCCGACGAAGCCGAGCACGGCTCCTCCTGCACGTCTGAACGTCATCCCCTGGGCCTCCCCTTCGTTGTGGATCACCGCTGCTGCGGTTCCCGGAGCGTCCCAGCCGAGTTCGGACGGTTCCCGGGACTTCCCGGGGGAAGTCCGCCAGGGCGGCTGGGAAGGTCCCGCGCCGGTGCGGATGGTTACAGCGGGCGGCCTGGCGGCGGGGGGCGGGCCGGCACCGCGCCTCCAGGCCCACAGATGGCCGCGCCGGGCGCAGGCCCAGCGGTCAGCGCGCCAAGCCGTGCTCGTAGGCGAAGATGACCGCGTGCACCCGGTCGCGCAGGCCGAGCTTCGCGAGGACCCGCCCCACGTGCGTCTTCACCGTCGACTCGCTCGTGTGCAGCGACGAGGCGATCTCCTGGTTCGACAGCCCCCGGGCCATTGCGAGCAGCACGTCCCGTTCGCGCGGTGTGAGCGCAGCCGCGGCATCCGGGCCGCCGTCCCCCCGATCCGGCAACTTGGTGCCGAACAGGTCGAGCATCCGTTGCGTGACCCGCGGTGAGACGACCGCCTCGCCCACTGCCACCGCACGGATCGCGTCGAGCAGCTGCGCGGAACTGATGTCCTTGAGGAGGAAGCCGCTCGCCCCCGCGCGCAGCCCGCCGAACGCGTACTCGTCGAGGTCGAACGTGGTGAGCACGATCACGCGGGTGTCGGGGAGCTGCTCGACGATCGCGGCCGTCGCGGTGACCCCGTCGACGCGGGGCATGCGGACGTCCATCAGGACGACGTCCGGGTGGTGTGCGCGTGCCAGCTGGACACCGGCGGCGCCGTCCTCGGCCTCGCCCACCACCTCGATGTCGGGCTGCGCGTCGAGCAGGAGCCGGAACCCCGTGCGGATGAGCTGCTGGTCGTCGACGATCGCGACGCGGATCACTCAGGCCTCCTTCCGGACCGGGATCGTGGCCCGGACCTCCCAGCCACCCGCGGGCCGCGGGCCGGCGTCGACCGTGCCGCCGAGGGCGTGCACGCGTTCGCGGATGCCCACCAGCCCCCGTCCGGCGCCGATCTGCGGCGCCGGGGCAGCACGGCGTGCGTCGTCCGTCACCGTGACGACGACCTCGTCGGACGAGGCTGCCATGGTGACCGTCACCGCACGGGCTCGGGGCGCGTACCGCACGACGTTCGTGAGGGCCTCCTGCACGATCCGGTACACCGCGAGTTGCAGGGCGTCGTCGTCCGGTGGGCCACCGGCGACCTCGAGCGCGACGGGGGTCCCGAGCGCGCGGAAGCCGTCGACGAGTTGCGGGAGGTCGCGGACGGCGGGCTGCGGGGCGAGGGGGCCCTGGGCGTCCGGGTCGGCACGTTCGCTGCTCGCACCCTGCTCGGACAGCACGCCGAGCATCCGTCGCATGTCCGTCATCGCACTCCGGCCGACGTCCGCGACCCCGCGCATCGCCGTCGTCGACGGGTCGTCGTCCGGGCGACCCGCTGCGGCACCCTCGGCCAGTCGGACCATGACCGTGACCGAGTGCGACACGATGTCGTGCATCTCGCGGGCGATCCGCGCACGCTCGGCCGCGGCGGCGAGTCGCGCCTGCTGATCCCGCTCACGTGCGAGCTGGCGTGCGCGGTCGATGAGCGCCTCGGTGTAGCGGCGGCGGTCCCCGGTCGTGGTGCCGATCAGGACGGCGATGACGAGGAACGCCGGCAGCGCTGGTGCGAAGACCTCACCGAGTCCCCCCGACCCCGGGGCCACGAGGAACACCCGGACCGCGGTCGCCCCGGCACCGAGCACGGACGCCGCGGCGATGCTCCACCATCCGGCTGCCCGCGACCACCACACGCACGCGGCGAACGCGGCGAAGAGCATGGGCGAGTACCCGGCCTCGGTCCACGCCATCGCGACCACCGACGCGAGACCGGCGACGACCGTGACCTGCGGCCGGATCCGACGGAACGGGATGCCCGCGACCGCGACGCCCACGAGGACGAGCACCACGACCGTGCTCGCGATCGAGGTGTCCGCACGCCAGAGCCCGGCGACCGCGAAGGCGACCTCGGGTCCGCCCCAGAACAGGATGAGCAGGACGTCCGCCGCTCGCGGGTGTCCCGCCCACCAGCGCCGGATCCTGCCGGGTGCGACGGGCAGCGTGAGGTCCCCGACGCCGTCGTGCACGGCGCCGGGGACCGGTTCGGTCGTCGTCACGCGTCCCGCTGCTGTGCCAGGACGAGTGCCGTCACCGACGCGGCGATCACCCACGCCACCAGCACCGCGAACCCGCTCCACCCTCCCAAGGCTAGGACGCCGTCGTGCCAGCCCGAGGTGTCCTCGGTGCCGAACTGCATGAGCGGCTGCCCCGCGTTCTGCGGGAGCAGGTTGTTCACCGTGCCGAGCCACTTCGTGTTGGTGAACCCCTGCACGAGCTGGACCACCACCGGAGCCACCAGCAGGAGCCCGAGCACGGTGGCGATCGCCCCCGCGGTGGACCGCAGCACGATCCCCACGGCGAAGGCCAGCAGCGCGATGAGGGTCAGGTAGACCGACGCGCCGAGCAAGGGCATCGCCACGCTGCCGTCGAGGGAGGCCTCGACCCCGTTCGCGTTCGCGATCGGCAGGATCGTGAACGCCGTCGCCCACACGCTGACCGCGCTCGTGACGAACACGGTCGCCGCCAGCACGACGCCCTTCGCGGCGAGCGCCTCCCACCGCCGCGGGACCGCCGAGAACGTCGACCGGATCATCCCCGTGCCGTACTCGCCGGTCACCACGAGGGCGCCGATGACCGCCACGACCAGGACGGCGATCGTCGCGCCGCTCGTGCTGTACTGCACGAGCGCGTTCCGGGCGGCGTCCCCGGTGACGGTCCGGCCCCCGTCGTCCGCCAGCGAGGCGAGCAGGACGCCGATGCCGATCGGCACGAGGACGAGGACCAGGAGGCTCCAGATCGTCGAGCGCAGGGACCGCAGCTTGATCCACTCCGAGTGCAGGACGCCGGAGAACCGCACACGTACGGCGTCGTGCTGGTGCAGGGTGCGGGGCAGCTCGGTCGTCGTCGTGGCGGTCATCGTGCGACCTCCGACCGGTACTCGACCTCGTCGTGCGTGAGTTCGAGGTACGCCTGCTCGAGGCTCGCCTCGGTCGAGGCCAGTCGGTGCAGGACGATCCCGGAGGCTGCGGCCGCCTCGCCGATCTGCTCGGCACCGAGCCCGCGCACGTGCAGACCGCCGTCGTCCTCGTACGTCACGGTGACGTCCGGTCCGGCGATGGCGGTGAGCAGCCGGTCCGGTTCCGGGGTCCGGACCGAGACGGAGCGCTCGGTCGCGGACGCGACGAGGTCGGTCAGGTCCGTGTCGGCGAGGACCCGGCCGCGTCCCATCACGACGATGCGGTCCGCCGTCAGCGCCATCTCGCTCATCAGGTGGCTCGAGATGAACACCGCGCGTCCCTCGGCGGCGAGGCTCCGTGCGAGTTGTCGCACCCAGACGACGCCCTCGGGGTCGAGGCCGTTGACCGGCTCGTCGAGGATGAGCGTCTGCGGGTCGCCGAGGAGCGCTGCCGCGATGCCGAGCCGCTGCCCCATGCCGAGGGAGAACCCGCCGACGCGCTGCTTCGCGACCCGCTCGAGGCCGGTCATGCCGATGACCTCCTCGACGCGCGCCTTCGGGATCCGGTGCGTGGCGGCGAGGGCGCGGAGGTGGTCGTACGCGCTGCGGCCCTTGTGCACGGCCTTCGCCTCGAGGAGCGCCCCGACCCGGCGGAGCGGGTCGCGGAGCTCGCGGTACGGGCGGCCGTCGACCACGGCGCTGCCGGACGTGGGGCTGTCCAGGCCCATCACGGCTCGCATGGTCGTGGACTTGCCGGCGCCGTTCGGGCCGAGGAAGCCGGTGACGACCCCGGGCCGGACGGTGAACGTCACGTCGTCGACGGCGACCTTCTCGCCGTAGCGCTTCGTCAGGTTCTGGATCTCGATCATGCGGCAACCGTACGGACGCGGCCCCCGCCGCCACATCGGCGTCGGAACCGATCTCCGAGCGCTCCGCGTGGTACCCCGGTACCACGCGGAGGGCGTCCGGCTACGCTCGACGGATGGCGGACCACGGGTGGCGCGAGGACGTCCTCGGGGCGCCGTTCGAACGCCTCGAGCTTCCCCTCGGCGAGGACCACGAGGGGCCCGTGGTGGCGACCCTCGTCCGGCGCCGCCGATCCGCCGCCGACCTCCTGCTGCACGCACGCGGTCCCCTGCACGGCGTCGACGTGCTGTACGTGCACGGTTGGTCGGACTACTTCTTCCAGGTCGAGCTGGCGGAGCGCGTCGAACGGCTCGGTGCACGGTTCCACGCCCTCGACCTGCGCAAGTACGGGCGGAGCCTGCGCCCGCGGCAGACCCCGGGCAACGTCGACGACCTCGCCGTCTACGACGAGGACATCGCCGCCGCGCTCGACGCGATCGCCGCGGAGCACCACGGCGAGACCGGCCGCCGACTCGTGCCGATGGGCCACTCGACCGGTGGGCTGACGCTGTCGCTGTGGGCGGCGCGGCACCCCGACCGGGTCGACGGTCTGATCCTGAACAGCCCGTGGCTCGAGTTCCAGGCGAGCGCGGTCGGTCGTGCGATCGTGGCACCGGTCATCAAGCTGGGCGCCCGCCGGAACCCGCTCGCGCCGATGCCGGCCGTCGATCCCGGCTTCTACACCAGGACGGTGTCCGCCGCGGGCGAGGGCTCGTGGACGTACGACCAGCAGTGGCGACCCGATCGCGGTTTCCCGCTGCACCCGAACTGGCTCGCGGCGGTCTTCGACGGCCAGGCCACCGTCGAGGCCGGGCTCGACCTCGGGGTGCCCGTGCTCGTCCTGCTGAGCGACAAGAGCATGCTGCAGCCCCGGTGGGACGACGGGATGGCGCGGGCCGACGTGGCGCTCAACGTGGACGTCGTCGCGCACCGTGCGCTGTCCCTCGGCAGCGAGGTCACCGTCCGGCGGCTGCACGGGGCGCTGCACGACGTTGTGCTCTCGGTGCCCGAGGTCCGCGAGCACGCCTACGACATGATCGGCCGCTGGGCTGCGACGCTCCCCTCGCGACCGGGCCGCCGCTGACCGAGCTGCCGCTAGCCTGATCGCCATGCCGTCCCTGTCGCTCGTCCGGCTCGACCCGACCGGCGCCGACCGCGCCGACCTGATCGCGTTCCTCACCGGCGAGGAGTTCCCGTTCCACGTCCGGCGCACCATCCCCCGCGCAGACGCCGAGGCAGCCGTCGACGCCGGTGCGTACCGCGACGACGAGCACGACAGCTTCTGGCTGGAGCACGACGACCTGGGCCGCGTCGGGATCGTCCGGCTCGAGGACCTGGCCGACCCCGTCCCGCTCTTCGACCTCCGGATCGCCGGTCGCTTCCGCGGGCAGGGCCTCGGTGTGCCGGCGCTCCGCGCGACGACGGACCACGTGTTCCGCACCCTGCCCGAGGTCACGCGGTTCGAGGGGCAGACGCGCGAGGACAACGTCGCGATGCGGCGCGTGTTCGTCCGTGCCGGCTGGGTCAAGGAGGCGCACTACCGCGAGGGCTGGCCCGTCGAGGGTCGCCGCCCCGTCGCCTCGGTCGGCTACGGCGTGCTCCGGCACGACTGGGAGACGGGCACGACCACGCCGGTGCCGTGGGGCGACGACAACCTGTGACCGCCCCACGGACCGGGTCGGTCACGCCGGTCGACTGAACAGGTTCACCAGCGTGCCGTCCGGGTCGCGGAGGAGCGCGGACCGGTTGCCCCACGGCATCGTCGTGGGCGGCAGCACAACGTCGTCGAGGCCGTCCTGCAGGCGGCCGAACGTCGCGTCGACGTCGTCCACCAGGAACTCGACGATCACGCTGCCCGCCGCACTCGCTCGGGGTGCGTCGGCACCGAGCATCGCGACCGTGGTCGGTGTCGCGAGCGCGAGGACGAGGCCGCCGGTCACGATCTCGGCGAAGACCGGAGCGGGTCGCCTGGCGGTGGTGCCGGTGACGCGCTCGTAGAACGCGACCATCCCGTCCAGGTCGTCGGTGATGATGCGGATGGATGCGAACTCCACGGTGTGCCTTCCCGGGCGACCCCGGTGGCCACCCGGGACGAGCATCCTCGCGCACTGCGACACCGTTCTGTCGGGGTTTCCGCCGAAGAGCCCGCAGCTCGTCGCCTGCGCACGATGCACTCCGGGACCTGGTGGCGCGCGCTGCGTCCGTATGGCGAACCCTCATCGCGAGGGATCGCGGACCACCTGTGTGAGACGAGAGTCCCCGATGGCCAGTGCGAGACGACGCCCCAGCGACGCATCGAGCTCGCTTGCGGCGCGATGCCGCCGAGTTCGGCAGCCCACCGGCTATCGAGACGGTGCAGTGTCGCCGTGTACCTCCCGCCGTCCGTCGATAGCCTGACCGTGTGATCAACCCGCCACAGCAGGGAACTGCCGACCTCGTTGGCCTGCTCGTCGGCGCTCCACTTGCCTTAATCGGACTTTTTGTGCTCGTCAGCGCCGGGAGTACGCCAGCGGCGATCCTTGGTGGTGCACTACTGCTCTCGGGAGTGATGCTGGTGTGTACTGCGCTGCTCATTCGTGAGCTGCGCCGACGATAGACGCGTCCTGATCATCAATCCCTCAACGGAGCATCGCCGTGCTTGCCCCCACGGTTGGTCGCATCTACGCTGCCCGCATGTGGTGGTGGATCGGAACCGGCTTGGTCTCGGCAGTGCTCCTCGTGCTGTGGTTCGTCATGCACCGCTACACGAACTTCGGCGCTCGGGCGGCGAAGTTCGAGGGGGCTGAGCCCGAAGTGGCGGAGGCCCTTCGGCAGGCCGAGGCTGACATCGCGCGGGGACGCATGTACTTCTGACGCGCTCAAGGGCCAGAGCCCACGACCGTCCGGTAGCCAATCGTCCGCTGGACGCCCGCCTGCCCTCTGCGGGGGCGCATGATGGAGCAGTGAGCGAGGGCCCTGAAAAGAAGCGAACGTGGTCACGCGGCACCACGCTGCTGGTCGGATCTTTACTCGTTCTGTCTCAGATTCTCACGATCACGTCACGGATTCTTGACGGCGAGAGCTTCTTCAGCCCGTGGGTCATCTTCAGCGCTGCCCTCGCCCTGACCGGCGCAACGTTTGTCGGAATCGTACTCACCAGGACGAAGCGATCTCGTCGACGCTGACGTCTTCCAGTCGCGTTCGGTAGCCGATCCGCTATCGAATGCCGCACGCGCACCTCATCGGGTGCAAGCGGGCGACGCCGACGCGACGCCTCAAGCCGGGGACGCTGGGTGCTCCTCAGCCCACAAGGCGTCGAGTGCCGCATGCAATTGCTCGATCCCGACGTCGTATCGATCGGCGTTATCGACACTGCGGCGCAGCGCGTCGAGGACCGCGCTGGGCAGCGCGCCGTTCCGCTCGGCGACCCGCGTGCCCGAGCCGAGGCGCGTCATCAATAACCCCTCGGCATCGAGCCGCTGGAACGCCTTCGCGACAGTGCCCGGGGCGACCGACAGGTCACGGGCGAGCTGCCGGACCGACGGCAGCCGAGCGCCCGGCGCGAGCAGGCCAACGGCGATCTGCCCCCGGATCAGGTCGGCGATGGCTTCGGCCCCAGTAGGTGCACCGGGACCGGTCACGCACGGACCGCTTGGTGGTCTGACTCGACATCGGCCGGGGTGCCAACTCGACGACGACCCAGGAGCTGAGCGATGACAAGTGCGAGGCCGAGGCCGACCACGCAGTGCGACGAGAAGTCGAGGACAGGACCCAGAGCGGCGAAGGACGTCCCGAACTCGATCGTTCCGGCTTCCGTGCGCGGGATGGATGTGCGCAGCGACGACGCCTGGGCGACGAGCTGCCACGCCGACCCGAGCGTGAGGAGCAGCGCGGCAGTCGCGCTCCGGAGCGCCACGGAGGACTGGTCACGCCGACGGAGGTCGTCGCCAGCTCGGTCCACGTGGGCCCGTGGGCCGCGCGCGATCTGGTGCAGTCCCGCGAGTGTGACAGCAACGAGCACCGCAGCCGCCACGACGACGGGCAGGCCGTAGTACCAGCCGAAGAATTCCGTGCTCGCCGTCGCGTCCCCGACCGGGATGGTGATGAGAGCGTACCGGCCCTCATCGTCCTGAGATGACAGCAGCCCGGCGCCGAGCACAGTCAGCGCAAGGACAACCGTCGTCGCGGCCGCCGCGAGCACCTCGACGCCCCTGCTGAACGTCAGCGCGCTACGGCGGCGCAGGTCGAGCACGGGCCGATCAGCAGCCACGGGGACGGTCGTGCCGCGCACCGCGATGAGGACCGCGACGATGCCCGCCACGATCGGCAGCACCTCGGGCCACCACCGGAACTGCGCGACCATTGAAAACGACAGGACCAGAGGTAGCACCCACCCGACGACTCCGACCACAGCCGCCGCCAGGCGGGCCCGGTTTGGGCGGCCGCCGCCACGACGTCCGTCGATGTGCGCGAGGATGCTCCCGATCACCAGGCCGACGGCGAGTGCCACCGGCACCCCGCTCGAAACGATCATCAACACCAGCATGCCAACCCCCTTGGAAAGGGTGTACCACAAGCTTGGCACACTTGGGAAGAAGCAGGTTGCCTGCAACACGTCCGGTAGCCGATCCGCTCTCGGATGTCTGTGTCTGAGAGCGGATCGGCCTGCTCGGTCGTTCTCGTCTCGGCAGAACCTCGAGGTGGCGCCGAGGGGTCGTCGAGGTACGTGCCATCCGGAACTTGAAGCGTTGCTCGTGCTCCTTCTCGGACCCTCGCCGCGGAAGCCCGACCCTCGTTGCCGGGCTGGCCCCGTCCGGACCGTCAGTGTCGAACCCGACGGCGTCGTCGCGGCTCAGTCGCAGGTCGCAGCTGTCATTCGAACGCTGGTGTGTGCGTCCGCGACACGGCGTTGCCCGTGCTGTTCGTACGCGATCGTGATGTCTCGCAGCGACCCGTCGCCCGGCCCGGTGTGGTGCACGTGGAGGATGAGGTCGTGGTTCTCACCCGGCTCGAGTGTGGTTCCCTCCGCCCGTCGACGTTCTGACCACCACGGCTCGGAGTCCGCGATGGGCCAGTTCGCTGAACCGATCCGGTTGTCCGGATCGGCAGGCACCACCCAGGTGCCGTCGACACGCAACGCGGAAACGTCGATCGCCTCAACCGATTCGAGGGTGATCGGTTCGTCGCCGCGCGGATCGACCCGGATGCCGACTGCCAGATCCGGGTGGGTGCTGATCGGGACGCAGATCTCCAGTCCGTTGTCGGCGTAGTGCAGCGCTGACGGGGTCGATCGGGCGTGTTCCGTGGAGCACGAGACCAGTCCGAGGGCCAACAGGCACGTCAGAGCAATCGCAGTCGAGCGGAGAAGCGCATTCGCGGTGCCCACGTCAGAACTCGGCTCCGAGCAGCAGAGAGGCTGGTTGCACCGTGTTGAGTCCGATCACAGGGTGAATGTAGCGCTCCGACACCCTCACGACCGGGCCGCCCAGAACTTGTCCGATGTCAGCATGGCACCGCAGACACGCACGAGGAGTCCGCGGATCTACCCCTCAGTCCCCGAGGACGGGTCGGAGCACCCCGTGCGGGATGTCCAGCTCCTCGACCCGGACGACCCTCGGCGGCGCGGCCTCGTCCGTCTCCTCGACGGCCAGCACCCGGTCCCCGCGGAACGCCCGGACCCCGTCGCGCAGTCGGCACCAGGCGACGAGGTACCAGTCCTCCCCCTTGCCGATGTACCCGAGCGGCTCGACCGTGCGGTCCGTCTCGGTCCCGTTCGCGTCGCGGTACCGCATCCGCACCACGCGTCCGTTCGTGAGCGCACCCGCGAGTGCGACGGGCGCCGGGGTCCGGTCCCCCGCCTCGAGCAGGAGCACCCGTGCGGCGAGCCGTGTCGTCCGTCGGGCGTCGTCCTCGGCGAGCACCGCGGCGACCTTGCGCGCCGCGCTCCTGGCGGCGTCACGGAACGGGCTCGCGCCGAGGGTGCCGAGCCCGATCGCCACGGCGAGGGCCTCGTCCACCGTGAGGCCGAGCGGGGCGAGCGTGGCACGGGCGTCGATCGCGTACCCGCCGGTGCGTCCGGGTTCGGACCAGATGGGGACGCCGGCCTCCTGCAGCGCACGCAGGTCGCGTTCGACGGTGCGGACGCTCACACCGAAGTGCTCGGCCAGGCGACGCGCGGTGCGCCGGGCGGGAGCAACCGCGCGGAGCTCCTCGACGAGCGCGTACAGGCGGTCGGTCCGGTTCACGACGCGACCCTAGCGCCCTGGACGCACCAGAGGACGGACGGGAGGCGCGGTGCGGGCCCGCACC
>NZ_JAUZED010000102.1 GCF_030705415.1 Curtobacterium sp. A7_M15 | reverse complement strand
CGGGTGACGCGCGGGGCGCGCCGCCGGGTCGGGCCCGCCCCGCGCGTCCCGTCGGTGCGCGGGTCCACCGCACGCTCGACGAGGTCCGCGACGGCGAGCACGACCACGTACGCCGCGGCCGACACCAGCGCGATGCCCGCGACGAGCGGCATGTCCCGCTGCGTCACCGCGGTCACGAGTGCACGACCGATCCCCGGGAGCGCGAACACGGACTCGACGACGACCGCACCGGACACGAGCGAGCCGAACGCCCACGCCGACAGGGCGATCCCCGGGAGCGCAGCGTGCCGGAGCAGGTGCCGGCCGAACAGCCCCACGCGCGTCTCGCCACGGCTGCGGGCGGCGAGCGCGAAGGCCGACCGCTGGGCGTCGACGACGCCGTCCCGGACGGTCTCGGCGAGGTACCCGGCGACCGGCACCGCCACCGTGACGACCGGCAGGACCCAACCCCGGGCGGTGCCGTCGCCGACCGCTGGTACCCAGCCGAGGGCGCTGGCGAACACCACGATGAGGACGCTGCCGAGCCAGAAGTGCGGCGTGACGCTCGCCGTGACGCTCAGGGCGCTCGTCAGCGCCGCGGCGAACCGGCCGCGCTGGGTCGACCACCACGCCGCCACGATCGCGAGCACCCAGGCGACGACGAGCCCGAGGACGGCCAAGGTGAGCGTGACCGGCAGCTGCTGCCCGAGGAGCGTCGACACCGGCGTCCGGAACGCGTACGAGTCGCCGAGGTTCCCCGTCGCCAGGCGTCCGAGGAACACCGCGTACTGCACGAGCACCGGTCGGTCCAGGCCGTACTCCTGTCGGACCTGCGCGACCGCATCGGCCGATGCCTGCGAGCCCGGCCCGCCGAGGATCGCGAGCGCCGGATCGCCCGGGATGAGCCGGATCGCGACGAACACGATCGTGGCGACCGCCCAGAGCACCCCGATGCCGCCGGCCGCGCGGCGGAGTCCCCACAGGGCCCACGCCGACCACGCGGCGGAGGTGCCCCGACGTGCGCGACCCAACCCGTTCCTCCCGTCCGACGATCGTGACGCCCGGATCAGCGGTCGATCCAGGCGGCGCCGAACCACGGAGTGGACACCGCGGTGGTCTGCACGCCGTGCACGCTCGACCGCAGCAGGAAGTGGTTCTGCTGGTCGTAGAGCGGGAGGACGGTGCCGCTGGACAGGATGATCTGCTGCGCCCGCTCGTAGAGGTCGCCGCGCTCGGACGAGTCGGAGGTCTGCGCAGCCCGCTGGAGCAGGGCGTCGAGCTCCGGATCGTCGAGCTGGGCGAGGTTCGCGAAGTACCCGGACGGTGCCGGGGTGATGCTCGCCGAGTCGTAGAGGATGCGGAGGACGTCCGCGCCGACCTTCGTGTACGGCGCGCTGACGACGTCGTACTCGTTCGCGGCGAGTGCCGCGTACCAGCTCGACAGGTCGAGCTCCTGCAGCACGACCTTGAAGCCGACGGCCTTCTCGGAGGCCTGGATCTGCTGGAACAGGCTGCGCTCGGCCGGGACGGACTGGTTCGTCGACACCGGGAACGTGACGGTCAGCTGCTTGCCGTCCTTCTCGCGGATGCCGTCGCTGCCGACCTTCCAGCCGGCGTCGTCGAGGAGCCGCTTCGCCGTGGTCGGGGAGTAGTCGAACAGGCTCTTGTCGGAGTACCCGAACGGCTCGACGCTGGAGAGCACCGAGTACGAGCGCTTCGCCGTCCCGAGGAAGAGCGATCGGATGCCGGGGTCGATCTCGGCGCCGGCGATGAAGGCCTTGCGGACGGCCTCGTCGCGGAAGACCCCGTGGCCGGAGTTCAGCTCGAGGCGGTTGGACGCACCTGGGCGCGGGGCGTCGAGGTCACGGATCGACCCCGTGGACGACGCCGCCTTCAGCTGGTCGGGCTGCGCGTTGTCGATGACGTCGACCTGGCCGGCCTGGAGTGCCGCGTACCGCGAGGTCGAGTCGGGGAGGAAGCGCCACGTGATGCCGTCGAGGCGGGGCTTCGTGCTCCCGCGCAGCGGCGTGTAGTCGGCGTTCTTCCGCAGTGTGACGCGGTCGCCGTGCTCCCAGCCGGTGACCTCGAACGGGCCGGTGCCGACCGGGGACTCGCAGTTCACGGCCTGCGAGCGCTCGAGGGCCTTCGGGGACTCCATGCCGACCCACGGCTGCGAGAACGACTCGAGCAGCGCGCTGTCCGGCCGGCTCAGCGTCAGCGTGACGGTGTGGTCGTCGGTGGCGGTCGCCTTCGAGATCGACTGCAGGGCGAGGTAGCCCGTGCTCGAGGCGGTCGCCGGGTCCTGCACGTGCTCGATGTTCGCCACGACCGCGGCGGCGTCGAACGGCGTGCCGTCGGTGAAGGTCACGTCGTCGCGGAGCGTGAAGGTGAGCGTCGTGCCGTCGTCGCTCGTCGTCCAGGACTTCGCCAGTGCGGGAACGGGCTTGCCGTCGTCGAGCGCGGTGAGCTCCTCGATGTACTGGCTGGACAGCAGGGCCTGCGGGTAGTTCCCGCCGACGTGCGGGTCGAGGCAGGTCGGCTCGGCGTCGCCCGAGGCGTACGTGAGCGTGCCGCCGTCCACCGGGGTGCTGCTCGACGTCGCGCTGCCACCACCGGTGCAGCCGGCGAGCACGAGGAGGAGTGCGGTGGCACCGGCGACCGCGGCCGTGGTTTTCTGTACTGAGTCCAAGATCATGGCTCGACGAGTCTAGCGGTTTACTGGGGCGCATGGACGAACCGATGCGCCGCGGCGGACGCCCCCGACGCTCGAGCGCCGAGGTGCTCGCCGACGCCGCGGCCGAGCTGTTCCTCGAGCAGGGGTACGGCCGGACCACCGTGGACCAGATCGCCGCACGCGCCGGCGTCAGCCGCGCGACGTTCTTCAACTACTTCACGGCGAAGTCCGACGTGCTCTGGCTCGACCTCGACGCCGCGGTCGCGACCCTCCCCGCGTGCCTCGCCGCCTCGACCGAGGAATCCGTCGTGCGCGCCGTCGAGGCCGCGCTGCTCGCCACTGCCCGTGCTCACGACCCCGAGCGGGTGCCGTGGGCCATCGCACAGGCCGAGGTGATGGGCATCGGCGCCGAACTCGTCGCGAGCGTCGCGGCACGCGTGACGGCCCAGCACGCTGCCGTGTCGGCCTTCGTCGCCGGGCGGACGGGGGAGCACCCCGCGGCGCTCTGGCCCCAGACGGTGTCCGGCGCCATGCTCGGGGCGGCCGCGGCGGCCTTCGGCGTGTGGGTGTCCGACGGGGTCGGGCGTCGACCGCTCGTCGAGTACGTCGGGGCGGCACTCACCCCGGTCGCCGCGGGTCTCGACTCCCACTGAGGTCCGGCCCAATAGGCTCTCTCCCCATGACCCGCGCTCGATGGACACGAACCGCGGTCTTCGCCGCCGTCGCGCTCGTCGGGCTGTTCGTCGCGTACTGGCACATCGGCCGGCAGAGCACCTACGTCGACGAGTTCACCTACACCCGTGCCGGGTGGGACTACGTGCACGGCACGCTCTCGTCGAACCTGCAGCACCCGCCGACCGGCAAGTACCTGTTCGGCGTCGCGCAGCTCGTGTTCGGCGAAGGGGTGTTCGGGCCCCGCCTGGTCGCCGCGACGGCCTCGTTCGGCACCGGCGTCGTCCTGTTCGCCTGGCTCCGGCGCCCGATCGGGTACTGGGGCGCCGTGCTCGCCGCCGGGCTCTGGTGGCTCACCCCGCGGGCGGACTCGCCGACCTGGGCGGACGTGGCGTCCGGCACCGCGGCGCGCATCGACCGGCTCGCCCTGCTCGAGCCGCTCATGACCTTCTTCGCCGTGGCGGCGCTCGCCGCGGCCTGGCAGTGGGCGACCCGGCCCCGACGCCCCGCCGACCGGTCCACGGCCTGGGACGGCTGGTGGTGGATGGCGCTCGCCGGAGCGCTGCTCGCGCTGTCGGTCACGTCGAAGGTCACCACCACCGTCCTCGTGCTCGCACTGGTCGCGGTGCCGCTGCTGTTCCGGCGCTGGTCGGGGCTGCTGACCGGGGGCGCCGCGGCCGCTGCGGCGTTCGCGGTGGTGTTCGTCGTGGCCTACGTGCCCGTCGGCGGGATCCGGGCGATCACCTTCATGATCGAGTTCCAGGGGAAGCACGACACCCGCGGACACATCATCTCGGTCCTCGGGAAGACCTACATGATCGCGCCGTGGTGGACGAACTTCGTGCGGGTCGTCGAGGGGGTCGGGTGGCCGACGGTCGTCGTGCTCCTGGTCGGCACGGCCGCGGCCTTCGCGATCCGCCCGGACCGGCTCGTCGCGCTCCTCGGCATCGCGCTCGGGATCCTCGTCGTCTTCTACTCGACCGCCAACGTGGCACTGCCGCACTACTACCAGGCGTGGATGCCCTGGTTCATCGCGCTCGCCGCCGTCGGGTACACGCGGCTCGCCCGGCTGCGTCCGCCGCTCACGACGGCGGTGGCGCTCCTCGCGGCCGTCGTGACGATCCTCCCCGCCGTCGTCGTGGTGCGGACCGTCGCCGAGACCCGGACCACCGGGTTCGCCCGGCTCGAGGGGGCGCTCGAGGCCCGAGGGGTGCCGGACGACGTCCGGGTGCTCGTGTCCGGGTCGGCGCAGCAGTCCTTCGCGGTGTTCATCGGTCGTCGGGGCGCGACCCAGGGCGTGACGCACGGCGACTACGGCGTGCTCGTCGCCGGGATCGACCCGCGGTTCCCGATGGACGACGACCTGCGCGAGCTGCTGCGGGAGCACCCCGCGCGCTTCGAGGAATTCCGGCTCGACGCACTGCGCGTGTGGATCGTGCAGGACGGCCTGGTGATCGAGCGGCGGGGCGACGCCGCGACGCTGGTGCCCGCCGATCGCAGCTGACCCGCCGGCGCCCCGTGCGGGTCAGTCGGTGCGCAGGGTGCCGGCCCCGCCTGCCGCGACGTCCTCGACCGTGCCGTCCCGCACCACCTCGGGCACGTCGTCGTCCGTGGGTACGAGCGAGTCGTCGCCCGGGTAGCTGAGGGTGAGGACGGCCTCCTCGATGTACTGGCTCTCCTCGAGTGACTTCTCGACGTCCCGCAGCCGCACCGCCACGTGCTCCTCGTTCTCGTTGCCGGTCAGGTCGACCGCGGCGACGAGGTAGACCCGCGAGGGGCCGACGAACTCGAGGTGCAGGTAGGTGACGCGCTCGATCTGCGACCGCCCGAGCAGTTCGACCAGCACCGCGTTCTCGAGCTCCGGGGACGTGCTCTCCCCGAGCAGGAACCGGCGGTTGCGGTCGATGAGGACGATCGCGACGACGCCGAGCAGGACGCCGATCGCGATGGAGCCGACGGCGTCGAACACCGCGAGGCCGGTGACCTGGTGCAGGAACACCCCGAGGAACGCCACCACGAGGCCGATCAGCGCCGCGGCGTCCTCTGCGAAGACGGCGCGGAGGGTCGGGTTCGACGACTGCAGGACGTGCCGGAGCACCGGGACCCGCCGCTTCGTCGCCGCGCCGTGCGCCTGCCGGTACGCCTGCAGGAAGCTCGTGCCCTCGAGGCAGAACGACAGCCCCAGGACGATGTAGTTCAGCAGGACGTCCTCGGCGGGCCCGGTGTCCCCGAGCTCGGTGATGCCGTGGTAGATCGAGACGATCGCGCCGGCGGTGAAGAGGCCGAACGCGGCGAACATCGACCAGATGTACGTCTCACGCCCGTAGCCGAGCGGGTGGGCCTCGTCCCGCTTGCGGGCACCCCGTCGTTCGGCGACGAGCAGGAAGACCTCGTTCCCGGTGTCCGCCCACGAGTGCGCCGCCTCGGCGACCATCGACGCCGATCCGGAGAGCATCGAGGCGATCGTCTTCGCGATCGCGACGAGCAGGTTCGCGGCGAACGCGATGACGACGGTGAGGAGGGACTCGGGGCGGTCCTGCTGCGCGGGAGCAGCGTCTGACGAGGGCATCGCTCCAGCATGCTCCCGTCCGCTAAACTCGTCACCACAGGCGTCGATCCGGCCATCACCGAGGAGCCTCCGGAAGAACCCGGCAGTCCGTACGATCGACGGCCGGCAGTAGAACCGGGCGGACCGGGCCGCGCACGTCCCCGGCAACGAGCGGTCGCCCCGGTCACCCGGAGCGGCAAGCGAGGTGGTACCGCGGAGCCTGCTCCGTCCTCGTGGTCCTGAGAACCGGCAACCCACAGGAGCCCGCGGTGCGCTACCCACTCGATTCCGAAGCAGACGGCGTCGTCCCGTCGCCGTCCTTCCCCGCCGTCGAGCAGGGGATCCTCGCCTTCTGGAAGGGCGACGGCACGTTCCAGGCGTCGATCGATGCGCGCGAGGGCTGCGACGAGTGGACGTTCTACGACGGCCCGCCCTTCGCCAACGGTCTGCCGCACTACGGCCACCTGCTGACCGGCTACGCGAAGGACGTCTTCCCGCGCTACCAGACCATGCGCGGCAAGCAGGTGCACCGCCGCTTCGGGTGGGACACCCACGGTCTGCCCGCCGAGCTCGAGGCGATGCGGCAGCTCGGCATCACCGAGAAGCACGAGATCGACGCCATGGGCATCGACGTCTTCAACGCCGCCGCCAAGAAGAGCGTCCTGCAGTACACCGACGAGTGGCAGCAGTACGTGACTCGCCAGGCACGCTGGGTCGACTTCGAGAACGACTACAAGACCCTGGACGTGACGTTCATGGAGAGCGTCCTGTGGGCGTGGAAGCAGCTCTGGGACAAGGGCCTCGCGTACGAGGGCTTCCGCGTCCTGCCGTACTGCTGGAACGACCAGACGCCGCTGTCCAACCACGAGCTGCGCATGGAC
The DNA here is from genome assembly GCF_030705415.1 of Curtobacterium sp. A7_M15. Taxonomy (GTDB): domain Bacteria; phylum Actinomycetota; class Actinomycetes; order Actinomycetales; family Microbacteriaceae; genus Curtobacterium. Next base: position 5,826 of record NZ_JAUZED010000102.1, on the reverse strand, counting down.
GACGACGTCTACAAGATGCGCCAGGACCAGTCCGTCACGGTGTCGTTCCCCCTGCAGGGTGCGCGCGCCGCGGAGCTCGGGCTCGACGGCGTGCGTGCGCTCGCCTGGACGACGACCCCCTGGACCCTGCCCACGAACGCCGCACTGGCCGTCGGGCCCGCGGTCGCGTACGTGGTGCTCCCTGCGGGGCCGGGAGGCGCGGCTGACGGTGCCGACGCCGGTTCCGTCTCGTACCTCCTGGCTTCGGACACCGTGGCCGCCCACGCGAAGGACCTCGGCTACGAGACGGCCGAGGACGCCGCTGCCGCGGTGGTCCGCACGCTCACCGGCAGTGAGCTCGACGGCGTCGAGTACGAGCGGCTGTTCGACTTCCTCGCCGAGACCGAGGGCATGGAGAACGCCTGGAAGATCCTCGTCGCCGACTACGTCGAGACGGGCGAGGGCACCGGCATCGTGCACCAGGCCCCGGCCTACGGTGCCGACGACCAAGAGGTCTGCGCGGCCGCGGGCATCCCCGTCGTGCTGTCCCTCGACGAGGGCGGCGTGTTCACCTCGCAGTTCGGCGAGGTCGCCGGCCTGCTCTGGTCCGACGCCAACAAGCCGCTCACGAGGGCCGTCCGCGACGCCGGGCGGCTGCTGCGCCAGGCGTCGTACGAACACAGCTACCCGCACTGCTGGCGCTGCCGCAAGCCCCTCATCTACAAGGCCGTGTCCAGCTGGTTCGTCCGCGTGACCGCGTTCCGCGACCGCATGGGCGAGCTCAACCAGGGCATCAACTGGGTGCCGGACAACGTCAAGGACGGTCAGTTCGGCAAGTGGGTCGGCAACGCCATCGACTGGTCGGTCTCCCGGAACCGCTACTTCGGCACGCCCATCCCGGTGTGGCAGTCCGACGACCCGGAGTACCCGCGCACCGACGTGTACGGCTCGCTCGAGGAGATCGAGCGCGACTTCGGCCGGCTGCCGCTGAACGCCGACGGCGAAGTGGACCTGCACCGTCCGTTCATCGACGAGCTGACCCGCCCGAACCCGGACGACCCCACCGGGAAGTCCACGATGCGCCGGATCACCGACGTGTTCGACGTGTGGTTCGACTCCGGGTCGATGCCGTACGCCCAGGTGCACTACCCGTTCGAGAACCGCGAGTGGTTCGAGTCGCACAACCCGGCGGACTTCATCGTCGAGTACATCGGGCAGACCCGCGGCTGGTTCTACGTCATGCACGTGCTGTCCACCGCGCTGTTCGACCGGCCGGCGTACGGGAACGTCATCAGCCACGGCATCGTGCTCGGTTCCGACGGCCAGAAGATGTCGAAGAGCCTGCGGAACTACCCGGACGTCTCCGAGGTGTTCGACCGCGACGGCGCCGACGCGATGCGCTGGTTCCTCATGTCGTCGTCGGTGATCCGCGGCGGGAACCTCGTCGTCACGGAAGAGGGGATCCGCCAGGGCGTCCGCGAGTTCCTGCTGCCGCTCTGGTCGACGTACTACTTCTTCACCCTGTACGCCAACGCGTCGGGCGAGGGCGGGTACCAGGCCTCGCGGAGCACCGCTAGCACCGACGTGCTCGACCGCTACCTGCTCGCCAAGACCCGGGTGCTCGTGTCGGACGTGCAGCAGCACCTCGACGCGCTGGACACCCCGCTCGCCGCCCAGGCCGTCCGCGACTTCGCCGACGTGCTGACGAACTGGTACGTGCGCCGGTCGCGTGACAAGTTCTGGCTCGGTGCGGAGTCCTCGCCCGAGGCGCGTGCTGCGTTCGACACGCTGTACACCGTGCTCGAGACGCTCACGCGGGTCGCGGCACCCCTCGCCCCGCTCGTGACCGAGCAGATCTGGAAGGGCCTCACGGGCGGACGCAGCGTGCACCTGACGGACTTCCCGGACCCGGCGGAGTTCCCGGGCGACCAGGCGCTCGTCGACGCCATGGACCGCGTGCGGGACGTCGCCTCGAAGGGCCTCGCGCTCCGCAAGTCGACCGGCAAGCGCGTCCGCCTGCCGCTCGCCACCCTGACGCTCGTGGTGCCCGACCCGTCCGCCGTCGAGCCGTTCGTGGACATCCTCCGCGACGAGCTCAACGTGAAGCGGGTCGTGCTCGAGCAGCAGGAGGAGTCCTCCCTCGGCCGGTACGGCATCGAGCGGAAGCTCACCGTGAACGCCCGGGCTGCCGGACCCCGCATCGGCAAGCAGGTGCAGCAGGTCATCCCGGCGGCGAAGCAGGGCGACTGGACCGCGACCGAGTCGGGCGTGAGGGTCGGCGGCGTCGACCTCGTCGAGGGGGAGTACACGCTCGACCTCACCGTGGCCGACGACTCCGTGGCCGTCGCGTTCCTCGACGGCGGCGGCTTCGCGGTGCTCGACACCGTGACGACGCCCGAGCTCGAGGCCGAGGGGCTCGCCCGCGACGTCGTCCGCGCCGTGCAGCAGGCCCGCCGTGACGCCGACCTCGACGTCAGCGACCGCATCGTCCTCACCCTCGGCGCGGACGAGGTCGCCGACGCGGCGGTCCGCACCCACCAGGAGCTCATCGCGGGGGAGACCCTGTCGACGAGCGTCGAGATCGTGCCCCTCGGGGCAGACGCCACCACCACCGACGTCGGTGACGGTGCGAAGGTGACCGTGGAGGTGTCACGCGCATGAGCGACTACCCCGAAGAGCCGTCCGAGGACGGCATCGAGATCCCCGTCGGCCCCGCCGGCGAGTCGAACGCCGCCGACGCCGTGCCCTACGGCGGCGAGGACGACGAGGTCAAGCGCGTCGAGGCGGCCCTGTACGCCCGGATCGGCGAGCAGTCGCCCGAGCACCGGCTGTCCGCGACCCGGCGTGCGGTGGAACTCCTCGGCGACCCGCACCTGTCGTACCCGGTGATCCACCTGACCGGCACGAACGGCAAGACCTCGACCGCCCGGATGACCGAGAGCATCGTCCGCGCACACGGCCTCCGGACCGGACTCATGACGAGCCCGCACCTGGTGTCCATCCGCGAACGCATCGTCATCGACGGCGCGCCGATCCAGGCCGACCGTCTCGTCGAGAACTGGGACGACATCGCCCCGATCCTCGAGATGACCGACCGGGAACTCACCGACAGGGGCGAGCTCCCGCTCACGTTCTTCGAGGCGCTGACCGTCCTCGCCCTGGCCTGCTTCGCCGAGGCGCCGGTCGACGTCGCCGTGATCGAGGTCGGCATGGGCGGCGAGTGGGACTCCACCAACGTGGTGCAGAGCCAGGTGCAGGTGTTCACGCCGATCGCGATCGACCACGCCAAGCAGCTCGGCAACACCGTCGCCGAGATCGCCCGCACGAAGTCGGGCATCATCAAGCCCTCGTCGTCCATCGTCTCGAGTGCACAGACGCCCGAGGCGCTCGCCGAGCTGCACCGCGCGGCCGAGCTCACCGAGTCCACCCTCGCGGTCGAGGACGTCGGTTTCCGTGTCGTCGACGTGACGCCGGCCGTCGGCGGCCAGCTCATCACCGTGCAGGGCATCGCCGGACGCTACGACGACCTGTTCCTGCCGCTCTTCGGCCGGCACCAGGCCCACAACGCCGCCGTGGCGATCGCCGCCGTCGAGGCCTTCCTCGGCCGCGGTTCCAAGGCCCTCGACGAGGACGTCCTCTCCGAGGGGCTCGCCGGTGCGACCAGCCCCGGCCGACTCCAGCCGATCGCCCAGGACCCGACGGTCGTGGTGGACGCCGCACACAACCCGCACGGCGCACGGGCGCTCGCCGAGGCGCTGCCCGTGGCGTTCCCGTCCGAGCACGTGGTCGGCGTCGTCGGCATCCTCGGCGACAAGGACGCCCGTGGGTTCGTCCGGGCGCTCAAGGACACCGTGGCGACCTTCGTCGTGACGCAGCCGCCGGGGGACCGGGCCCTCGACGCGGACGAGTTCGCCCGCATCGTCGTCGACGAGGTCGGCGAGGACCGGGTCGTCGTCGAGCCCTCGCTCGAAGCCGCCCTGCAGGAGGCGCGGGACCTCGCGGACGACGCCGAGGCGGACGACGCCATGGTGCTCGTCGCGGGTTCGATCGTGATGGTGGGTCGGGTCATGGACCTGGTGCACGCCGAAGGTGGGCAGGAGTGACGGAGCCGAACCGCGCCTCCAGGGCGACGAGACAGCGGAAGCCGCGTCGTGAACGCGGCGCGCGCGAGAGCCTGCTCTCGATCACCCTCGTGCTCGAGGCGATCATGTTCTTCTTCCCGATGCTCGTCGTGTTCGGCAAGGGGACCCTCCCGCCGGCGGTCGCGTTCGGCGGCGGGATCGGCTCGATGATCGTGCTGGCGCTCGCCGCTCGCCTGACCGGCAACCGCGCCGGTGTAGGGTTCGGGTGGCTGCTGCAGGCGGCCATCCTCGCCACCGGGTTCATCGAGCCGTTCATGTTCGCCGTGGCCGTGGTGTTCCTGGCGCTGTGGGTGTTCTGCTTCGTCAAGGGCGGTCAGCTCGACCGCCAGAACGCCGCCAGACGCGCTGCACTCGGCGAGGACTGACCACCCCGTTCGACCACGAACCACCAGGAGTTCCGCGTGTCCGATCTCGAAGAGACCCTCGTCCTCGTCAAGCCCGACGGCGTCGCCCGCCAGCTCACCGGTGAGATCCTCCGCCGGATCGAGGCCAAGGGCTACGAGATCGTCGACCTGAAGATGCTGACGGCGCCCCGTGACCTGCTCGACGCCCACTACGAGGAGCACCAGGGCAAGCCGTTCTTCGAGCCCCTCGTCGAGTTCATGCAGTCCGGTCCGGTCGTCGCCGTGCGCGTCGCCGGCAACGGCGTGATCGCCGGCTTCCGGTCGCTCGCCGGCACCACCGACCCGACCTCGGCCGCGCCGGGGACCATCCGCGGCGACCTCGGCCGTGACTGGGGGCTCAAGGTGCAGCAGAACCTCGTGCACGGCTCGGACAGCACCGAGTCGTCCGCGCGCGAGCTCGCGCTCTGGTTCGCCTGAGCGACGGGAGCCGCACGTGACGAACAACGACCGTCCCACGAAGAACGAGCGTCGCCAGCACGCCCGTGACGTGGCCCGGCAGCGCGCCGAGGCCGAGAAGCGCCGGAAGCGCCGCAACCGCTGGTTCCTGCAGGGCGGCATCGGCCTCGGGATCATCGCCGTCGCCGCGATCGTCGCGATCGTGGTGGTGAACGTGAACAACCAGCCCGCCGTGTCCGCGGCCGGCCCGAAGAACATGGCGACCGGTGCGATCCAGTTCACCGGCGACGAAGGCACGGTCACCCCGGTGACGACCCCGGCCGTCGCGGCGAAGGCGACCGCTTCGCCCGTCCCCACCGCCGGCGCCGACGGCACGGTCCAGGTGACGGAGTACGTCGACTGGGCCTGCCCGGTCTGCAAGCAGTTCGAGGCCGCCTACGCCGACCAGATCCTCGACAAGGTGAAGTCGGGCGACGTGACCCTCGCGATCCAGCCCGTGTCCATCCTCGACCGCAGCTACCAGAACTCGCGCTACGCCAGCCGTGCCGCGAACGCCGCGATGTGCGTCGCGAACTACGCTCCGGACAAGTTCCTCGCCGTCCAGACGCAGTTCTTCGACAACCAGCCGGAGGAGGGCACCAAGGGCCTGACGAACGCCGAGATCGCGAAGCTCGTCAAGGCCGGTGGCGCGACCGGGTCGAACGTCTCCGACTGCCTGTCGAGCGAGCGGTTCCGAGGGTGGGTGACGAAGTCCACGAACGCCGTGCTGGCCGATCCGGCGCTGCAGGGCACGCAGGGCTTCGGCACGCCGACCGTCGTCGTGAACGGCAAGAAGATCGACACGCTGACCGACGTCGTCAGCGAGATCGACGCCGCGTCGAAGTAGGTCCCCGCACGACGAACGG
>NZ_JAUZED010000101.1 GCF_030705415.1 Curtobacterium sp. A7_M15 | reverse complement strand
CGGGCGCGACCGGCGGGGCGGGCGCGACCGGCGGGACCGGGGCGACCGGGTCGTCGAGCGCGACCAGTGGGACGGCGGCGGGCGGTCCGTCGGGGGCGAGCAGCGCCTCCAGTCCGACCGCCGGTGAGGCGACCGCCGGTGGGTCGACCACCGGGACCGCCGCGGCGACGCCGACCACCATCGGTGACGTGGCGAAGGTCGCGATCGAGGAGTCGCCGCGCACCTCGATCAGCCGCGTCGACGGCGAGACGGCGTTGACGATCGCGATCACGAAGACGCAGGAGGCCAACACCGTCGACGTGTCGAAGACGGTCCGTGACGCCCTGCCCGACATCGAGGCGAAGGTCGCCGGTGACCCCCGCTTCACCGTCGTGTTCGACCAGGCGCCGTACATCCAGCAGTCGATCGACTCCCTCGCCGAAGAGGGGCTCCTCGGTCTCGGGTTCGCCGTCCTCGTGATCCTGCTGTTCCTGCTGTCCGTGCGGTCGACGATCGTGACCGCGATCTCGATCCCGACCTCGGTGCTGCTCGCCGCGATCGGCATGCGAGCGACCGGGTACACGCTGAACGTCATCACGTTGGCCGCGCTCACGATCGCGATAGGACGCGTGGTGGACGACTCGATCGTGGTCATCGAGAACATCAAGCGGCACCTGCAGCCGGGGGTGGACCGGACCCGTGCGGTGCTCGACGCCGTCCGGGAGGTCGCCGGCGCCGTCACCGCGTCGACCCTCACGACCGTGGCCGTGTTCCTGCCGGTGGCGTTCGTCGCGGAGCTCGTGGGGGAGCTGTTCCGGCCGTTCGCCCTCACCGTCACCATGGCGCTCGTGGCGTCGTTGCTGGTGTCGCTGACGATCGTGCCGGTGCTCGCGTACTGGTTCCTCCGGACGCCGGCCCCTTCCGGTGAGCCCGCTGACCCGGCTGCCGGTGAGCGTGCTGGCGGTGGCGCGGGGGCCGGTGGCCCGGCTGCCGGTGGGTCCGCGGCGACCACCGCGCTGTCGTCGGCCGAGGACCTGCACGACGCCGGCACCTCGGACCGACTCCGACGTGGCTACCAGCCGGTGCTCCGCTGGGCCATCGGACGGCCGGCGCTCGTGGTGGTGCTGGCGGTCCTCGTGCTCGGCGGGACCGCGGCGGCAGTCCCGTTCGTCAAGACGAACTACCTCGGCGACTCCGGCCAGAACACCTTCACGGTGACGCAGGACCTCGAGCCGGGGACGAGCCTCGACGAGCAGTCCGACGCGGCGCGGAAGGTGGAACGGGTCCTCCGCGGCGTCGACGGCGTGCAGACCGTCCAGACCACGATCGGGACGAGCGGGCAGTCGATCCAGGCGGCCTTCGGCGGGAGCGCATCGGCCTCGGTGCAGTACAACGTCACGACGGACGCCGACGACGACCAGACCACCATCCAGTCCACCGCGCGCGACCGCATCGACCGGATCGACGGCGTGGGCGAGGTCAGCCTCTCGTCGGCCGGCGGTGGCTTCGGCGGCTCGAGCGACATCGAGGTCGACGTCACCGCGCCGACCCAGGCGGAGCTCCGCACCGCGGCGGCGTCGGTGCTGCGGCAGATGCGGAAGGTGGACGCCACCACGGGAGCGACGAGCAACCTGTCGGCGTCCGAGCCGTACCTCGCCGTCCGGGTCGACCGACAGGCCGCCGCCGAGCGCGGGCTGACCGAGACGCAGGTCGGCGGGATCGTCGCAGCGGCGGTCTCGCCGCGCGACACCGGCACGATCGAGATCGACGACGCGACACTCGACGTGTACATCGCCGACCCCGCGCCCCCGACCACCATCGCGGCCCTGCGGTCCCTGTCCATCCCCACCTCGACCGGGACGGTACCGCTGTCCGACCTGGCCACCGTCGAGCAGGCCGAGGGGCCGACGACCATCACCACCTCGAACGCCGTCCGCACGGCGACGATCACGGTGACCCCGGACTCGACGAACCTCGGAGCCGCCGTGCAGAACGTGACGGCGGCCGTCGACGCACTCGACCTGCCGCGCGGCGCGTCGGCGGAGATCGGCGGCGTCGCCTCGAGTCAGTCGTCGGCGTTCAGCCAGCTCCTGCTGGCCATGCTCGTCGCGGTCCTGATCGTCTACGTGATCATGGTCGCCACGTTCCGGAGCCTGCGACAGCCGCTGCTCCTGCTCGTGTCCGTGCCCTTCGCGGTGACCGGTGCGCTGCTCCTGCAGATCCTCACGGGGATCCCGCTCGGGGTGGCATCGCTGATCGGTCTGCTCATGCTCGTCGGCATCGTCGTCACGAACGCGATCGTCCTCATCGACCTCGTGAACCAGTACCGGCGCCGCGGGCTCCGCGTGCACGACGCGCTCGTCGAGGGGGCGACCAGGCGACTCCGGCCGATCCTCATGACCGCGCTCGCGACGATCTTCGCGCTGCTGCCGATGGCCGTCGGGCTGACCGGTCGGTCCGGGTTCATCTCGCAGCCGCTCGCGCTCGTGGTGATCGGCGGACTCGTGTCGTCGACGCTGCTCACCCTCGTGGTGCTGCCGTCGTTGTACGCCCTCGTCGAGGGGTTCTTCGAGAAGCGGGCCGACCGGCGGGCCGGGCGGGCGGATCGTGGTGCCGCGCGGCTCGACCGGGACGGCTCCCCCGAGGAGTCCGCGGGTTAGCGGCGGTACTCGGCGTCGATCGCCGAGATCGGGTCGACGACGGTGGCGGTCCGCGCTGCCGTGGGCGCCTCCTCGCGCTCGACCGCGCGGAACCACGAGACGAGGACGCACGTCAGCGTCACGAGGAACACCACGCCCGCGACCTGCGACAGCACTGCCATGTGCCCGGTGACGGCCGCGTACCCGCCGAAGGCGACCGCGGCGGTGAACGACAGGCCGAGCAGCAGTTCCGCGAAGGTCTGCAGCGAGGAGTGGCGCTCCCAGCGGGAGGCGGTCGCGTGTGCAGGGCGCATCGAGGTGTCGGTCACCCCGGAAGTCTGCGGCGCGCGGGGCCCGAGCGGCAGTCCCGACTCCGGGTGCCACCCGGCCGGGGCACGTGGCCGGCGACGCCCCGCGCCTCAGCCCAGGTGCTGCCGCAGGAAGCTCGCCACGCGCTTGCTCATCGCCTCGTCGAGCTGGGCGATGGAGTGCGCCGACCCCTCGACCGCGACGAACGTCACCGGCACGTCGTGTCGGCGGAGCGTCGCCGCGAACTCCTGCGACTCCCACAGCGGGATGAACTCGTCGGTGGAGTGCCCGATGAAGAACGGCGCCGTGTCCGAGGTCACGTGGTACTCCGGCGACGCCCGGGTCGCGGCCGGGCAGTCCGAGTACGTCCGGCACCCGAGGTAGAGCAGCTGCTTCCGCTGGAACGACGCCGAGACGCCGTCGGGCTCGGTCGACCGGGTCGTCAGGTTCGTGGGGCCGCTCAGGTCGACGACGGCCCGGATCCGGTCGCCCTCGGCGTAGGCGGTCGACTCGTGGTCCGTCACGGCGAGCATCGCCGCGAGGTTCCCACCGGCGCTCCCCCCGAACACCCCGACCCGCCCGCTGTCCACGTCGTAGGTGGCGAGGGTCGTCGGGCGGAACACCCAGTCGAGCGCGCGTCGGACGTCATCCAGCCCGGCAGGGAAGGGGTCGGTCGGGGCCAGGCGGTAGTCGACGTTGAACGTGACGAAGCCCTCGGACGCCAGGTACTTGCACACCGAGCGGTAGGCGGCGGTCGCCTTGTCGCCGTGCGACCAGCTGCCCCCGTGGATCATCAGGACGGCGGGACGCGTGCCGCCGGCTGCCTCGGCGACCGTGTCGGCGTCGGCAACGCCCTCGACGCCGGCGTCGGCCCCAACCCCGGCCCCAACCCCGGCCGCATCGGCCCCGGCATCGTCCGCCGTCGCCGACGCAGTCCCGCCCGGCGTCGGCGTCGGCGTCGTCGTGGTGTCCGGCGCACTGTCCGCCGGCAGGCAGACGTCGAGCCGCTGCAGTGCATCCGCGCCGTAGGGCACATCGGCGACGACGTCGATGCCGTGGTAGCGGAGCGACAGCGGGTAGATGACCGGGTCGGCCGTGACCGTGCGGTTCTCGTCGCCCACCGGGTCCGTGCTGCACGACGCGACTGCGCCGAGCGCCACGACCGCGGCGACGAGCGCGAGCAGCGTGCGACGGCCTGACCTCATCGGACCAACGGTAACCCGGTCGCCGCACGTCGTCGTCCACCCACGGGAGGAACCCACGAACCCGTCATCGGCCCCGAGGACCACCACCGGACGAAGTCGTCCACCGGTGCCAGGATGGGGACGACCCCGCAGGAGGACCCGTGAGCCGTCGCAAGGCCTGGAACGCCGACCCCGAACCGCTGCTCCGCGTCGAGGACGGCTTCCGCCTCGACCGGGTCGACCCCGACGGCACCCCGGGCTTCCCCGGGCGGAAGATCGACGGGCTCGAGGCGCTCGCTGCCGGGGCCTCCCGACTGTCCGCACTGCAGGAGCGCCTCTGGGCGGCATCCACCGCCGGGGACCAGCGCCGCGTGCTCCTCGTGCTCCAGGCCATGGACACCGCGGGCAAGGGCGGCGTCGTCTCGCACGTCGTCGGCGCGGTGGACCCGAACGGTGTGCACTACGCCGGGTTCAAGGCCCCCACCGCCGAGGAACGCGAGCACGACTTCCTCTGGCGCATCGAGCGACAGCTGCCCGGCGCCGGTCAGCTCGGCGTCTTCGACCGCTCCCACTACGAGGACGTGCTCATCCAGAAGGTCCGCGCGTTCGCCCCGCCGGAGGAGATCGAGCGTCGCTACGGCGCCATCGTCGACTTCGAGGACGGACTCGCGGCGGCCGGCACGAGCATCGTCAAGGTGATGCTCCACATCTCGAAGGACGAGCAGCGCGAGCGGCTCGGCGATCGGCTCGACCGCCCCGACAAGCACTGGAAGTTCAACCCCGGCGACATCGACGAGCGTCTGCTCTGGGACGACTACCAGGCCGCGTACCAGACGGTGTTCGACCGCACCTCGACCGCGGCGAACCCCTGGTACGTCATCCCGGCGAACCGCAAGTGGTACGCCCGGCTCGCCGTGCAGCAGCTCCTGCTCCGCACGCTCGAGGACATGCAGCTCACGTGGCCCGCGGCGGACTTCGACGTGGCCGAGCAGCGGCAGCGGCTCGCCGAGTCCTGACCCGCGGTCGGTCCAGGAGGCGCGGATCGCCCCCGCCGCGCTGCTCCGGTCCGGCGGTGGGCTGGCCAGCGCCGGTCGGATCGCGTAGACTCACTCGGTCGGCCTTCGACGCCGTGACATTGCGATCACGGAGTTTCTCGTTTGGGTGTGTGTTGCTCGAGGGCTGGATTCACGTCGATCCGCGACGGGAAGAACCCCCTCTCCGCACGCAAGCCCCCGCCGATGTCGCTGCCGGGCGCTGCGGTACGTTGCGCACCCCGAGAAAGTAGCCATGGCCCCGTACAACAAGGGCGGCGCGGACAACCGTGCCTCCGACCGTGTCCGCCACCCGAACGGCACCCCCGCCGCTCGCAGCAGCAAGCACCGCGGCTTCCGTGCCGCCGACCCTTCCGCGCCGCGGCAGAAGCAGCGCTGGGACGCCGAGGAGCGTCGTGGCCGCGCGGCGCAGGGCGAGCGCCCGAGCCGTCCGAACTGGGAGCCGCGCGACGGTGGACAGGGTCGCCCGCAGCGCGACGATCGCGGCGGACGTCGCTTCGACCGTGACGACCGTGCCCCGCGTCGTTTCGACCGCGATGACCGTGCCCCGCGTCGTTTCGACCGTGACGACCGCGACGACCGTGCGCCGCGCCGTGACGCCGGCGACCGTCCGCGTCGGAACTTCGACCGTGACGACCGTGCTCCCCGACGGTTCGACCGTGACGACCGTGCCCCGCGCCGGTTCGACCGCGACGACCGTGCCCCGCGCCGGTTCGACCGTGACGACCGTGCCCCGCGCCGGTTCGACCGCGACGACCGCGCGCCCCGCCGTGACGCCGACGACCGTCCGCGACGGAACTTCGACCGTGACGACCGCGCTCCGCGCCGGTTCGACCGCGACGACCGCGCTCCGCGCCGGTTCGACCGCGACGACCGCGCTCCCCGTCGCGACCAGGACGACCGTCCGCGTCGGAACTTCGACCGTGACGACCGGGCCCCGCGCCGGTTCGACCGCGACCACCGCGCTCCCCGTCGTTTCGACCGCGACGACCGCGCTCCCCGTCGGTTCGATCGCGACGACGCAGAGCGCAAGTCCTTCGTCCCCGCCGACGACGTCAAGCTCGAGAAGCTCCAGGCCGAGGCAACGGTCGCGGCCGACGTCGAGGGCGTGACCTTCGCCGACCTCGGCATCGGCGGCAACATCTCGCGCACGCTCGCCGAGATGGGCGCTTCGAACCCGTTCCCGATCCAGGCCGCCACGATCCCCGACGTCCTCGCCGGCAAGGACGTCCTCGGCCGCGGCCGCACGGGCTCCGGCAAGACCATCGCCTTCGGCGCACCGCTCGTCGAGAAGCTGATGGAGAACGGCGGTGGCACGAAGCGCCGGATGGGCCGTGCCCCGCGGGCGCTCATCCTCGCGCCGACCCGTGAGCTCGCCCTGCAGATCGACCGCACGGTGCAGCCGATCGCCCGCTCGGTCGGGCTCTTCACGACGCAGATCTACGGCGGCGTGCCCTACGGCCGTCAGGTGGGTGCGCTCGAGCGCGGCGTCGACATCATCGTCGGGACTCCGGGGCGCGTGCAGGACCTCATGAACAAGGGGACGCTCGACCTGAGCGAGGTCGTCATCTCCGTGCTCGACGAGGCCGACCACATGTGTGACCTCGGGTTCCTCGAGTCGGTGCAGGAGATCCTCTCCGCGACGGCCGACGTCACCCCGGCGGGCAACCGTGCCCAGAAGCTCCTGTTCAGCGCGACGCTCGACGCCCAGGTCGCGTCGCTCGTCGAGCAGTTCCTGCACGAGCCGAGCGTCCACGAGGTCGCCGGTGAGGACCAGGCCTCGTCGACGATCGACCACCGCGTGCTCGTGGTCGAGCAGCGCCAGAAGGACCAGCTCCTCGAGGAGCTCGTCGCCGGTGACGGCAAGACCATCGTGTTCGCCCGGACCCGCGCCTACGCCGAGCGACTCGCCGACCAGTTCGAGGACGCCGGCATCCGCGCGACCTCGCTCCACGGCGACCTGAACCAGTCCCGCCGGCAGCGCAACCTGCAGCTGCTGACGAGCGGACGCGTGAACGTGCTCGTCGCGACGGACGTCGCCGCCCGCGGCATCCACGTGGACGACGTCTCGCTGGTCGTGCAGGCCGACGCCCCCGACGACTACAAGGCGTACATGCACCGCTCGGGCCGCACCGGTCGGGCCGGCAAGGAGGGCACCGTCGTGACGATCGTCCCGCGCGGTCGTCGCCGCAAGATCGAGGGCATCCTCGAGAACGCGGAGATCGAGGCGGACCTCGTGGAGGCGGCACCCGGTGACGGGATCGTGGCGGAGCTCGCCGCGCGGTAGTCGCGAGCAGACGCAGGACGGGAGGCGCGGTGCCAGCTGGCACCGCGCCTCCCGTCCTGCGTCCCCGTCCGACGCGCCGCGTCAGCGGTTGAAGAAGAGCAACCCGCGCACGTACCCGGCCTGTCCGGCGTGCTGCGTGCAGTCGTCGAGGATGCTGACGAGTCGCGCGCCACGCGTGACGGGCGGATCCCAGGCGTCGTCGACCACGGGGTCGAAGTCCGCCGGCTCGAGCGTGCCCACGTACGCGACGGTGCGTTCGTGCACCGCCCGGAGGTAGCCGTTCAGCAGCTCGGCGGAGGCACGCACACGGCCGACGTCGTCACGCGACATGCCGTAGCCGAGCGCCTCTGCGGGGAAAGGGAGTCCGAACCGCTCCACCCAGCCGTCCGCGGTCCAGACCTGCTCGGTGCCCGCGAGGTCCGCGACCTGCGCGTCCTGCCCGCGTGCGATGTGCCACGCGAGCCAGGCGAGTGTGTTCGCACCTGCGGCCGGGCGGGCGGCCAGCTGGTCCTCCGACAGCCCGTCGAGTGCTCGTGCGACGGTCGACGGCACGCGGGAGAACGCTTCGATGAGGAGCTCTGAGGGGGTCATGCCGGCAACGCTACGCGCGGTCTCCGACACCGTTCGTCACGGCTGCAGGCCGGCGAGGGTCGCCGCGGCGGTGACCGATCGCGAACGGCGTTCGAGCGCGGTCCCGAGTCGGTCGAAGGCGTCGGCGAGCCGGCTGCGGTCGTCGGGTGCGATCACGTCGCGGAAGGCCGACGAGTAGACGGCACCGATCTCTCGCGCGACCTCGGACCCGGACGGGGTCAGGTGGATGAGGATGCTGCGGCGGTCGTCGGGGTTCGGGCGCCGCTCGATGTGGGCGCGCTTCTCGAGCCGGTCGATCAGGCTCGTCATGGCCCCCGTGGAGAGCTCGAGGTACTCGCCGGCCTGCTTGGGGGTGACCCCCTCGCCGTCGGCTGCCGCGAGGAAGAACACGAAGCGGGTGTCCGTCGCGTTCAGCCCGCGGGCGGAACTCTCGTGGTGCAGGACGCGCGCGTGTTGCATCTGGAGGACGCGGAAGGCGGTCAGGAGCTTCGCGACGTCCCCCTCCAGGTCCGTCTCGGGGACGGTCACGGTCGGGGAGACGGGCGCCGGAGGGAGCCCGGGGGCATCGAGGGGGCGCGGGAGCGCGGGGGTGGTGTCCGTCATCGGGCGGCTCTTCTCGGGTGGTGATCGCCGGTGCGATCGGTGGGACGGCGCGGGCACGCCGCCGTGCTGCTCATTGAACAAGCATCTCACTCATCGAGCTACCCCCAGCTGTGGGGGTGAAGCTCCACTTGTGAGCCACACGGCGCTCAAGTAGCTTGATCGTCGTAGCAAGACGGCGTCGCCGCGACCAACCACCGCACACCACGACGCCCCTTCCAGGATCAGGAGCTTGAGCCATGTCCCGTGTCACCCCTCGCGCCGCCCGTCTCGCCGCCTGGATCGCCATCCCCGCCGCTCTCGTGGCGTCGGGGGTCGTGGTCTCGACCGCGTCCTACTCGGCGTTCTCCGCCACCACGGTCAACCCGACCAGCAACTGGACGGCCGGCAGCGTCGCACTCACCGACGACGACAACAACACCGCGCTGTTCAACGCGACCGGCTTGAAGCCCGGCTCGACCGGCGCGAACTGCATCACCGTCACCTCGACCGGCACGCTGCCGTCGACCGTGAAGCTCTACGGCACGAACGCGGCGACGACCAACGCCCTCGCGTCGAACATCAACCTCACCGTGGAGCAGGGCACCGGCGGCGGCTTCGGCTCGTGCACCGGCTTCACCCCGGCGTCGACCAGCGGCACGCTCTACAGCGGCACCGTCGCGGGCTTCGGCTCGGCGTCGACCAACTTCGCCACGGGCGTCGGCACCTGGGCCCCCACCGGCAGCGGCTCGGAGTCGCGCGTCTACCGCTTCACCTACACCGTCTCGAGCACCGCACCGAACACCGTGCAGGGCGGTACCGCAGCCCTCGGCTTCACCTGGGAGGCCCAGAACAGCTGAGTCGGACGCTCCCGTCCACCCTCGTGACGTCCGGGACCGAGCCCGATGCGGGCCCGACCGTCACCGTCCGACAACGCGCCCCCGGTCGAAGGCAGTCATGGTCAGCATCGAAGTGCACGGCGGTCACACGCCGCACGACGTGCTCCGTGACGCCGTCGACTGGGGGCGCGTCGTCGTCGCGACGCTCGCCCGCGGAGTCGTCGCGACCCTGCTCGGGCTCGCGCTCTGGGCAGCCGCTCCCGCCGTCATCGGCTGGCAGCCGACGACGGTCATGACGGGGTCGATGGAGCCGCGGCTCACTCCCGGTGACGTCGTCGTCTCCCGCCCGGTGTCGGCAGGTGACGTCCGGGTCGGCAAGGTCCTGCTCGTCGACGACCCCGACCAGCCGGGGCACCTCCGCATGCACCGCTACGTCGAGGACGGTCCGCGCGGCACGCTCGTCACGAAGGGCGATGCCAACCCGCAGCAGGACTCGACGCCCGTGGAACCGTCGGCGGTGCACGGCATCGCCTTCCTGCGGGTCCCGTTCGTCGGCGCGCCGATCGTCTGGCTCCGTGGCGGTGAGTGGGGCAAGATCGGGATGCTCGCGCTCGGTCTCGTCGCGGTGCTCGCCCTCTGCACGGTCGACGGGTCGCTGCGGCGGCTCGTGGAACCCGCGGGGTCGTCCTCCGACGACGATCCGTCCCCGGACGCGGGGGACGGGCCGGACGGTGTCGGTGACGGCCGGGAGGCGCGGGTCGACCCCGCCCCGCACGTCCCCTCGGACGCGACCACCGTCGTGAGCCGCCGCACCCTCCGTCGGTCGGCCCGCCGAACCCGTCGGTCCCGCCGCCTCGGCGGCGCAGCCGTCGTGCTGGTGCTCGCCGGCGGTGCCGGCGTCCTGCTGCCGTCGGAGGCGGTCGCGGCGCCCTGGTCGCACACCACGTCCACGTCCACCTCGTTCGCCGCCCTCACCGTGCCTCCGGCCACCGCACTCACCTGTACGGCGAACGGCGACGGCTCCGTGAACATCGGCTTCGCGTACGGCGGCCCCACGGCGACCTCGTTCTCGGTGATGAGCGGCACGACGGTGCTCGCCACCGGAGCGACCTCGCCCGTGCGCGTCACCGGCTCCGGCCTCCTCAACCTCGGACAGGTGTACACCGTCACGGTGCGCGTCAACTACCTCGGGAACTGGACGTCGACGAGCACCGCGACGACACGCGTGCAGACCGCCCTCGTCGGCACCACCCTCAGCTGCGCCTGAGTTCTCCACAGGTCGCCGCGGGGCACACGGGGATGTCCCCGGCCGGCGCTACCGTGACGGCATGCGCATCCTGCACACCGGCGACTGGCACCTCGGCCGCACACTGCTGGGTGCCGACCTGCTCGAGCACCAGGCGGCCTTCCTCGACTGGCTCGTCGACCAGGCACGGGCACGCGCGGTCGACCTCGTCGTCGTCGCCGGGGACGTCTACGACCGGGCCATCCCGCCCGTCGACGCCGTCCGGATGCTGTCGCGGGTGCTCGAACGCCTGGCGGAGACGGCCACCGTCGTCATCACGCCCGGCAACCACGACTCCGCCGCACGACTCGGCTTCGGTGCAGGTGTGATGGACCCGAGGGTGCGGATCCTCGCCGAGCCCGCAGGCATCGCGGACCCGGTCCTCGTCGACGACGCGCACGGCCCCGTCGCCGTGTACGGCATCCCGTACCTGCACCCCGACCTCACCCGGTACGCCCTCGCGGCGGTGCCCGACGAGCCGCTCGCGCGCTCCCACCAGGCCGTCGTCGGTGCGGCGATGGACCGCGTCCGCGACGACCTCGCCGGGCGTCCCGGAACACGCAGCGTCGTCGTGGCCCACGCGTTCGTCGGCGGGACCGAACCGAGCGACAGCGAACAGGACATCCGCGTCGGCGGTGTCGACCGGGTGGCGCGTGCCGTGTTCGACGGCGTCGACTACGTCGCGCTGGGGCACCTGCACGGACCGCAGCGGGTGGGCGACGGCGACCGCGTGCGCTACGCCGGGTCACCGCTCGCGTTCTCGTTCGGTGAGCGACACCAGCAGAAGTCGGTCACGGTCGTCGACCTCGACGGGACGGGGCAGGTCACGGCCGAGCTCGTCCCGGCGCCCGTGCCGCGCCGACTCGTCGACGTCCGGGCGACCATCGACGAGATCGAGGCCGGGGCGCACCGCTCGGCGGCGGACGCCTGGGTGCGTGTCGCCGTTACGGACACCGTCCACCCCGAGCGGATGTACGCCCGGGTGAAGGACCATTTCCCGCACGCCCTCGCCGTCACGCACGAGCCGGCGGGCCGCGCCGAGCGTGCCGCCGCGCGTGCGGTCACCGCGACGTCCGACCCGGTCGAGGTCGCAGCCGACTTCGTGTCGTTCGCCACCGGCACCGCGCCGGACGACGACGACCGCGCGATCCTGACCGAGGCCTACGAAGCGGCCGCCCTGGCGCTCCAGCGTGAGGGGGACCGCTGATGTACCTGCACCGACTCGAACTCCGTGCGATCGGCCCCTACCCGGACCTCGTCTCGATCGACTTCGCCGCGCTCGCCGCCTCCGGGGTGTTCCTGCTCGAGGGACCGACGGGCTCCGGCAAGTCGACGATCATCGACGCCGTCGTGTTCGCGCTGTACGGCGGGCTGGCCGGTGCGGAAGCGAGCGACGACCGCTTGCACAGCCAGCACGCCGACCCCGCGGTCGAGCCCTTCGTCGAGCTCGTCTTCGAGACCGGTGCCGGGGTGTACCGCGTCCGGCGCACGCCGCAGTACCTGCGCCCGAAGCAGCGGGGGACCGGCAGTGTGAAGCAGCAGGCCTCCGCGCAGCTGTTCCGGCTCGCAGGGCCGGCCGACGTGGCCGGTGAGCCGATGTCCTCGCGCATCCCCGAGGTCGCGGTCGAGATCGCCCGGATCATCGGGCTCGACAAGGCCCAGTTCCTGCAGACCGTCGTCCTGCCGCAGGGCGAGTTCGCGCGGTTCCTGCGGTCTCCGGGGGAAGAGCGCCGGAAGCTCCTGCAGTCGCTGTTCGGCACGCAGGTCTACGACCGGACCGCCGACGAACTCGCCGTCCGCCGCCGTGCCGTCCTCGCCGAGGTCGAGGGCGCCGACGCCCGGGTCCGCGATGCCCTGAACCGGTTCGCCCAGGCCGCGGGTGTCGACGAACCGGACGAGTCCGGCGTCCCCGCGACCGTCGCAGCACTCCGCTCGGCCGCCGACGCGGCCGAGGCC
>NZ_JAUZED010000100.1 GCF_030705415.1 Curtobacterium sp. A7_M15 | reverse complement strand
GGGGGCGCAGATCCCGCGCGGGAACGCTCGACCGCCGCCCCGAGACCGCGCACCGAGCCGCCACGGCCCGCCGCGGACCGCGACCGCCCGCGTCAGCGCGCGACGGGCATCGCGCGCCGCTTCGCGACCATCGCGATCGCGTACTGGATGCCCGCCAGCACGTGGCCGACGGTACCGAGGTACACGAACACGAGGGCGACGACGCGGACCCACGGCGCGTTCTCGTCGACGGTGTGCACGGCGGAGAACAACAGCACCGGCAGCCCGACGAAGAGCAGCGCCGAGCGGATCTTGCCGGTCCAGGTCACGTCGAGGTCCGGGTTGCCGTGGAAGAGCACGCTCGAGAGCACGGCGAGCACGAGGTCGACGAGCACCACGACGGCGACGACCCACCACGGCAGCAGTCCGGTGAGGACGAGCGACAACACGATCGCGATGATCGCCAGTCGGTCCGCGACGGGGTCGATCGCCTTGCCGAGCTTCGAGCCCTGGTCGAACCGACGCGCGATGAAGCCGTCCGCCCAGTCGCTCACGCCGATGACCACGAGTGCGACGAGCGCCCAGCCCGGGTGTCCGGCGACGACGAGCCAGACGAACACCGGGATCAGCAGGAGGCGGAACAGCGAGATCAGGTTCGGCCAGGTCTGCCAGTCGGGGCGCTCCCGCACGGTGTCAGTCATCGGAGGACAGGCTACCTGCTCACCAGTGCGGCGGGACGTCCCGCCGGAGCTGGTCGTCGTTCTCCCCGTCGCGGTGGCGGGCCGGTTCCGGCGGCGCGGCCGGGTCGTAGCCCGGCACCGGCTGGGTGGTGACGCGCCTGCGGGGGCGGGCCGTGCCTCCTGGACGCTCCGCCGACGCACGTTCCGGATCCGACGGGTGGACGGGAGGCGCGGCTGACGACGCGTCGTCGGCTCGCGACCAGGTGCCCACCAGCTGGTCCGTCTCCGGGGTCACCGGTCCGGCAGCGCGCGACGCGCGCCGGGACGCGCTCACCGGCGTGCGGGGATCGGGGGGATGGAGATCTCCTGGGTGACGCCGCGGTCGACGCCGAGCACCGCGGCGACGGTGTTCGCGACGCGGTCCGGGTCGGAGAAGAGCTGGAACGCGTGCACGCGCACGTAGTGCCAGCCGAGTCGCCGGAGCACCTCGGGCCGGAGCCTCAGGGACTCGCGGAGCGACCCCTTCACGAGCGTGGCGTCGGTCTCGATCGTGACGCAGACCCCGCCGTGCGCTGCGACCAGGCCGAGCTTGCCCCGGTGGCCGAGCGCGACCGGGATGCCGCGCATCTCGAGCCGCCGGGCGAGGTCGACGAGCAGCGGGTCGGAGTCGTCCGGGACGTACTCGGCCGTGGTGCGCGCGCGGACCTCGGCGAGGATCTCGGCGAGGGCGACGGTGCCGTGGCCCATCCGCTCGGCCTCGATGTCGGACGGCTGGAAGCAGGTGACGATGACCATCGAGCGACGAGCACGGGTCATCGCGACGGCGAGCAGGCGCTCCCCGCCGGGCTTGCCGAGCGGGCCGAAGTCGCGCAGGACCCGGCCGTGCGGCGTCCGGCCGTACCCGATCGAGAACACGACACGGTCGCGGCTCTGGGCCACGGACTGCTCGAGCGTCGCGACGATGAACGGCTCGGCACGGTCGCCGATGACGAACTCGGTCAGGTCCTTGTGTCCCTGGGCAGCGGTGAGGACGGCCTGCTCGACGCGGACGGCGTGCTTCGCCGACGCGGTGATGACCATGAGCGACTCGGTCGGACGCGTGCGGGCGTGGTCGATGACGAGCCGGACGACGCGGTCCACCTCGGCGTCGACGCTCTCGACCGCTCCCGACTCGGGGTCCGGCACGGCCTTGCCGTCGCTGACGTAGTCGAGCGCGATCGACCCGTGCCCGAGGAACGAACCGGCCCACGGCAGCGACTCGATGCGCCCGCCGTAGAAGCGACGGTTCACGAGCTCGGCGAGGTCCTCGCCGCCGGCGCGGTACGAGCGCGTGAGCGACAGGGTCGGCAGCAGCGTGGAGAGCTTCGCGAGCGCGGAGTCGGCGTGGAAGGCGTCGAGGGTGCCCTCGTCGACCTGCAGTGCACGGTGCGCCGGGTCGACCGCGATCCGGAACGGCGACGGGGTCTGCGTGACCGGGTCGCCGAACACGACCGTCTGCCGGGCACGCCGGACGGCCCCGACGGTCTCGGCGATGGTCACGGCACCCGCGTCGACGAGGATGACGGTGTCGAAGGGCATCGTGTCGGCGATCTGCGACACCTCGTACGGGCTCGCGAGCCACACGGGCGCGATCGACCGGGACAGGTGCGGTGCCGAGTCCTGCAGCAGCCGCGAGGTGATCGCGCCGTCCTTCAGCTGGGTCTTCAGCGCGGCGGCCTCGTCCGGCCAGTCGACGAGCCCGACCTTCCAGTTCTCGGCGAGCTGCCACGCCAGGCCCTGGGAGACCCCGGCCGCGTGCGCGTCGTCGACGAGCCGGAAGTCCGCCTCGACCCGGTCGAGCATGTCGGTGTTCGCGCCGAGCAGGGCCCGGTCGGACTCGAGCATCGTCTCGAGGGCGGACTGCCACCACGCGAGCTCGAGCTCGGCGGGGACGTGCGTGTCCGGCACGTGCCGGTTCGCCAGGTCCGTGATGAGCGGTTCGAGCTGCAGGTCGCGCAGGGTCTGCATGAGCTCGGTGCGCTCCTGCAGGTTGTGCAGGACGTCGGACTCCTCCGCCAGGCGGGCGATCGTCGGGACGAGCTCGTCGATCGGCACGTTCGCCAGCTGAGTCTCGCGCGCGGTGCGCCCCAGCGGCTCGTCGAGCCGGGCGAGGTCCTCGACGACGTTCGAGAACAGGACCTGGACGTCCGCGATGCCGGTGGGGACCTCGGGGTTCACGCCGGCGGCGACGTAGCGCTGCCAGAGGACGCGCTGCTGCTGCACACGGGTCAGCGCCTCGTGCAGGTCGGAGACGTGCACGCCGGGCCGGACGTACTCGCGGGCGAGCTTCTTCAGCCGGCGCCGGTTCGTGCTCGACATCGGCGCACCCTCGCCCCGCGGGGCGGTGGCTGCCACGAGCTCGGCCACGGACCGGTCGAAGACGACGGGCAGGAAGCGGTCGAGCGTGTCACGGATCTCGGTGAGCAGGCGCAGGTAGATGCCGAGCTCGTTGATCGTCGTGAACTGCCGCATGTGCGTCGTCGCGATGAGGTCGTGTGCACGGCGGAGCAGGGTCGGCAGGCCGTCGGCGTCGAGGTCCTTCGCGATGCGGTGGGCGCGCTGGGCGCCGTCGCTCGATCCGAACTTCGCGCCGTACCAGGGCGAGTCGTCCGGGCCGTAGCGGAACTCGCCGAGGTTCGCCGCGCTGACCATCGTCTCGGCGACGCGGGAGCGCCCCTCGACCATGCTCGTCACGCTCGTCTTCGAGAGCCGTGCGGTCGTCGACGGCGGGACCGGCAGCAGCGACAGGCGCGACAACTCGACGAGGCAGTCGAGCACCGACACCCGGAAGTCCGGGTCGACGCGGGTCAGCGAGCCGCGGTAGTCCTTCAGCACCTTGCGGAGCCGGACGAGGGCGTCGTCGACCTCGCGCAGGTTCGGACGCGCCGCCTTCTCGTTGCGGGCGATCGCACGGACGACGTCGCGGCGCAGGGTGCCCGGGGTGACGGCGACGCCGGGGAGCTGCACCTCGGAGAAGCGCGCCGCGATGCCGCGCAGGGTCGCACGGCGCGGACTCACCACGAGGACGCGCTTGTTCGCCGCGACGAGGCCGCCGAGCGCGTTGACGATCGTCTGCGTGCCACCCGTCCCCGGGAGGGTCTTGACGACGATCGAGTTGCCGGCCGTGATCTGCGCGATCACGTTCTCCTGCTCGTCGTCGGCGTCGAGCAGGAGCGTGTCGGTCTCGGGCGCGCGCTCGTCCGACGGGGTCTGCTCGACCGGGTGGTAGGACTGCTCGACCTGCCACTTGGCGCTCGGGTTGCCGGCGAGGGCGTCGAGTACGGGGTGGGACAGGTCCTCGGTGTCCAGGGCCATGCCGGTCGCGACCTCGGCGAAGGTGGACACGACGAGGCGCGCGTGCACGGAGAAGCCCGGGATGTGCGCGGTGAGTCCGCGGAGCCGGTCGATCACCGGGTTCGGCGTGAACGAGCCGTCCTGCTGCGCGAGCGCGACGAACGACTGGGCGTCGAGGATGACGCCGAACTGCTCGTGCAACGCGTCGGCGAGGCCGGGGTTGAGGACGGGTTCGCCGAGCAGGCGGACCTCGAAGTCGCGGCCGTGTCGGCGGATCGCGAGCGGGCGCAGGAGCACCGGGCCGCGGAAGTGCTCGTCGCCGTGCTGCCAGTCGGCCATGCCGATGCCGAGCTTGACGGCGTCGATGCCCCGCACGGTGGACAGCTCGGTGCCCTTGGCCTCGACGTGACCGGCTGCGATGCGGGCGGCACGGAGCGCCACCTCGTCACGGATCAGGCTCGACAGCAGCGTCGTCTTGCCCGTGATGAACTGCGCGAGGCCGCCCGGGTGCGTCGTCGAGAGTTCGATGCGGGCACGGGGGTGGTCGGCGAAGTGCGTGAGGGGGCTCGTGCCGCCGACGCCGGTCAACTGCGTGCGCCAGACGTCCCAGACGGGTTCGGCGGCGTTGCCGGCCTGGAGGCGCGGATCACCCAGGCTGATCGCCTGCGGACTCGTGAGCTGCAGTTCCGGGCGCAGGGTGCGGTCGGGTTCGTCCGTCACGGCGGTCTCTTCCTGCTGCCCCCGCTGGTCCTGCTCCCCGTGCTGTGCGTCACGGTGCTGTGCGTCGCGCCCGTCCGCGGGCGCGTCGGCACCCTCGACGGGGACGTCGTCGTTCACGTCGTCCTCGCCGTCGGTCACCCTGTCCGCTCGCCACACATCCGACACTGTAGGCGGAAGCGGGCCGGCTCTCTGGCAATGAACCGAGGTTTCGGACTTTCCGGACCCCGCCGACGCGCGACCGGGCGCGCCGGTGTGGTACCAACGGGGCATGGCCATCGACGACCGCACTGCTCCTCCCACCCCCGCGCCGGAGTCCTCCTCCGCGCCGAACCGGCGTCGATCGGTCCCCGCCGAGATCTCCCGCTCGTGGCTCCTCGTCTCCGGCACCGCGACCGATCGGTTCGAGAAGTCGCAACGCTCCCGTGCGGACCAGATCATCCTGGACATCGAGGACGCGGTGGACCCCGCCGCCAAGCCGTCGGCCCGGCAGGGCGTCGCCGCGTGGTTGGCCGGCGGCGGCGAGGCCTGGGTGCGGATCAACGACGTGACGACGGACTTCTGGGCGGACGACGTCGAGGAGCTCCGCGGACTCCCCGGACTGCAGGGCGTCATGCTCGCGAAGACCGAGTCCCCGGCGCAGGTCACCGACACGTGGCACCGGCTCGGCGGGCAGACTCCGGTGATCGCCCTGGTCGAGTCCGCGCTGGGCATCGAGGAGTCGGTCTCCATCGCGAAGGCGCAGGGGGCGTTCCGGCTGGCCTTCGGCTCGGGTGACTACCGCCGTGACACCGGGACGAGCGCGGACACCCTCGCGATGGCGTACCCGCGGTCGAAGCTCGTCGTGGCGTCCCGCGTCGGCGACCTGCCCGGACCGATCGACGGCCCGACGGTCGGGTCGTCGCACCCGATCCTCCGCGAACAGTCCCAGGTCGCGGTCTCGCTCGGGCTCACCGGCAAGCTGTGCCTCGACACCGAGCAGCTGCCCGTTATCAACGAGGTCATCTCCCCCACGCCGACCGACGTCGCCTGGGCGCAGGACTTCCTCGACGACTTCGAGGCCCGCGGCAAGGTCATCCGCGACGGCTCCGACCTGCCCCGACTCGGGCGCGCGCAGAAGATCCAGCGCCTCGCACAGGCGTTCGGCGTCGAGGCGCGGTAGGACTGCACCCATGACCTGGTCCAACGTGCCCGGCGGTCCGCCGCAGTCCTCGCCGTCCGATCCCACCGGTGCCCAGCGGGCCACGTGGGAGCAGGGCGGCACGACGCTCTTCCCGCCGGGCAGGCTCGCCGACCGGATCTCGACCGTGCTGCTCCTGGCGTTCGGTGCCGTGATGACGGTCGTCACCGCGGTGGTCGGGATCATCGCCGTCATCTCGGCGACGGCCACGTGCGACGCCGCCACCGGGTGCACCCCGGGCGGCTACATCGGCGGCACGGCGATCGCGATCGGTGGCGCGTTCGTGATCGGCGTCGCCACGATCGTCCTGTCCATCGGTGCGTGGATCCGCCGTCGGTCGTCGTGGTGGATCGCGGCGATCGGTTTCGTGCTCGCGATCGTGGTGATCACGTGGGGCGGTGTGGTGTTCGCGGGCGCGGCGGACGGCGGGTCTGCGGCGCCGTCGGTGTCCGCCGCGGCCTGACCGCGGGGCCCGCGCCGGCGGCGGGATGCGGCGGGTGCGGCGGGTGCGGCGGGTGCGGCGCTCCGACTCGGTGCGACATCCCCGACGTCGTACGACATCGAGGATGTCGCCCACCCGCGTCCGCAACAGTTGCGCGCGCGGCCCGACGACATCGTGGTCGTCGTACGACATCGGCGTCGTCGCTCGCAACCACGGACCGACTCGCGCCGGCGGCCGTGGACCGGTCCCACGCCGGACAGGAGGCGCGGTGCGGCCCCGCACCGTCCCTCCCGTCCGCACCGGCGTAGCGTCCCGGTCATGGTGACGGTCTCGCGGACGACGGTCGCGGTGGTCGGCGGCGGCCCCGCCGGGGTCGTCCTCGGCCTCCTGCTCGCCCGGGCCGGCATCGACGTCCGGGTCGTCGAGAAGCACGACGACTTCAACCGCGACTTCCGCGGCGACACCGTGCACGCCTCGACGATCCGGCTGCTCGACGAACTCGGGCTCGGCGGCCGGTTCGCCGCGCTCCCGCAGTCGCGACTCGACGACTTCTCGCTCCCGCTCCCGGACGGGTCGCGTGCGCTCCTGGGCGACTTCTCGCGCCTGCGTCCCCCGTACGACCACGTGGCGATGGTGCCGCAGTGGGACCTGCTCGACCTGCTCGTGACCGCCGCCCGCGAGGAGCCCTCGTTCGACATCACGACGGGCCTCGCAGCGACCGACAACACCGAGGAGAACGGCGTCGTGACCGGCGTCCACCTGCGGCCGTACCGCGATCTTGACGGCGAGGCGGAGGAGCTCCGCGCCGACGTGGTCATCGCCTGCGACGGCCGCGACTCGGTGCTGCGCGCTGCCGCCGGCCTCCACCCACGGTCGTTCCCGGTGCCGTTCGACACGTGGTGGTTCCGGCTCCCCCGCGAACCCGACGACCCGGCGACCGCCCTCGTCCCGGCGTTCTCCGGCACCGACGTCCTGCTCAGCTTCCCGCGTCCGGACTACCACCAGGTCGCGTACTTCGCGCCGAAGGGGTCCGACGCCTCCCTCCGCGCTGCCGGGGTCGAGTCGTTCCGCGCCCGGGTCGCCCGGCTCCGTCCGGACTTCGCGGGCCGCGTGCACACGATCGCGTCGATGGACGACGTGCACGTGCTCGACGTCCGGATGGACCGGCTCACCCGGTGGTGGCGCCCGGGTCTGCTCTGCATCGGCGACGCCGCACACGCCATGTCCCCGGCGGGCGGCGTCGGCATCAACCTCGCCGTGCAGGACGCGGTCGCGACGGCCGCGATCCTGGCTCCGGCGCTCGGACGGGGTCTGGGCGGTGCGGACCTCGACGGCGCCCTCGCCGCGGTGCAGCGCCGTCGTACCCCGCCGGCCGTCGTGGTCCAGACCGCCCAGGCGTTCCTGCACTGCGTCGTGTTCGAGCGGGCGTTCGCGGGGGCACTGCAGGCCGGGCCGCCGCTGCTCCCCGTGCTGCTCGCCCGGTTCGTGCCGCCCGTGCGTGGCCTCTACGCGCGCGGGATCGCGTTCGGCCCGCTCCCGGAGCACGCCCCCGAGTGGGCGCGTCGGACGGCGGCGTGAGCGGACCCCCGGGGTGGGGTGGGGTGGGGCGGGGCGGGGACCGATGCCGAACGACATCGTCGACGTCGCACGACATCGGCCTCGTCGCTCGTTGCAGACGCAACCAGTCGCCGACGCGCAGGGGCGACATCGTCGACGTCGCACGACATCGGCCTCGTCGCTCGTTGCAGACGCAACCAGTTGCCGACGCACCAGACGCGCCAGACGCCGACGCACCAGACGCAACCAGGTGCCGACGCGACCACTGTCCGAGGCGACGCCCGTGCCCTGGACGCGACCCGCCTGGACGTCGGCCCCCGGTCCCGGCGCATGCTGGGGGCATGAAGCAACGAGTCATCGGAGACGTGTCGGTCAGTGCCATCGGACTGGGCGGGATGCCCATGTCCATCGAGGGGCGCCCGGACGAGCGGCAGTCCATCGCGACGATCCACGCCGCGCTCGAGGCGGGCGTGACCCTCATCGACACCGCCGACGCCTACCACCTGGCCGCCCACGACGAGGTGGGGCACAACGAGTCGCTCATCGCGAAGGCCGTGCGGGAGTTCCACGGCGACACCTCGGACGTCCTCATCGCCACGAAGGGCGGGCACCGCCGGCCGGAGCCGGGCGCCTGGGCGCAGAACGGCCGCCCGGAGTACCTCAAGGAAGCGGCCAAGGCGTCCGCGAAGCGCCTCGGGGTGGACGCCGTCGGCCTCTACCAGTTCCACCGCCCGGACCCCGCCGTGCCCTACGCGGAGTCGATCGGCGCACTCGCCGAGCTGCTCGACGAGGGCGTCATCCGGATGGCCGGCATCTCGAACGCCGACCCCGACCAGATCCGGACGGCGAACGAGGTCCTCGACGGTCGGCTCGCCTCGGTGCAGAACCAGTTCTCGCCCAAGTTCCGCTCGAGCGAGCCAGAGCTCGCGCTGTGCGACGAGCTCGGCATCGCCTTCCTGCCGTGGAGCCCGCTCGGCGGGATCGCGAACGCCGCCGACCTCGGCACCGCGTACGAGGACTTCGCGTACATCGCCCGCGACCGCGGCGTCAGCCCCCAGGTCGTCGCGCTGGCGTGGGAGCTGCAGAAGAGCGACGTCGTCATCCCGATCCCGGGCGCCTCGCGCCCGCAGTCGATCCTCGACTCGGTGACGGCCGCGACCGTCAAGCTCCGTCCGGAGGACGTCGCCCGTCTGGACGCGTCGCGACCGGCGGCTGCGTAGACGACGCGAGCCGCGCCTCCTGGGATGCCCTGGAGGCGCGGCTCGCGATCTCGCGTCCGCTCGCGTCGGGACCGGTGTGGGTCCCGACGCGTCCGCTCGCGTCAGGACTGGCAGACGTCCTGGAAGTCCTTGCCCGTGGTCTCCAGCTTCTGGAGGCCCTCGGTGAAGCCGGAGCTGGACAGCGCCGACGGGTCCTTCGACGCCGCGAGGTCCTTCGTCATGCCGACGAAGTCCGAGAAGGCGCTGGCGAACGCGTCGGTCTTCGGCTTCACCTCGGTGTTCGTCACCTTGTCGGCGCTGTCCTGCAGCGTGGCGTCGAACTCGTCGAGCTTCGCCATCGCGGCGTCCGGGTCGCTCTGCAGCTCGCTCAGCTGCATCTGCATGCCCTTGGTGGCGTCGGTGACCTCGTTCGTGAAGAGCTTGCAGGCCTCGGCCTTGGTCTGGGTCGGCGTCGGCGTCGACTTCGCCGCCGTGGTGGCGCCGGACCCCGAGCCGGAGCCGCCGGCGGAGCAGCCGGCGAGGAGTGCGACGGCGATGGCTGCCGTGGTGAGCGAGACGAGCTGCTTGCGCATGGTGATGGGTCCCCCCGAGAGTCGTGCCCGCGACCCCGGGACGGGGTGCGGATCCGCATCGAGGCTACATGGGAGATCCACAGGCGGACCGCGTCCCCGGAGCCAGACGGTCCCGACCGTGGGTAGCGTCGAGGGCATGCGAGCGATCACCTCCGACAACGGCACCCTCGACCTGCACGACCTCCCCGATCCGGTCCCCGGCGCCGGCGAGGTCCTCATCCAGGTCGCCGCCGCCGGGGTGAACAACGCCGACCTGCAGCAGGCCGCGGGCAACTACCCGCCGCCTCCGGGCGCCTCGGACGTCCTCGGCCTCGAGGTCTCCGGCACGGTCCGCGCCCTCGGCGACGGCGGCGAGGGGTTCGCCGTCGGTGACCGGGTCTGCGCGCTCCTGTCCGGCGGCGGCTACGCGTCACTCGTCGTGGCCCCGTCGACCCAGGTACTGCCGGTGCCGGACGGGATCGACCTCGTCGAGGCGGCGGGGCTGCCGGAAGCCGCCTGCACGGTGTACTCGAACGTCGGCATGCTCGCCGGGCTCCGTCCCGGCCAGACCCTGCTCGTGCACGGTGGCACCGGCGGCATGGGGTCCCACGCGGTGCTCTGGGCGAAGGCGCTCGGTGCGACGGTGATCGCGACGTCCGGGGGCGATCGGAAGGTCCGAGCCTCCCGGGAGCTCGGCGCGGACCTCGTGGTGGACCACCGCTCGGAGGACTTCGTGGCGCGGGCGCTCGAGTTCACCGGGGGCCGTGGCGTGGACGTGGTCCTCGACGTCGTCGGACCGGACTACCTGTCGCGGAACCTCGAGGTCCTCGCGCCGAACGGGCACGTCGCGGTGATCGCTTCGGGGAGCGGCCGCACCGGGGAGCTCGACCTCGGCGCGATGATGCGGAAGCGGGCGACGATCAGTGCGACGACGCTGCGTGCCCGGCCGCTCGACGAGAAGGCCGCGATCGTCGAGGCCGTCCGGTACAACGTCTGGCCGTTCGTGGCGGACGGCCGCGTGCGCCCGGTGATCGACTCGGTTCTGCCGCTCGCCGAGGCCGCCGAGGCGCACCGGAGGGTCCGGGAGGGCGAGGTCGTCGGGAAGGTCCTGCTGACGCCCTAGACCGCGTCGGCGGCGTGCTGCGCCCGGACGAGGTCGAGCACCTGCCCGCACTTCGCCCCGAACGTCGCACGGAGCAGGTCGGCAGCGTCCGGGTCGTCGTCGAACCGCGAGGGCATGTCGATCGCCAGCATGATCGCGAAGATCATCCCGCTGCCGAGGAACCCCTGGACCTGGTCGTCGGCGATCCCGGCCTCGTCGCGCAGGAACCGGTAGATCTCGAGGAACCCGGCCCGGGCCGCGGCCCCGATCGCCGGTTCGGCCCCGGAGACGAAGCCCTGCAGCAGGAGCGTGTGCAGCCCGCGCTGCGCCGCGAGGTCGACGAACTGCTCGCCGATGACGTGCGCGGCGGTGTCGTCGGGCCCGAGGTGCGCGAGGGTCTCGCGCCAGGCGTCGAGCAGGATGTCGAGGGTGTCGCGGAACACCTCGAGGAAGAGGGCCTCCTTCGAGCCGAACATCCGCACGACGTACGGCTGGCTGATGCCGGCGGCGGCAGCGATCTGGTCGGTCGTCGTGCCGTTGTAGCCCTGGCTGCCGAAGAGCCCGCGCGCCGCCTCGAGGATCATCGCCCGGCGCTCGGCCGCGGGCATCCGCGCGGTGGCCGGTGGAGTGCTTCCCGGAGTCATGGTTGACAGGTTATCAGTCGATTACTACAGTCACCGCTGTAAGTAATCATCCGATTACCAATCGAACGGACACCTCTCATGGAACGACGGATCCCCGTCTGGCTCGCCATCGCAGCCGCCTCCCTCCCGATGTTCATGGCGACGCTCGACAACCTCGTGGTGACGAGCGCGCTGCCCGCCGTGCACGCCGACCTCGGCGCCTCCGTCGAGGAACTGCAGTGGATCACCAACGCCTACACGCTCGCGTTCGCCGCGCTGATGCTGCTCGCGGTCGGCCTGGGCGACCGGCTCGGCCGCCGGCACCTCTTCGTCGTCGGCATCGCCGTGTTCACCGTCTCCTCCGCCTTCGCCGCGCTGAGCACCGACCCGACCTCGCTCATCGTGTGGCGTGCCGTCGAGGGCGCCGGGGCGGCCGCGATCATGCCCCTGTCCCTGACGCTGCTCGTCGGGAGCGTCCCGGACCGGCTCCGCACCGTGGGCATCGGCGTCTGGGGCGGGATCTCCGGCCTCGGCGTCGCCCTCGGCCCGCTCATCGGCGGCGCCGTCGTCGAGGGGTGGAGCTGGGAGGCGATCTTCTGGCTCAACGTCCCCGTCGGGGTCGTCGCGATCCCGCTCGCGCTGTTCGCCCTGCCGAACACCCGTGGTGCCCGCGTCCGAGCCGACGTCGTGGGCGTCCTGCTCGCCGGCCTCGGTGTGCTCGGCGTCGTCTTCGGGGTCGTGCGCGGCAACGACGCCGGCTGGACCAGCGGCGAGGTGCTCACCGGGTTGATCGGCGGCGGCGTCCTGCTGGTCGCGTTCGTGCTCTGGCAGGCCCGCACCGCGGCACCGCTCCTGCCCCTGCGGTTCTTCCGCGACCGGAGCTTCACCCTCGCCAACATCGTCGCGATGACGTTCTCGTTCGGGGCGTTCGGCGCGGTGTTCATCCTCATCCAGTTCCTGCAGGTCGTGCAGGGCCGCACCCCGCTCGAGGCCGGTGTCTGGACGATGCCCTGGACCCTCGCGCCGATGGTCGTCGCCCCGCTCGCGGGCATCGTCGCACCCCGGGTCGGGACGCGGGCGCTCATCACGGGCGGCATGGTGTTCCTCTCCGCCGGGCTGTTCTGGATCGCGGGGACGATGGCCGCCGACGTCACCTTCACGACCCTGCTGCCGGGCTTCCTGCTGGCGGGCATCGGGATGGGCGCGGTGTTCGGTCCGATCTCGACGGCGGTGCTGGCACGGATGCCGCAGCACGACCACGCGAAGGCCTCCGGCGCGAACTCGACGCTGCGCGAGATCGGTGTCGCACTCGGGATCGCCGTCCTCACCGCCGTCTTCACGGGGGCGGGCGGCGAGCTCACCCCCACCGGGTACGTCGACGCGGCGCAGCCCGCGGTGCTGGTCGGAGCGGCAGTGGTCGCGGTGAGCGCGGTCGTGGCCGTGTTCCTGCCGGCGGGACGGTCTGCGCACGCCCCGGAGACGGTCGCCGACGACGGCCTGGAGGCGCCGATCACCCCCGCCTCGCCGGCCCCCGTCGCGTAGGCGGTCGCCGGCCCGGCTGCGCCGGCGGTCCGGATCGCGCCCCGCAACAGGCATCGCGCCCCGACTCACCGGGGCGCGATG
>NZ_JAUZED010000010.1 GCF_030705415.1 Curtobacterium sp. A7_M15 | reverse complement strand
GGAACGCGGCGACCTCGGTCGGGTCGACTGGTGCTGTGGTGATCTGCTCGAGCTCGTGCGGTTCGGAGATTTCGTGGTCAACAAATCCGGCACGCCACCGCGCGAACTGTCGCAGGTCCGACCGGTAGGCGCGGATCGTGTTCGGCGATAGGGAGGCTTCGGCGAAGACCTGCGGCGACGGGACAACACCGGCGTGCACCGCAACTTCTTCACCCTCTGCTGCATACCGCTGACGGGCGACAGCGGTGCGTGAGCGCTCAGCGGCATCGCGGCGCCCCTGCGATGCCGAGCGATCGAGAGCGGCTTGGCTCATGCCCAGTCCACCTTCTCGCCTGCACGACAGCCCCGTACGGCAGTCACAGCAGCGCCTTCGCTCTCCGCTGAGCTCGCCGCTTCCGAATAGCACCCCTGACGGTCTGGCAGATGTCCGCGAGGGGGCCGAAGTAGTCCTCGCGTCCAGGGGTGCCGGCGAGCCGGCGGGCATCGTTGCGGCGGGCCAGGCGCTCAAGAAGGACCGCTGTGACCAGCAACGCCCCAACGCCAGCGGCGGCGAAGATGAATCCGGCGGCCGTGTCGCCCCAGTTGCCGCCGTTCCCGGCGCGGATGAAGGCCGCGGCACTGACGATTCCGAAGAACACGACGTAGGCGGGCATGAGCACGCGTGGGAAGTCGAAACCAACGGGCGTCGGGTTCCGCTTGACGTACGACGCGGCGTTTTCGCGGACGATACGGCTGAGCTCGGCGCGGAGCTCATCGTCCTGGACAGTGGTGACGAGTCGGGTGCCGTTCGGCTGCGGGAGTTGAGCCAGTGCGGCCAGCATCGCGGACGCGCCCTGTGCTCGCTCGATGTGGTGTCGCGCTCCTGAGGCGCGAAGCGCGGCGACTGTGGTCACGATGCCGCCGAGCGTCCCCAGGATCGTCACCACGCCCCCGAGCACCGTCAGTAGGTCGTCCATCCAGGCACTCCCCTGCTCCTCGGCGACCTTCACCAGTCACCGCCTCAGTTCCGATAATAGTTCTTCTCGGATCGTTTTGACGGGGGTGGAAGCGGCTGCAGTAGCATCGTTGGGCTCTCGCCGGCACTTTTCGCCGACAGCACGCGTGGCGACCAACACGAGCACCACGCGCTTCGGGACCAGAGGCCGCCGCTGCGCCGCGAGGCCTCATGACCAGCGGACGACGGCAGGTGGTGAGTTTCCCGGACGGCTTCGTCGTGTGGGAGTACCAAACGGCGGCACTCCTCGAGGAGGAGTGCCGCCGTCTCGTCAACCTTGGGCTTGCGATCGCGTCAAGACAGTCTCTTCTTGTGTACAACCAGACCGATGGCGAACCCAATTGTGCAGACCGCTCCCGCGATCAGGACCGGCAACCCCCAATCCACCCCGACGCTCACGAGCAATATTCCGATTACGAGCAGGATCGGTGCGACGATGACGCCGATGGTCCATACGGCAGTCCAGAACTTGCGAACCTGTTCGGAGTGCCGATCGTTAGTCATTGGCTAGCAGTTCCCATCGGATGCAAAGCAGTGGATCCCAGGAACCGTTGACGTCGCGCCGGTGGTCGACTACTCATCAGGGTCATCCACCATCACTGTACTAAGGGCGTCGTCTCAGACTCGCAGGACCCATGATGAGAAGGAACGATAGTCCGACTCCTACAGCTATCGCCGCCACCAAGAACGCAACCCAGGAACCCCAGCTGGTTGCTGCCGAAGCGATGGTGAGAGCGACGAGGACTACAACGGCCGGTATGAGGATCGCGCAGACAATCGAGTTATAGCGCTTCCTTGCTCTAGCAGGCACTAGCCACCGATCCAATCCCATCCACTACCCCGTACGCCGAAGCCCCGAATCCGATCACTCCAGCCACGCCCAGCGCAGTCGACCATCCAAATGACGGGATCTCGGCCGCAACTGATCCGACGATAGCAACACCAGAAGCGATGAGCCCAAGGCTCGAGAAAACGAGACCTGTGACAGCATGACCACACTGCGACACGCGTCCGGTGGGGTCAGATCCGTTGACGGGATCGCAACCAACGAAGGCGTACCGGTTGGCGTTGCCCGGGTCGAGGGCCACATCGAGCGTGTCCCGTTCCGCCCACGATCCGGTCGTTGCGGAGAACCAGCGGTACCCAAACTTCGTCAGCCCACTGTCGCTGTTGCTGGAGCGGAGGCCAGCCTTGTAGCCGTAGGGGTTCTGCTGCCACTGCGTGCTGCTTTCACCCTTGGTGACGGTCTCGGCGCCGTAGGCGTCGTAGGAGACCTGGTAGGCGATCTTGCCGGTGTCCGCGATCGACATGGCCGGATTCCCGATGCCATCGAGGACGTAGAGGCTGGTGACGTTGTCGCTGGTGCGGAGGTCCAGCGGCTGCCCGGTGACCGGGTCGGTGAGCACTGATGCGGTGCCGGTGCCGATCTGCTCGCGGGTGGCGATCACGGGGACGCCGTTGGAGTCGCTGATGCCATACGTGTAACCGTATTCCGCTCCCCCGTCGGTGGCCTGCCACAGAAGCTTGTTCATGTCCGCGCCGGCGTACTCGTAGCTGGTCGTCACACCGTCCTTCGTCGACGAGGTCAGCTGCTGCGCCCCGTTGTACGTGTACGTCTCACCCGGCGCCGCGGTGAGGTTGCCGGTCCCGTCGTACGTGTACCCGTCCGTGGTGATCTGCGATGCCGCGTTGTAGGTCAGCTTCTGGTCACTGATCACGGCGCTGGTGGTCGCGTTGGTGGCCTTGGCTTCGGTGCGGTTGCCTGCGTCGTCGTACGTGAACGCCCAGTTCGTCGGGTTGGTGCCGCCGGACTGCGTAATCCCGGTGAGGTGCTTGGTCTGGGTCTTCCCGTCCGTGTCCGTGTACCCGTAGTTCGTGGCCTGCTTGCTGATGTTGTCGTACGACCACTGCAGCTTGCTGCGGTCGTTCGCCGTCGACGTCGTGCAGGTCGGTGCGGTCGTGGTGGCCATATAGCAGTAGTCGGTGTCGACCACGAGCTGCGGATCCTCGTTCGCAGCCCACGCCTGCACCTTGGTGACCTTGCCGGACTTGTCGTAGGACAGCTTCTGGTGCGCGCTCCACGTCGACGGTGCAACGCCGGGCGTTGCCGATGCGTCGGCGCCGAGCCAGGTGTCGGTGCGGCGACCCTGCGGGTCAGTGAGGTAGATCTGCTTCGCCGTACCCGAGCTCGTCGGGTACGTCGTCGCGGTCAACACCTCGGACGCGTCGTACGTGTGGGAGACGGTGCCGGTGGAGTCGGTGACCTGCGCCGTGTTCCCGGCGAGGTCGTACCCGTAGGACACGGTCCCACCGCCGGCGGTGTTCACCGTCGAGACCAGACGATTGCGCTGGTCGTAGCTGTTCGTGATGGTGCCGGTCGCGGACGCCTGGCTGGTCTGGTTGCCGTTGCCGTCATAGACGTTGGTGACCGTCGCCGTCCCGTCGCTGAACGCGGCGGACGTCTGCCGGTCGTCGGCGTCGTACCCGTACGTGGTGGTGTTTCCACGGCCGTCGGTCTCGGTCGCGACGCGGCCGAACGCATCGTAGGTGTAGGTCTTCACCCCGAGGGTGGTGCCGGTGGGCGGGGTGATCTTCGACAGCTGCTTGTTGCCGTCGTAGGTGTACGTGGTCGAGTTCGACCCGTTCCCCGGCGCCGTGGCACTCTTCACCGTGCCGTCGGAGTTGTACGCCACCTTCGCCTGGATGGTGGTGTCCGAACCGGACTGGGACGACGTCTGATTGCCGACACCGTCGTAACCCATGGTCGTGCTGTTGCCGGAGCTGTCGGTGACCTTCGACGGCAGGTACGCCGTCGCCGACCCCGACCCGTACTCCGCCGTGCTCGAGGAGCCCGACCCGGTGGTGGACTTCGTCAGCGACTGGCTGCTGTTCTTGCCGTACTCGTTCGACGTAGTGCCCGTCCCGCTGTCACCGGACGCACCGGTCGTGGACTTCAAGACACCGTTGTTCGCCGAGTTGTAGGTCTTGGACCGTTCACGTCCGGCCGGGTCGACGGTCTTGGTCACCAGGTCGTTGGCGTCGAGCGTGTACGTCGTGTGCGCCGCGGCCGCGATCGTCGCGGACTGGTCCGACCGCGGGTCCGCCACCTGCGTCGACGTGTCCGACGCGTAGGAGAACCGCGTCACCGCAGTGCCTGCGGACCCGGCCGTGGTGTTGCGCTGCTCCACCTTCGTGACCCGGTCCGACGAGTCGTACGTGAACGCCGTCACGCCACCAGTCGGTGCGGTGATCGAAGTGAGATCTCCGCTCGTGTACGCAAACGTCGTCTTCTTGCCTGTCGCGTCCGTGTAGGTGGTGATGTCCCCCGCGGAGCTCTTCGCCCACGACACCGAACGCGAGCTCGAGCCGGAGGTTTGCGAGAACGTCTGCCTACCGTTCGCGTACGACGACTGCACCGTCTTCGCGCCCGCCACACCAGCGGTCGAGGTCAGGGACTTCAAGGTGTACTTGTCATCACTCGGGGTGAACGTCGTCTCATTGCTGTTGCGGTCAACGATCTTGGTCGGCTGTCCCGCGAGGTTGAAGGTTGTCGTCGAGTTCGTCGTCCACCCCTTCAGCTCGTACTGATGCTTCGACCCGCTGTCGACCCGCGTGAGGGTCTGCTGCAGACCCGCGGGCGACGTGAACGCACCCTGCGTGCCGGTCGGGGTGAACTGCCACGCGGTGCCCGCTGCGTCCGTGTAGACCACACCGGTGCTGTTCGCGGTCAGGTCACCTGCACCAGCGAGCGCGTACTGCCACCGGTTCGCGTCCATCGTGTTCGTGTTCGCCACGTTCGTCGCCCGCGAGTTGTAAGCAGCCCCGATCGTGGTGTTCTGCGTCACCCCCGGCACGTTCAACGCAGTCGTGGTGACGAGCAGGTTGCCGGTGCCGACATCAACACTGGCGTTGGTCTGGTCGGTGATCGGGAACGGCAGGGTCGTCGCGGAGGTCCGCTGACCGGTCCGGTTCGTTTTCCCGGGGCCGCCCGGAAGCGAGTTGTAGACGCCCTGCAGGTCGACGATGTAGTCCGTCGCGGCCGGACCCATGTTCTTGATCCGCACCTTCCCGTTCGCACCCACCGGCACGACCACCGTGTTCGACACGATCGACGTCGCGTCGCTGTTCAACGCCGACGATGCCGGTTCCGTCGCTCCATCGGCCCAGATCTTCGCGTACGAGTCGCTGCTGGTGGTGTTCTTCGCGGTGAACGTCAACGCCACCGCCGACAAACCACCCTCAACCGTCGGCGCGCCCGCCTGCCCAGCAACCTGCACCGTCAGCGACGACCCGGACGTGATCGACGCCGTGTCACGGGTGTCGAGCAGCCGGCCGACCGTGGGAGTGAAACCGCCGCCCGGATTCGCGGGCAGGAAGTACCCCTGAATGTCCACCACCAGGTCGATGCGGCCACCACCGCTGGCGGTGTCGATGAAGAACTTCCCGTCAGACCCGAGCCCGACCTGCGCGTTCATCGCGGTCGTGAGGTCCTTCGTGGAGTTGTAGTTCAACGACCCCGTGCTGCCGTCCTCACCATTCGGGGTGGGACGCACCCAACCGGCCTTGGCCTCCCGGTTGATCACGATGATGTTCACCGCGACCGCCGCCGCACCAGCCGGGATCCCATTTGCCCCCGTCACCTGCAACGTCCGCCGCGACCCCGCCGGGATCGTGCCCGCAGCGCTCACCCCGGTGCCGTCGCGTGTGTCCAACGCCCGCACCGGCGCCATCGCCGTGAACCCGCCCGCGGACGCGCCGTCCTGCGTGGAGGTGTAGTAGCCGGTGATGTCGATGATGACTCGCGACTCCGTCGTCTGCGTTCGCACCTGGATCGTGCCGTCATCAGCGACCGCGAGCAGGCTCGTGTTCGACGTGTTCCCGCCCACACCAGCGTCATACGTCAGCAGGATTGTCGATCCCGTCGACGATGACGGCCGGCCCGTCATCTGGCCCGTGCCGCTCGGGTTCGCGACCGTAATCATCATTGTCACCGCGCCGATCCCCGACGACGGCATCCCGTTCACGCCAGCGACCTTAACCGTCTTGAACGTGTTCGCTGTGGTGCCCCCATCGAGCACCCGTGCGTTGGCGGGCATCGGCACGTACTGACCGCCCGATCCCGTCACTGCTGCCCGTGCCGGCGCCGGCGGCGACACCACCGCCAGCAGCGACCCCAGCAGCGCCA
Organism: Curtobacterium sp. A7_M15; assembly: GCF_030705415.1. Classification (GTDB taxonomy): domain Bacteria; phylum Actinomycetota; class Actinomycetes; order Actinomycetales; family Microbacteriaceae; genus Curtobacterium. The sequence continues at coordinate 50,968 of NZ_JAUZED010000010.1, read as the reverse complement.
CCACGGTGAGCAACGCGAAGAGCGCCCATCGGGAACGAGCAGACAACAGCGACGATGCGAACACGCGCAGAACCCCTCAACAGGCCGCACCAAGCTGTGACGCCCCCATGGCGTCGCTGAGCAACCATCCAGGACGATACGGAGCAACCCTCACCACCGCACCCCCACATATGGGGGTCGAAGTGAACACAGTCCCACCACTAAAAGACCTCCAACGCCAGCCGACCCGTAAGTGGATAGGCCTAAAACACCCGGCGAAGTCAGTCCGGAAGCGGATCCCCTTCCGGACGCGTCAGTCGTCGGAGTCGTGGTGTGGTGTGAGTGGTTTATCGGGGTAGTCGCGCAGCACGAGCGCGGTGCTGCGCCGAGGTGTACGTGGGTCGTACGGAGGCGGACGACTGCATGGATGGTGAGGCCGACGGCGGCCGGATCGACGGTGGCATGGTAGCCGGTGATGATGCCCTGCCGTTCGAGGCGGAGGATGCGAGCGCTGGCCGCGGGCTGCGACAGGCCGACCCGTCGTCCTACCTCCGCACCGCTGAGGCGCCCATCGGTCTGCAGCAGGGCGAGGATCTTCCGGTCGGTCTGGTCGAGCGGTTCCATCGTGTGCAGCGCCTTCCGCTTCGTGATTACTCGCTGGCGAACCATCCCTGCGATGCCTTCCATCATGCTGGCTCGCGTGCGCTCCGCCGACCGGCGGCAGGAGAACGGAAGCAGAGGTGACTGGTGATCGGACGCGTGATCGTCCCCGGGATCGGTGGATCCGACGGGACGCACTGGCAGACGCTGTGGCAGCAGCAGTGGGGAGCGGACGCGGTCCGCATCGACCCGGGGTCCTGGTCGCAGCCGGATCTCGACGACTGGGTCGCCGCAGTGGACCGCGCCGCGCGTCTCATCTCACCACGGGTCGAGGGGATCGCGCTGGTCGGGCACAGTCTCGACTGTTGGGCGGTGGCCGAGTGGCTGCTGCTCAGCCCCGTCGACGTTCCGGGCGCCGCGTTCCTCGTGGCGCCGCCCGACCCGACGGGCGACGTGTTCCCGTCCGAGGACGCTCCGACGTTCGTCGCGCTGCAGGCACGCAGGTTGCCCGTTCAGAGCACGGTGGTGGGGAGCACGGACGACCCGTACTGCGGTCTCCGGGGCGCCGAACAGCTGGCTGCTGCCTGGGGGAGCGACCTCCTGCAGGTCGATCGGGCAGGGCACCTCAACTCGGCCAGTGGGCTCGGGACGTGGCCGACCGGCCGGGAAGCTCTCGAGCGACTCGAATGCCTCGTCCTTAGGGTCTGAGGACCCAGCGAGCACCGTCCCGGTAGCCGATCCTCGGGCGGGAAGCACTCACCTTCGGCGGTTGCGTCGCCACCTTCTGATGAGTATCCCGGCGACAAATGCCGCCGCCACCACGATGAGAACCCACCACTGATTGTCGTAGCCTGCCGCGAACATGGCTCCGTTGTACGCCCCCGCGCCCCTCGGAACGCCGTCCGATAGCCGGTGGCTACCCGGGAATCGGGCTGACTCTCACTTCGGATCGGCGCGGTGGACCGCTCGGTAGACAGTCGCCCGGGCCACTCCGAACAGCTCAGCGAGATCGCTGGTCGTGTGGGTGCCAGCACGGTGCAGCTCGACCAGGTGCTTCTCTTGGGCCTTGTTGAGCTTGGGCTTGCCGCCGCGGAGCTTGCCGGCTGCCTTCGCGATCGCCATGCCCTCGCGGGTGCGGGCTCGGATGAGGTCGGCCTCGAACTCGGCGACCATGCCGAGGACGTTGAAGAGGAGACGGCCGACGGGGTCGGTGGGGTCGTAGACCGATCCCCCGAGGTTGAGGGCGACGCCCTTCTTCGTGAGCTCGTCCGCGATATCAGTCGCGTCGCGGAGCGATCGGGCAAGGCGATCGAGCTTCGTCACGACGAGGGTGTCGCCCGCTCGGACGGAAGCGAGGGCCGATCGAAGGCCGGGGCGTTCCCTCGTGGTGCCGGACATGCCGTGGTCGACGTGGATGTCCTGATCTGCAACTCCAAGAGCATGCAGGCCGTCGCGCAGCGCCGCAAGATCCTGTCCGGAGGTCGAGACGCGGGCGTATCCGATCAGCATGAGGGCAACTGTACTGTCAGCCGTACCCTCACCGGGCAGTTTTGCGGGACAGGCTGTTGAGAAATTTAAACCTAGACGTTTCCTGGGTACGAGATCCACTCCCTCAAGCGCTCACAGGCGTCCGGGGAACGACCGGCTGGTGGGCAGCCAAAAATCAGCCCAGGGCGGAAGGCGACTACTACCTTCCGCCCTGCGCGCGCTAGCTTCCGTATTCGCGGATGGTGATGTTGGAGAAGGTGGCGGTGCCGCCGTCGGAGTACAGCGAGATGCCTGTGTCGCCGGCGTCGAAGTTCACCTGGTTGGACAGGACCGTGTAGCCGGCGTTGACGAACACCTCGACGCTTTGCGTGTCGACGAGGATGCGGAGGTGCACGGCGCGGGCGGCGGGATCGATGGGCGCTGCAGCCCGCGTGTAGGGCGCCAACGTAAATCCTGCACGGTCGGACGGCGCGCGGTCGACGTACAGGTCGCTCCCGTACTTGCCGATGTTGGTGTGTCGCGCCCCGTCCGCCGAGCGTCCGACCGAGATTCCGACGTTGGTGGCGTTGGTCCACGTGACGTCGAGCTCGATTTCGTATGCGCGGCCGTTGTAAGGCAAGACCATTGAACCGTTGACGGACTGGTTTGCGATCGGCACGGTCCGCTTGGCGGTGCCCTTGAGCGCCTCGATCGGTGCACTGAGGAGGGTGTAGCGACCATCGGTCTGCTTCTGCAGCGTGATCTCGCGGACGATGGAGTTCTGGCCGTTGTACCCGTCGGAGGCGTCGGTGGGGACCTGCCGGTTCGCGTACTTCCAGTTGTTCATCCAGCCGATGCCGTACCGCTTCGTTGTCGGCGCTTCGTTGGCCGGCCATGTGACTGCTGCGTACCAGTCCCACCCCCAGTCGAGCCATTGCGGTGTGACGTTGTCTGCGGTGTAGGTGGTGCCGTTCCAGGAGCCGGTCCAGTATGCGTACGTGCAGGGCAGTCCCTCGTTGTAGGCGTCCATGCTGCCGGCGAGGACCCAGTGTTTGGTGCCGTCGTCTGCTGTGATCTGGAAGAGGTCGGGGCATTCGATGCCGCCGAGGTTGTGGTCGGGGTAGTCGAAGTTGTGCTGCAGCGTCCAGTCGATGAGGTTCTTCGATGTGTAGAACGCGGCGTAGCGCTGCCGGCCGATGACGCAGACCCATTCGTTACGGGCGTCGTCCCAGGCCACCTTGGGGTCGCGGAACCACTCGGCGTTGGCGATCTCCGCGTCGGTGGTCGCGGCGCGTCCGTCGGTGTTGACGATGACGGGGTTCGGTCGGGCGGTGAAGGTGAAGCCGCCGTCGGTGGAGTAGAAGAGGTACTGCTCCTGGTACTTCCGAACGCCTCCGGTGGGGCGGGTGGCGAGCGCGATGACGGCGCCGGCGCCGTAGCCGGCCGTGTTGTTCGTGTCGATCAGGGTGCAGCCGGTCCAGGTGGGCAGGTTGGTCTGCAGGGGGATGACAGTGCCCTGGAAGGTGAAGTTGATGCCGTCGGTGGTGGAGACGTGGTCCCACCCTCCGTCTCCGTTGTCGACATCGGAGTGCAGGTAGTAGAGCTGGTAGGCGCCCCGGGTGAAGACCGGTCGCTGCGGGTCGGACAGCCATCCAGCTGGCGGGGTCATGTGGTACTTCGCGCGGAATGATGTCGCTGCGGTGGCTGACGTGGAGGCGGATCCAGCGGTGGCGGCCTGTGCTGCTTCAGCGGGTGCCGCGGTGGCGAACAGCGCCAGGGCGCCGATGCCGGCGCCCTGGAAGAGGGCTCGGCGGTGAAATTCAGATGTCATCGTTGACTCCAATTCGAGAGCTGGTTGGTTCTGCAGTGTGGGTAAGCGCCGTTGGTTCAACGGCGGATTCGCTCGGTGTCAGAGGTTGCGTGAGGGCGTCGCGGATGATGCGGCGCGGGTCGTAACGGCGCGGATCGAGTTCGGACCAGTCGATGTCGACCCCGGTCTGCTCCTCGATCTGCGCTTTGGTCGTGTCAGCCCATCCCCGCAGCTGGCGCAAGAAGGCGGTGAGCTGTCTGGTGTGGGCGGCTAGCCGAGCCGGTCCGAGACACAACCCGGCGATGACGGCGATGACGGCGATGACGGCGATGACGAGCAGTTTCTCGACGTCCACGGTGCTTCCTCGTCAGCTCGCTGGTGACCAGCTCACTCGTGCGACGGCACGGTGCCGTCGTGTGCGACCGGGGCGCTGGCCTGGTCGGAGCTCTTCTTGTTGTCGTCGGCGTGGATCTCGCTGCGGAAGATGTTGAGCGACTGTCCGAGCCCCTTTGCCAGGGCGGGCAGCTTGGTGGCGCCGAAGAGCAGTATGACGATGCCGAGGATGATGAGCAGGTGGATTCCGGTGAGGTTGCCGAGCATGATGAGTCCTTCGTGTGAAGGCGGCGCAGCGGACGCTACGTCACGGGGTGGGTTGAGGAGGTTGCCGCGAGGCGGCGAGCAAGGCGGCGGTCATGCAGCCAGGCGACCGCGCATGCTGCGAGGTAGAGCACGCTCATCGGGATGGCGAGCAGGAACATCGACGCGATGTCGGCGGAGGGTGTGACGAGTGCGGTGAAGATGAGGATGCAGAGCACGGCAATGCGCCATGCACCGAGGATCGCTTTTGCGGTGAGAACTCCGACGAAGTTCAGCAGGACGAGGAACACCGGCAGGACGAACGCGATGCCCACGGCGAGGACGAGCTTGACGGCGAAGTCGTAGTACGCCTTCGCGTCGACGATCGAGGTGTCTTGGTGGGCGACGAAGCTGCCGAGGATCTGCACGATGTGCGGTAGGACGTACCAGCCGAACCAGCATCCGCCGAGGAAGAGGGGGATCGCGGATCCGACAAACCCGACGGCGTAGAGCTTTTCCTTCCGCACCAGCGCAGGAACGATGAACGCCCAGACTTGGTACAGCCAGACGGGGCTGGCGATGACGACCGCGATGGTGATCGTGATCTGGAGGCGCAGATCGAAGGCGCCGCTGATGGCGGGGAAGTTCAGTTCCGCGGTGTGACCGCCACCGGCGTTTGCAAGCTCGGCAACGGGTGCGCGGAGTTGATCAAGCACGAACGGTGTGAGGAACCAGCCGATGACCGCGCAGACTGCAATGGCGAGCACCGCCCGGAAGAGCCGCTTCCGGAGCTCGTTGAGGTGCTGCCCGAGTGACATCGTTCCGGCGGCGGGACGCTCCTGCCGCGTCGTCCCGCGAGGAACGGACGGGGCGCTCATCTGGTGGGCTCGCCTAGTGCTGTAAGCACGTCATCGGCGGTTGGTAGGTCCGCACCACGACGGCTCACGGTGATCGCCGCGGCGCTGGCGCTGACCTGCCCGAGTCGTTTCAGCGCGATGGAGTCCAGGGCATCGAGCGTGCCGATGGTGTCCTGGAGTTGCCAGATGAGGGTGGCCATGTACGTGTCGCCGGCCCCGACCGTGTCGACGACGTCAACGCGTTCGCCGGGCACGGCCACCCGCTCTCGAGTGGTCGCGAGCGTTGCGCCGGCGGCACCGGTGGTGATGGCGACCAGCGTCACGCCGAGCTCGAGGAGCCGGTCGAGGACGACGTCGGCGCTGTCGCCTGGGTAGAGCCAGGCGGCGTCCTCGTCGGAGAGTTTCAGCACAGTGGTATCTGCAGCGAGCTGCTCGAACCGGACCCGTTCTGCTACCGCATCTCCGAGGAGCGCGGGTCGGATGTTCGGGTCGAATGAGACGATGCCACCGGCGGCTGCAGTGCGTTGAACGAGCTCTCGCACTTTGCCCGCTCCGGGCTGCAGGAATGCGCCGATCGATCCGATGTGCAGCCATCGAGGCGTGTCCGGCAGGTGCGGCAGATCCCATTCGATGCCGAACTCATAACTGGGCTGCCCGTCCGGTGCGAGCCGGACTGTCGCCGCGGAGGTTCTCGTGGCACCGAAGACGCCTGGCACCAGCTCAACCCCTGACGCCTCGAGGTGATCTGCGATCTGGTGGCCGCGAGCATCGTCACCGAGCCACGTGGCGAACTCGACCGGCACGCCGAGCCGACCGAGCCCGAGAGCGACGTTCGCGGGGCTCCCGCCGGGAATCTCCCTCGTCGTTTCGTCGTGCACGATGTCGACGAGCGCTTCACCCGCAACGGTGATCCGATGCACAGTCATCTCCTTCGATGATTGGGAACGAGGTGGTGCCGGCGCACCTGTCGGCGCCGCTCCGCTAGATCGAGGCGGATTTAGCGGCGACGTCGGCGGCGGGAGCTGAAACAGTTGTTACGCCGGGCTTGAGATCCCACGCCAACGCCTGCTTTGGGCCTTCCACGCTCCACGGCGGCGCCTGCGTCGGGTAGACGCGGGTGGTGATGGAACGTCCTGCGCTGGTGAACAGTTCGAGAACCGAACCGTCCAGCAGCACTCGGACTGCGGGTCGGTCCGCGGTCCGGTCGAAAGGAGCATGAATCACCGCGGGGCTCGGGTCAGCGCGGTGATCCGTGCTGGCGTGCGCCCGGTCGACGGTGAGGGTGTCTGCATCGACGTCGACCGTGATGTCGAGGTATTCGGCATCGGAGAAGCGCAGCCGGATGCAGCCGCTGACGGCGACGGGGAGCACGATCTCGGCTTGCGCGCCGATGCGAGCACCGTTTGCTGCGTGCGAGCTGCCGGCGCGGAGGGCGTCGATTGCGGGATGGGGTTCGGTGCCGAGCCGACCGTTGGTGATCCACGCGCGGCGGGGCAAGGAGATCGCGCCGGACCAGCCTGCCTGTTCGGTCCACTGCTCGGTGCGGCCCTCGGTAACCCATCCGAAAAGCACCGGCCCCCAGGAGCTGGCTCGCATCACGGAAGCCGCGTAGAAGTGCTGCCCGTCGTCGACTTTGAACGGCGAAGGAGACCCAGCCAGCGGGATGGCGACGACGTCGCCCGGGCCGGCGGCATGCGACCAGGACGCCACGATCGCGATGTCGGTACCGTCGACAGTGAGGATTTGCGGGCACTCCCACCCCTCACCGGTATCGATGCCGTTGACCGTGTCGCGTGTCATCGACACCAGATCGCCCGCGTGGGTCCAGCTGATGCCGTCGACGGATCGGTAGTGGCGGATGGAAGCGGTCTGGTTCTTGGCGGCCGCGCCGACCGCCATCGACCAGCCGTCGTCCGTCTGCCAGACGAACGGGTCGCGGAACATGGTGATCGCCTCGTCAGCGGACGGGTCGGCGACGACCTGCACGGGAGCGCCGAACGTGATCCCACCGTCGGTAGATTCCGCGAGGAGGACCGACTGGAACGGACTGTGATCGACTTTTCCGGAGTAGTAGGCGCGGACGGTGCCGTTGTGCAGGACCGTGTTGCCAGACCATGCGCCGCCGGAGTCGGCGCCACCGGGGACGGGGACGATCGCTGGGCGGTGGAGCGTCCAGTGCACGAGGTCGTCGCTGGTGGCGTGTCCCCACTCGACGGGGATCTCGAGGTCCACTCGCGGCCGGGACTGAAAGTACAGGTGCGCCTGCCCGCCGATGTCGATGGGGCCATTCGGGTCGTTGACGTACCCACGAGGGAGTCGGACGTGGAACTGCGGAAGGTGGTGGTCTGCTGCGGTCACGGCGGGTGCGGCTTCCTGGGGTGCTGGTGGCAGGGCGTGGAGGTCGGTCATCGGGACGATCCTGCGGTGACGCCTTCGATGAAGTACCGCTGCGCGAAGATGAACAGCAGCACGCTCGGGATCATGGTCAGCACGACGCCGGCGAGGACGACGGAGATCGATCCGGTGCCGAGGTTGCCCTGCAAGCCGACGAGTCCGAGCGGCAGCGTGAAGGTGTCCTGCTGGTTGAGGAAGATCAGGGGCCGGTAGTACTCGGCCCAGAATCCGGAGAAGTTCAGGATCGCGAGGGTCGCGATCGCGGGGCTGGCCATCCGCGAGTACACGTGCCAGAACACCCCGAACTGGCTCGCGCCGTCGATGCGGGCGGCTTCACCGAGCTCCTTCGGCATCTGCATGAAGTACTGCCGCATCAGGAAGGTACCGAATGCGCTCCCGAGCGCGGGGACGATCAGGGACGCGATGGAGCCGGTCAGCCCCATGTCCTTCAGGATGACGAACACCGGGATGATGATCGTCTGGATCGGGACCATCATCGTGGCGAGGAAGATCCCGAAGATGGTGTTCTTGCCGGGGAAGCTGATCATCGCGAACGCGTACCCGGACAGGGTGCAGGTGATGGTCTGTCCGACAACGATGAGCAGTGTCACGAGGACGCTGTTGACGAAGAACTGCCCGATCGGGATCTGGTTGAACACCGCGGCGTAGTTGCCGAAGTCCCACGAGAGCGGGATCCATTGCGGCGGGTTCTGGAACGATTCCGCCGGGGTGCGCAGCGAGGTGGTCAGCGTCCAGAGCAGTGGCCCAAGGGCGAACACGGCGGCGATGATCAGGATGATCATCCCAAGGATGCTTCCCACCTTGGCGACGGGCTTGCGGCGCCGAACGATGTGGGCGACGGCTGGCTGAGCGACGGTTTCCGGGGCGTGCAACGGGTTGAGGGTGTCTGTGGTCGTCATTGGTAGAACACCAGCTTTCGGGCGGCGATGAACTGGATCCCGGTGATGATGCCGATGATGACCAGCAGCAGGATCGCGATGGCCGAGGCGAACCCGAACTGCAGGTTCTGGAAGCCGGCCTGGTACATGGAGATGGTCGCGGTCGTCGTTGCGGTGCCCGGTCCACCCTTGGTCATGATGAACGGCTGATCGAACAGCTGCATCGCGTTGATCATCGCGATCACGGTGGCGAACAGGATCGTCGGGCTGATGAGCGGAATCTTGATGCGGAACAGGGTCCGCCAGGGGCCGGCGCCGTCGATCGCTGCGGCTTCCTGCACGTCGACCGGCACCGCGAGGAGCGCGGCGACGAAGAGCACGAACGTGAAGCCGACCTGCTGCCAGACCACCACCATCACGACCGTGACCTTCGCCCAGAACGGGTCGTTCAGCCAGTGCGCGCCGGGCAGTCCGATCTCGTTGAGGTAGTAGTTGATGAGGCCGAACTTGGTGTCGAAGATGTAGCCCATGAAGATCGACACGGCGGCGGTTGAGGCCAGCAGCGGCAGGTAGAACGAGGTTCGGAAGAACACGCGGGTGGCGTTGCGCTTCCGGTTGTTCGCCAGCACCGCCAGGAGCAGGCCGAGCGAGATTTGCAGCACGACGATGGCGATCGCGAGGGCGACGGTCACACCGAACGACGCGAGGACCGGCCCGTCGGTGAAGAGCCGCGTGTAGTTGTCGAACCCGACCCACTTGGGGCTGCTGATGACGTCCCAGGAGGTGAACGAGAGCCCGAGGGAGGCGAGGATGGGGATGAGGGTGAACACGGCGACGAAGATCACCGCGAGCCCGATCATCAGGAAACCGAACGTGGACTCACGTCGGCGGGCACGCTTGGCCGCCGGCCGGCGGGCTGCGACCTTGGCAGCCCGCCGGATGGGTGTTTCTGTTGCTGCTGTCATCACGAAGCCTGCGAGGCTGCCTTCTCGATGTCTGCCTGGAGGCCGTCGAGGGCCTTCTTAGCGTTCCCGGAGGAGATCGCCTGGGTGGTGCGCTGGTTGAGGGCGGTTGCGAGGGCGTTGTAGTACGGCGGTGCAGAGATAGGCACCGAATTGTCGAGCTGGTCGTAGAACACCGACCAGTGCTCCGGACCGGTGGTCTTGTACCGCTCGGCGGTCATCAGCGACTTCTGCGCCGGGGTGGTGACGTTGCCGGGCCAGAGGGCGTCGAAGCTCTCCGGCTGCACCATGACCTTGATGACCTCGAACGCGAGGTCCTTGTTCTTGGAGGAGTTGAAGATGCCGTATCCGCCGGCGCCGAAGAGCGACTTGTTGCTCTTCCACGTGGGGAACTCGACCACATCGAAGCTGCCGTTTTTCATCCCGGCGTTGTGGAGGCCACCGGCCCAGAATCCGCCACCGATGGTCATACCGATCCGGCCGGATGCCATCAGACCCTGCAGCGTGGCGCCACCGCCGACGTCGGGCGACGGGGACGCGCCGGACTTCTGCAGGTCGATGACGTACTGCAGCGCCTCGATGGCGGCATCCGAGTTCGCCGTGGGGTCGCCCCACTTCCAGCCGCCCTTGCGGCCGGAGACCCCGATCGGGTTGTCGGAGAAGGCCTTGCTGTTCCACAGCCAGTCGCCGCCGGAGTACTTGCCCTCCTCGAGCAGGTTCCCGTCGTTGGCGTAGAGGAACGAGGTCCAGCTGCCCCAGAGGCGAACGACCCAGTCGAAGGCGTAGGTGCCGCCGCCGACCTTTGCGATGCTCTCAGCCGAGGAGTGGAAGTCGTCCATCGACCACTTGCTCGTCGGGCGGGTCAGGCCAGCCTTGTCGAACAGGTCGGTGGAGTAGAACATGCTGCCCGCGTTGAAGCTGTCGGGCAGCGTGTAGAGGTGCCCCTGGTACATCGTCGACTCGAGCAGCGCCGGGTGGGCCCCGGTGAAGTAGGTGTGCAGGTCCGAGAGGTTCTTCGTGACGTAGTCGTCGAGCGGGGTGAGGAGGTTCTTCGACGCCAGCAGCTGCTGCCCCTCGGTTGCGACGCTGACGATGTCCGGGACGTCACCCGAGGCGATCTGCGTGAGGACCTTGGCGAGGAAGTCGTTCCAGTCGGTCCCGTTGATCGCAGTGACCTGCAGGCTCGCCTTCTTGTCGAGCTGCTTGATCTTCGGCTCGATGGCCTTCTGCAGGGCCGTCGCGGCGCTCTGCTCACCGAAGTAGAGCATCTTCACGGTGCCGGAGGTGCTGCCTCCGCCGCCGGTGGTTGAGCAAGCAGCCAGCGATCCGATGCCGGCCAGCGCGAGGCCTGCGCCACCGAACTTGAACAGCGTGCGCCGGTCGATCGGGGTGCTGAATCCGTTCGCCATGGGTCGCTCCTCTCTGAGCGATCGTGACCCCGCTAGGTTGGGGCCAATACGTATTTGCAGGGCGAGCGTACACACCAACTGGACGGGGCGCAATACGTATTTGCTTCTGGCATGATGAGGGCAACGGAGGAGGGTCGATGGCGAGCCGCAAGCGGACAACACAGAAACAGCGCGTCACCATGAAGGACGTCGCGCGCCACGCTGGCGTGTCCCAGCCGACGGTGTCGTTCGTGCTCAATGATCGCCGTGACGTTTCAATCGCGGCAGAGACGCGCACTCGCGTGCTCGAGGCCGCGAAGGAGCTGAAATTTCAGCCGAACCGGGCGGCGCAGTCGCTGCGGTCGAACCGGTCCTACACGGTCGGCGTGATCGCCGACCGGCTCGTCTCGCAGCCCTACGCCGGTCACATCGTGCTGGGTGTCCAGCAAGCCGTGCAGGAGGCTGGATACGTCTGCTTCGTGGTGGAGACGGCGCAGACCACCGACGGCGGTAAGGCTGCCGTTGAGAACCTCGTGCAGCAGGGCGTCGCCGGCTTGGTCTACGCAGCCCCCGGCCCCGAGTACGTCACCCCTGTCGACGGACTGGACACGGTCCCGACGGTCTTCGTCAACTGCTTCCCGCCCGGTGGAACGCCTGCGGTGACGGTGCTCGCCGACGAGTACCAGGGCGGCTACGACGTCGCCGCCGCTGTGTTCGCAGCCGGCCACGCCGATGTCGCCTTCCTCGGCGGCCCCGAGGACGACTACGCCTGCCAAGAACGAAAGCGCGGACTCGACCGCGCCGCCGCCGACGCGCGCATTCCGTCGACGCAAATCAGCATCACGTTCGGCACCTTCCAGGTGGGATCCGGTTATGACCTCGCGGTGGCGGTACTCGCGGATGCGGCCAACCGTCCGACGGCGATCATCTGCGGGAACGACCGGATGGCGGTCGGCGCGTTGATGGCGGCGCAGTCCCTGGGGATGCGCTGCCCGGAGGACATCAGCATTGTCGGCTTCGACGACCAGCCCGACCTTGCCGACCAGATGCATCCGCCGCTCACCACCGTCGCCCTGCCACACCAGCAGATGGGCTTCGAAGCCGGAACGCTGCTCCTGGCGGAGGCGGAACAGCCCGGCCGACACCTCGTGCCCTGCGAATACGTCGCCCGCAGCTCGCTCGCGGCCCCACGACCCGAAGGAACCTAAGTGACCCTCCCGTCCAGCACTCACTTCCAACCCCCGAACGGCTACGTCGGCGACGTCATCCCGTTCGAACACGACGGAACCGCGTGGCTGTTCTACCTTCTCGACGAACGACCGGACGCGCCGCCGCTCGAACGGGCAACGGGGATGCCCTGGGCGGCCGTCACCACCACCGACTTCGTCACCTTCACCGACAAGGGCGTCGTACTGCCCTCCGGTGGCCCCGACGCGAGCGACTTCGACTGTTACACCGGCAGCGTCGTCCGTGATGACGAGGGAACGTTGCATCTGTTCTATACGGGGCACAACCCCCGCATCAAGACCGGATCCGCTGGTGGCGGGAAGGACGCTCAGATCGTCGCGCACGCGACGTCGTCTAGCGATCTGACCGACTGGATCAAGCACCCCGAGTGGGACTTCCCCGCACTCGCGGGCTACTCCCCCGAAGACTGGCGAGACCCCTTCGTGTTCCGCCCCGCTGCCGACCGGCCCTGGCAGATGCTCCTCGCCACACGACGCTTGAACGAGCCGTACCGGCGTTCCGGCCTCGTTGCTCGGCTCGAGTCCGATGACCTCGTCACGTGGCGGGACGCCGAGCCGATTTGGGAGCCGCACCGCTTCATCACGCAGGAATGCCCGGACGTGTTCCAGTGGGGTGAGTGGTGGTACCTGGTGTACTCGGAGTTCTCCGACGCCTTCTGCACCCGGTACCGCATCGCGAAGTCGCCGGACGGCCCATGGCTCGCGCCCGCTGATGACACTGTCGACGGCCGAGCCTTCTATGCAGCGAAGACAGTTGCCCTTGGCGATCAGCGGTACTTCGTCGGGTGGATCGCGTCGAAGGAAGACGAACGCGATGGCGGGCCGTGGCAGTGGGCAGGCACCATGGCGACGTTGCAGGCCCACCAGCGTGCCGACGGATTGTTGCGGTTCGACCTACCTGACGGGGTGAAGGCTGCGTACCCGAACGAGGTCGACGTCACCGCTGAGCTTGAACAGGCCAGCGGTGCTGAGGCAACCGTCGGCGCTGGCGCAATCACCCGATACGCATCCTGGGTTGGCCCGGAGCTACCAGAGGAAGCGCTCGTGGGTGTGGACCTCACCCTGGAAGCAGACACCCGCTCGCTGGGTTTGCTCCTGCGCACCAGTGACGACGGGGAAGAGGGCTACGCGCTTCGCCTCGAACCTGACCGGAACCGGCTCGTGCTCGACCGTTGGCCACGTGGCACGACCGGAGCTGAGCAGTGGCAGATCCTTGGCGATGTGCCGCACGCCGTCGAGCTCGAGCGCCCGATAGAACTCGCCCCTGGCAAGCACCACATCGAGGTACACCTTGACGGGGACATCTGTGTCGCTGTCATCGACGGGGCCGTTGCGCTGAGCACACGCCTCTACGACCGCCCTGCCGGCCGCGTCGGCGTATTCGTGCAGGACGGCACGTTCACGCTTGACCGCCTGACGGTCCGCACTCGCTAACGGCGGCACAAACGAAGTGCGCCTGCCCCGGACGATGGGCAGGCGCACTCTGTTTCCGCGTTACTTCCAGATTGATTTCAGAGTCCACGCTCGGAGATCATCGACTCGGGCGGTGCCGCCGGTGGCGAACGCACTCACACCGGTGCTCGTGGGATTCGGGAAGATCTGATCGGTGAGAACGACCTGACCATTGGCTCCGAACACTTCGATCGAGGAAGCGTCGACCAGGATGCGCAGGTCCAGGCCACCTCGGGTCAGCTGCAGGGGCGCCTCACTGCGTGATGCGAACACGCTGCTGAAGCCCACGTTCCCGGAATGGGTGCGGTCGATGAACAGCGCTCCGGTGCTCGTGTCGTACCCGACCTGCGTGTACTGCCCCGCGCCCGTCCGGACATTAAGCCCGAACGTCTTCGCCGAACCCGCCGTCAAGTGTGCCTGGACGTCCAGTGTCTGTCCGGCCACTGGCAGCGCGGTCGTCGTATTCGAGACCGGGACGTTTTTCACTCGTGCCGGACGGCCCGCGTGCAGCTTGTCGATGCCATCGATGGGCTGCTCGACGATCTTGACCTTGCCATCGATGGTCCGCAGGGACAGCGAACGTGGGAACGTCTCGGCGCCCTGCCAAGGAGACGTCGGCACGTTGGAGGCGTAGGCCCAGTTGTTCATCCAGGCGATGGCGATGCGCTCCCCGTTGGGTGCGTTCTCCCACGTGTTCTCCGCGTAGAAGTCGGCGCCGTAGTCCAGCCAGTTGGCACGCTGGTACTGGGTCAACGCGGGCGCGTTACTCTGCATGAACGCGTCGGCCAGGATGTGCCCCCATCCACCAGTCGCATGGTCGACGATCTCCAGCTGCGCCTGCTTGCCGCGGAGGTCGGCGATGTTCCAAGACGTCCAGTCGAGCGTCTCACTGTTCGCGCCGGTCGCCGTGCGAACAGCCTTCCCATCGATGAGGAGATTGACCGTGGTCTGCGTGTCCCACGGGGCGGCTTTCTGGTCTGCGGCGATGATCTGCCCGACCATGAGATGCCCCCAGCCGCCCGTGCCGTCGTTGTCGTCGACGACCTGAATCTGCGCGTCCTTACCCTGGTATGCCGAAACCTCAAGGCTCGCCCATCGAAGCGTACCGGTGCCGTCACCGGTGACCGACTGCACCACCTTGCCGCCGACGACCAAGTTGACGGCAGTGGGATTCGCTTGTCCCCACGCATGGTCGCCACCAGCGATCTGCAGGTCGATGTAGGGCTTGCTGACCGTGAAGGTTGGCGACGTGATCGTACCGGTCCCTGCATCCCCGGCCGGTGTGAAGGTGTCCAGCACCGAACTACCGATCTGGTTCGGCAGGGACTCCTTTGTCGGCCCAGCGCCGACGAAGGACCCCGTCGCAGTCCACCCCTCACCGTAGGTGGGGCCAGCGAAGTCGGCGAGGACCGTGCCAGCGGGAACCGTTCCCGCGGGAACGGAACCCGGGATGGCGGGATTGTTGCCGCCGCCGACAAGGAAGTTCAATCGCGCCTTGGAGAGCGTGAACGGTGCCGAGGTGAGTGTGCCCGTTGCTCCGTCACCGCCGTTGTAGCTATCGACGAGGTACTTGCCCTGGAAGCCGGCGACGTCCTGCTGGTCAGGGAGCGCTCCGTCTGCGGGAGCCGTACCGAACGCGGAGCCGGAAGCGGTCCAGCCCGCGTAGGTCCCCGACTCGAAGTCAGCAACGGTCGCGCCAGCCGGAGGTGTGTAAGTCGCGGGACCGTCCGGAGTGAACGACGTGCCGTCAAATTGCCCCGTGAAGTACTGGACACCGGTGCTGCCGACGCTGACGCTGAGCACCCACTTCATCTTTCGCTTGTTGCCATCCACCGGCAGTGCGTAGAGGTCGGGCATCTCCCAGACGCCGCTCGTCGCACCGCGCGGGCCGAAGTCGCTGGAGTGCGTCCACGACTTCAGGTCCTTCGACGTGTAGAAGGCGACCTTGTACTGATCGGAGAGCGCAACGGCCATCACCCACTCCTTCTTCGGCGCGTACCAGAACACCTTCGGATCCCGGAAGTTCGTCGAGTGCAGGTCGAGAACCGGGTTGCCGGCGTATCGCGTCCACGTGCGTCCGTGATCAGTGCTGTACGCCAGCGACTGCGACTGGATGCCGGTTTCGGCCCCAACACTGGTGTAGAACGCCACCATGGCGGGGTTCTTCTTGGTTCCGAAGCCGCTGGTGTTGCCGTTATCGACAACCGCTCCCCCGCTGAAGAACGAGTTGCTACCCGGATCCCGCTCGGGCCCCTTCACTGGGATGTTCTCCCAGTGGACCAGGTCCTTGCTGGCTGCTCCCTCCCACGTGCCGTAACTGAACAGGTAGTAGAGGCCGTCGTCGTAGACGAGACCGTTGGGATCACCGATCCAGCCGGACGGCAGCGAGTAGTGGAACTGGGGCCGGTACGTCTCGTGGTACTGGCTGGTATCGGCCGAGCTTGAAGTGGCAGTCAGGGACGCTAGGACCAGCGCCCCCGAGACCGCTGCCGCCGCAATCACGCTGATGCGCTGACGTGGACGAAACATGTCGTTCGGAGCCTTCCTCTCTGAAGACCATCGGGCTAATACGTATTAGCACCGCCTCATCGTCAATCCTGCACACGGACGCTTGCCTGGTCAAGCACAGTGCGGGAAGAGACCCCTTCTCGCGAGTTGCGCAATCGGCCTCTGGTACACCTGACAGTGGCAAGCTGACCTGAACTGCTTGAAGGCCTACGTCGTGAACTCGCTCTTGCTTCTGCTTGCCGACCCTCCCGGCGACGCTGGCTCTCAGCACGGCATGTCCGTGCCTGTGTGGCTCATCGCCGCGGCTGTCGTCGTCATCATCGGAGTGGTCGGCATGTGTGAGCAGCTTCGCTCGGTGTCGTGGTTCTCGCCTTGCTCTGTGTCGTGATCGCGTCTCGGTAGACGATCGACTGTCGGGACACACGCTGCGGCGCGCCTGGCCGGACGGCGCCCCATCGTCTCAGAGGGCGCAAGGAGATACGCGGCTTTGGGCCCGTTACATGATTGAGATCACCATCGGCAGACGGACCGGCCTACGGTGTGAGAATCAGCAAGCAATCAACGACGATTGAGGGGAACTTGTGAGGAAGAACACGGCGAAGAAGTGGGCAGGATCTATCGGGGCAGTGGGGGTCCTGAGCATGTCGCTGCTCGCGTCCGGCCCGGCAACTGCCGCCGAGGGAATGCCAGCAGACGCGACGAAGGCGCCCGGGGTGAACCGTGTCATCGACCGGACGTCCGAGACTGTCCCGATGGATAGCGGAGCGGTGCGGGCGCTGCGTAGCGAGCAGGGTCTGACGGTTCAGACGTCGAGGGAGAGCGACACCACCGTGCGATCGGTAACCGTCGATTCGATGACGCCACTGACCGACGTCGGCAGGCTCGAGCCTGGGCAGAGCGTGCAAGTCAATTAAAAAGACGGCGTCGTGGTGCAACGTGCCGTCACGGCGAGCTGCACAGTGAAAGACACGGTCCAAACCCCCTACAAGGAAAGCGGCTACGCGTGGTCGTACCAGGAGTATGGCCGCAGCGCCGGATGCGCCGGCAGTGTGACAGTGGTCGCGCTGTTGTCGTCGTACGCGCCTCCCTCGTGGCACTACCGCGACCGCGATGAACAGACGACGGCGCCGAACCAGACGACCTACTGGGCCACAAACGCGAAGTGCAAGAACACCTCGACCCAAAAGTGGCACTCGGAGAACGCGATCGGCTCGTCCACGACGTCGCTGTCACCTGACAAGAACCTGGCCTGCGCGATCTGATCGCCGAGGCGAGGAGCAAAGGAGAAATCATGACTGCTTCGGAAGTCCACCCCGCATCGCAAAGCGGGCGGCGCACCATGCCGGCCGCTGTCGGTTTGGCGGTCCTCGGCGCGCTGGTCGGCGTTGTCGGTTCCTACGTCACAGCAGTCGCCGGTTCGGTGCAGAGCCCCGGCAGTCCTGGGGTGAAACCGATGACGCTGCTGCTGCTCGCCGTCGTCGCCGCCGCCGCAGTCGTGATCGGGTGGCGGTGGCGCATCGTCGGGATCGTCGCGGGCATCGTGATGCTTGCACTCGTTGCCTTCGCGTTCATCGACCAGCTCGCATGGTCGTCCGCCCCCGGCGCATGGTCGAACCCAGCGAATGCGATCGCATATGGCGCCGCCAGTGGCTACCCGACACTCATCGGCGCGGCGATGCTGACCTCCGCCCTCCTACACAGGCGCACCCGAACGGGCGACTGACTCTCAACCACAGTGCCCTCGTATCGATCGATGCGAGGGCACTGGTCTTCCTTCGCCGTGCACGGTGCAGGAGCCCGCAGCAACAGCGCCGGAGCTCGCTAACGCCTACCTGTTACACAAGAGCACGAGAACAAACCGCGAAGCCGAGCGTCTTCGCCAACCGTCTCGATAAACGATCGGCTATCGAGACGGGCCGCCAAACGTTCGCATACCCTTCAAGTCGACTGCTGGGCGGGAAGAACGTCGCTGTCCAGTGGCCGTCATCCGTGCGCCGCGACTGGGAGTCGGCGTTGGTGGGGGCGTAGCGTCGCTCGGGCTACCCCGTAGTCCCTAGCTGCGGGTGCCCGGATCCCTGTTCCTGGGCTGGCCTCGTCATGACCTGTTGCGTCGAACCCGACGGCGTCGTAGCGCGCGGGCGGCCGCCCCTGACCCGAACTACGACGGCCGCCCGCGCACCGCATCCCGGTCGATTCGGGTTCGCCGCCCGATGGCTCCGGTTTGTCCACTGTCCACGGACAATCGGGGGGTTGCGGAGCAGTAGACAGAGCAGTTCACTCGAAGCGGCAACGTATCCCGGCTCATCAGGGAGGTCAGCATGATGCGTTCAATCGTGTACACCAGCACCCAGACCCGTCCGATCACGGACACCGAGCTCGCGCAGATCCTCGCGGTGGGCCGGGAGAAGAACACCGCGCTCGGGGTGACCGGGATCCTCGCGCACAAGGGCGACAACTGCCTCGGGATCATCGAGGGCGACGAAACGACCGTCGGTGCCCGCTTCGAGCAGGTCCGCCGTGATCCGCGGCACACCAACGTCCGCGTCCTCGCGGACGAGTCGATCGTGCAGCGGTCGTTCCCAGACTGGTCGATGGCGTTCCAGCCCCTCGATCCGCTGATGCAGCAGGTCCCGGGTTTCCGGGATCTCTTCGCGTCCGGTCAGGCCCTCGACCCGGCAGCGGGGCTGACCCGGGCGCGCGGATTGCTGGAGTGGTTCCGGAAGCACCCGCTCGCCCCGCTCACGAGCCAGACCGCCGAAGCGGACGAAGCACCACGGACCCGCGCGATCAACGGCGCGATCACGGCGCTCCACGCCAGCGGCGTCACCCGGTTCACCCTCGAAGTCGCGGCCGAGCGCGCGGGGATGAGCGTGGCCGAAGTGCGGGAGGCGTTCCCGACGGAGCGGGCATTGCTCGCAGCAACGGTCGAACGGTGGACGCAGGCGATCTCCGCGCCGCTGACACCACTGATGGCGGAGAAGGGCACCGTCGCCTTCCTGCACGCCCTGCTCGCTGCGCACGCGGAAGAGCCGGCTTTGATGGAGCTGCTCGCGTCGAGTCTCGCGTCCGCGGCGGATCCATCGGTGGACGGTGCCGACTACTACCGGTCAACGTACCGACGGTTCCGGCAGTCGATCCGGGACGGACTCGCAGCGGACGTCCGTGACGGCCGTGAGCCGGAGACGATGGACCCGGTCCGGGGTGCGCAGCAGCTCCTCGCGCTGTACGACGGGCTCCGCCTGCAGGCGCTGCTGACCACGGACACGGACCTCGTCGACGCGTTCGACCGGGCGGCGACGCGGATGCGGCGCGGCTGGTCGGAACAGTACGAGCAGCCCTCGTACTGGGACATTCCCGTCGCCGGCGGTCACTGAGCGCAGCGCGCGAGCGTGGTGCTGGTGGTCCGGATCGGTGGGCCACCAGCACCGCTCGAGCACCGTCGTGGGAATCAGAGGCACGACGGGACTCTTCTTCGGTAACCAGCCGAAGCGCCCTCAGTATGCGGTTCCCCCGCCGCGCTGGTCTGTCCGCACTTCTGCCGTCTTGCGTGTGAACTTGCCGTTCGGGCATGGTTGCCGTGACGTGATCAGTTCGGGTCTGATCACGTGACCCGGAAGGCCGGCTCTGGTGCAGGGCCGGCCTTCCGCACGTTGCGGCGCCTGCCGGTGGGAAGGTGTCCGCGCTGTCGGCGTGGTCGCGTGAGGCATCACGGACTCCTGCCTGAGCCACTTCACCCGCGCGCCACCATCTCGAATCGGGGTTCAGTCAGCGGGGTGTGTCGTTCGCGGCGCGCAGAGTCTCGCCGGGGAGTTCCCCGAATGCTTCGCGGTACGCGCCGGCGAACCGGCCGAGGTGCACGATCCCGACGGAACGGGCGACATCGGACACCGACGTCGCGCCCCCGGATTCGAGTTGTTGCCGCGCCATCAGGAGTCGGATCGCGCGAAGGTAGCCCAGCGGACTGGTCTGGTGCACACGCTGGAACGCGCTCTGCAAGCCGCGGGTGCTCATGCCAGCAGCGGCGGCGACGTCATCCACCGTGATCGGGGCGCCGATGTTGTCGAGCATGAACGCTTCCGCCCTGCCGACGTTCGACTCGGGCGGTTGCTCGGATCGACGTCCGACAGGCCAGTGCGGGATCGCCGTGAGGAGCCCCTCGGCGGCCATCGCAGCGAGTTCCCGTTCCCGGTCGAGGGAGACCTTCCCAGTAGTGGCGAGGATTTCGGACGCAATCATGCGGACCATCAACCACCACGCGGCGAGGGGCGCGCCCTCGGGAACGTGATTCGGTTTGAACTCGAGCGGTCCGGGCTCCCATCCGCCGCGTTCGGCAGCGACCGCTTCGACGATCGCCTGGTCGATGCGCATGACGTCTTTCTCGAACCGGTCCCACTGCACCTGCTGCTGACCGGTGTACAGCACGGGCCGGCCGATGGGGAGTTGCTGGCCGCCGACGACCGCGTGGCCAGCTTTCAGCCACACGACGATCACCGCGGCGGTCGCATCGACTTCGCCGCGGATCGTACCGGTGGAGCTGGTGGACTCCAGCGCCAGGAACGAGGTGCCGGTGAGGGTTTCCTCGAAGGAGAAGCCGGCGCTGCCGGTGACGTCGAGGCCGCGGACGTGGAAGGTGTGCAGGATCGCGTTCCGCGCGACCGCGGTGTCGCGAGTGCGGGTGACGAGTCGGGAACGGATGATCGTGTCCGCTTCTGCGCTGGTGTCAGCGTTTTGGGTGTGGTCGTTCATCGTGCGTCGTTCTGTCAGGCGCGGCGGAGGGTGTCGCGCGGATACTCACCGTGCTGTTCGGCGTAAGCGGCGGAGAAGCGGCCGGCGTGCGCGAACCCCCAGTGCTTCGCGACGTCACCGATGCTGGTCGAGGCCGGGTCGCCGGCAAGGAGGGCGTCCCGGACCCGGTCGAGCCGCACCCGCCGGATGTAGGCGTTCGGGCTGACCGCGAAGAGCCGTCGGAACGCGTGCTGCAGCGCCCGGAGGCTGAGGTTTGCGACCTGGGCGACGTCATCGGTCGTGATCGGCAGGTGCGCGTGTTCGTGGATGTACTCGACCGCGAGGCGGATGTGGCTGTTCTTGGGCAGCAGCAGCTCGTTCGGCAGCGATGCGGACGCCACCGGGTACAGCTCCAACAACGCGAGGGCCCCGAGCCGACCCATCTCAGCCTGCAGCAGCGGAGAGGCGTGCCGGTCCATGACAGTGTGGGAGATCAGCTGCACGCTGCTGCGCCACACCTGCAGGGCCCGGTCGTCGGGCCGGACCGTGTGATCCAGCTGCAGGTTCCCGGCCTCGATGCCGCGTTCACCGGCGACGGTCTCGAGCGCGGTCCGGTTGATCTGCACGATCCGCTGGTCGTAGTCGTCGTACGAAAACGCAGCACCCTGCTGGGGCCAGAGCTGCGGCCGGCCATGATCCATCTCGATCGTGGCGGTATCGGTGGTGATGGTGCCGCGGCCCTTGTGTGTCCACTGGACCACGAAGTCCTCGGACGGCGTCATGACACCGTCGAGGTGCCCGTCGAACCGGATCGTCCGGAGCGTCATCGCCTGGTCGCCGACCGCGGTGTACCGGAACGAGAACGGCTGCCGGGTCTGGTCGGCGCTCCACTGCTGACCCGCGTACGCCTCAGCGAGGAAGTCGCGAGCGACCTCAAGGTCGGTGCTCTGCGTCTCTTCCTGCACACGGGTCGGCTGCGAGTCAGTCATGGGATCGGCAGCAGCATGCCTGATCACCTCCCCGTAACCAGCCCAGTATCCACGGAACGTCACGACCAATGCGCGGCGTCGCTTCTCCACCGCCGCCGCTCCGCACCGTTTCCAGTAACGCTCGTAGCCCGCATATCCACCCGAGGACACGCAGCCGACGCTCCCGCATCCAGGAATCGACACAAACACCAGCGCGGCTCGCAGCACGAAGCATGCGCCTTCTACGGTCGGATCATCGCCCGGCGCCGCTCCGACGCCAGCAGACGAGGACGACACCATGACCACGATCACTGCCACCGACTTCCAGGTCGCACCCCGCACCTCACACGACGCCGTGTCCCTGCGCCGCACCCGGTCCACGCACCGCAGCCCGTTCAGCGAGGTCCGCGACGCCCGCCGGCAGCACATGCTCCAGGTCGCCGCGGTCAGCACCGGGATCCTCACCGTCACCGTCGCCGCGTCCGCAGCGATCGTCCTCACCCTCACCGCATGAGCGCCGCAACGCTCACGTACGACGACGTGATGACCCAGCCGATCGACATGACCACGCTCCTCGCAGAACAGGACCGCACCCATGAATAACGACACCCTCCTCGAGCAGTTGCGTCGAATCCCGACCGAGTGGCACCGCCGCGGCATGAGCGCCCCGACCGACATCGACAAGCTCGTCACCGAACGCCTCGGCCACCGCTACATCAGCGACACCCAGCACACCGCGGAGCCGTCCTACGCGGACTTCTTCGTCGCCGCCTAACCCTGGCAGCGACCACCGGCAACCCGGTCAGACCCCGACCGGTAGCCTCACCATCGACACCACCAGGTCTATGACGCTTCTCACCCTCACCCCCAACAGCCGCGAGACGGTCGCGCAGCGCGCCGCGTCCGGCGCTGCCGACGCGCTCTTCACCGAGCACGGCGTCATCCCGGTCACCCTCGAGCAGGTCGCGGACCGCGCAGGGCTGACCCTTGCCGAGCTGCTGGATGCGTACCCGACGAAGCAGGCGCTGGTCGTTGCGGTGCTGCAGCGGTGGCACGGGTCATGGCGGCGCGCACTCGAGCACATCACCACCGTGTCGGACGACCCACGCGACGAAGTCCTCGGCATCTTCGGATACCTCGAGGAGTGCTTCGAGGATGAAGGCTGGCGCGGCTGCGCGTTCATCAACGGCCACGCCGAACTCGGCCGACAAGACCCCGACATCGCGGCCCTCGCCCGTGAACACTTCCTCGACATCGAACGTCACCTCACGCTCGTCTGCCAGCGCGGCGCCATGCCGGCCCACGTCGCGCAAGGCTTGTCGCTGCTCATCGAGGGGGCCCGGGTCGAGTCCGCTGTGCAGCGCTCCGCGCAGCCGGCCCGCTCAGCTCGCCTCACCGCCGCGATGCTCATGTCCGTGTACGAAAGCCGACCCACTTTCTGATTCCGCGGCCGCGCGGACGCCCGACCGGTTGCCGATAGGGCCACAGCCCGGCAGCATCTCCGAAGGCGGAGACCCCCGGCAAACCGCACACCGGCTGGCGCCGAATCCTCGCCGCGACCATCCCACCAACAGAACAGGCCGAAGCCGTTCCTTCCACCCCCTGCACCAGCTCCTTCGACCGGTGGCGCTGCACCCTTCCCACCGGTCATCGCGGACCGCACTGCTGTACCGAACCAGCAGCCACCACGAAGTGGAACGACAACGCCGCCGGCACTACCCTCCGGACTCTCTTCCGCGGGCCATCTCACGACGCGAAGCGACCTCGCCGTGGCTCGTTCAAGCGATGACGACTGACCCCATGCAGGGGCACCGAGGCTTCTGCACCGCGGCCTATCAGGACCATGCCGTTGGACTGCAAGGGTTCGTGTCGACGATCATCATCGACCCGCACCTCGCCGAAGACGTCGTCCACGAAACCTTCCTCCACCTTTGGCTCCACCCGGGCCAGTGGGACCCCACCCGTGCCGACCTGCCGTCCTGGTTGCGGACCATCGCGCACCGCCGGGCGATCGACCGAATCCGCAGCCTCGAAGCGGCCCGGCACCGCGACCTCCGCATCGGGATCCGCGACCACCACAACGTCGATCACGCGGACGACCGAGACTCCCAAAATGATCTACCCGCTGGTCCTCGAACTCGCCGCAGACCGGATTCCGGTCGCGGTGGCCTGCCGGGTGTTGGGTTTCTCGAAGCAGGCGTTCTATCGGTGGCGTGCCGACCCGGTCTCTCAGCGGGACTGGGAGGATGCGCACCTGACCAATGCCGCGGTCGACGCGCACCGCGACGACCCGACGTTCGGCTATCGGTTCATCGCCGACGACCTTCATGCAGCCGGCCATACGACGTCCGAGCGGCGGGTATGGCGGTTGTGCTCGCAGCAGCGGCTCTGGTCGCTGCATGCGAAGAAGCGCGGCCTGCACCGCAAGGCGGGACCACCAGTGCACGACGACCGGGTCCGACGGGCGTTCACGGCGCCGGATCTGGACCGGTTGTGGTTGACGGACATCACGGAGCATCCGACCGGTGAGGGCAAGCCCTACCTCTGCGCGGTGAAGGACGCCTGTTCTCGCCGGATCGTGGGGTACTCGATCAGCGATCGGATGCGGTCCTCGTTCGCCGTCGCCGCTCCGCAGATGGCGGTGCAGCGCCGCGACCCAGCAGGAACCGTCGTTCACTCGGACCGCGGCAGCCAGTTCCGGTCGAAGAAGTTCGTCCGGGCGCTCGATGACGCCGGCCTGCTCGGATCGATGGACCGACTCGGTGCATGCGCGGACAACGCGGCGATGGAATCGTTCTTCGCTCTGCTGCAGAAGAACGTCCTCAATCGGCGACGTTGGGCCACACGCGAGGAGCTCCGGCTGGCGATCATCACCTGGATCGAGGGCACGTACCACCGGAGACGCCGTCAACGTGGTCTCGGGAAGTTGACCCCGATCGAGTACGAGACGATCATCAGCCCACAGGTCGCACTCGCGGCCTAGACGAATGAGTCAACTCAACCTGCAGCAGTCCCAGGTGACATCGCCGATGCTCAGGCCGGCGAGTTCGCTGCGGCGGAGCGCACGGCGAAGCCCATGACGATGATGGCGTAGTCGCGGACGCCGTGGATGGCCAGTGGGTAGTTGCGGATGTCGATGGTCACGACGAGCGCGCGGAGTCCCTCGAGGAGCAGTGCCGGCATGCGTCGGACTTCACCGCTGTTGGTTCGTCGGATGCCGGCCATCGTCGCGGTGACCTTGGGGTTCTTTGACGGCTTGTCGAACCCGGCGAGTTCGTGCCACTTGTCGATCGCAGCGAGCCAGCCGTTGAATGTGTTCGATGCGTACGGGGTGCCGTCCTCATCCTGTCCGTCGGACGCGGCCGCTTCGAAGTACATGGCGACCGTCAGCGGGTGCGCCGGCAGATAGTCGGCGCCAGCGTCGTTGCAAACCGCCACGAACCGCGCCCACTCGCGCTGGTACATCTTCCTGGTGCCGTCCGAGAGTGACTGCGCCTGCACATCCGGATGCGGGCGAGCCGGGCGCCGTCGACGCCGCCGGGGCGCCGCAGCCTGGTTCGCTGCGAACGCCTCGAAATCCCAGGACGGCTCGTCCGGCTCGGACGTCACCAGATCGCTGCTCATGCGGTCGTCGTTGCACGTCCGATGGACACCCGTGGGTAAGACGTCGTGTGCATGAGGACGTCACGCTGTCTGCGGATCCGCATCAGCTCACCGATGCAGGCTCGCTGGCTCGATGCAGCGCCGGGGGCTGTCCGGGAAAACGGTCATTGTGCTGAACGGTTTGTTGAAGCGCCGAAGCGACCCTGCAACAACACCCCGCTCACAAAACCGCGCCTAATTTCTCCAGAACAAGTTGTCTCCTGGGCCCCCCGAAACAGACCGGGTCGGCCAGCACCTCTCCCTCACGTGCTGCACTTCGCCACTCGCGCTGACAATCAGGGCTAGTCGCTGCCACGCAAGTGGCCAACCCCCCTCGAAGCCCGCTTGACACCGATCGGTCGAGCGCGCAAGCCTAGCCACCGAGCCCGCTTCAAGCCCGCTACCTGAGGAGACGAACATGCTGCACGAAAAGGTCACCGTGCTAGTCCCCCAGGACCGCCTGTCCGAGTTCTACGGTCGCTTCGGTAACTTCATGCTCGACCGGTTGCCGGCTGAGCCTGCATCCGAGTCGTCCGACGGCCTCCACCAGGTTGGTGCGCCGCCGGCGTGGACCACTGAGCCCGGCGCGGTGGACCTGGCGCGGAAGTTCTGGCGCGACGTTACGGACCCGGGCCGAGAGCTTTTCCGTGTGCTCATCGACGGTGCTGAACGCGAGAGCTCGACCATTTACACCCCGAGGGAACTCGTCGAGGCGACCGGAGCGAAAACGACCCAGGCTGTCGCCGGCATCTTCGGCGGCATCGGACGTGTCATCGCAGACCACAGACTCCCCACGTACGAGTACGCGCCGGGCAAGTCCTGGCACTTCGTCTGGGACTGGGATCCGAAGAAGCGCATCTACTCGATGGCTCCTGGCATGGCCGCCCTATTGCGCGAGGTCGGCGCGTAGAAGCTTGCCCGTACCGTGATGGCGCGTCTGACTGATCGCGCCTCACCGCAGCGGCGCCGCGTAGAGCCGACATGGACATCCACGACCCGAAGCTGCACCTCCCGACGACGGACGAAGCTGTTGCAGCGACCGACGCCGACGTTACCGCGAGCTCCTCGCTTGTCTCGTCGGTCGCTCGTGCCGGCGCTCTGCTGGCTGGCCGGCGGTCTGTTCTTCCGGTATATCATCGGATGGCACGGTGGAATGACGCGGCTGATCATCATTGTCGCTGCGGTGGTCGCCCTCGCCAGTTTCGCCCGATACGTCATGAAGGTCGCCGACTACCGGGCGAACCTCCGGGACTACCACCTGCGGCGTGCGGACCGAGCGTCACGATGACCGTCCGCGGATAGAGCGACCATGGCCCTCACTCCCCCGTCCGTTGTTGTCCTCGACGACCCCGGCAAAAGCAAGCACCTCCGCATCAAGGGCGTCGTCGGCGGCGGTTCCATCAGCGTGACCGACGCTAACCTTCGTACCGCGAGCGACGAGGACCGTCGGTCTTTCGCCGCGCTGAGTCGTCAACGATTCGTAGTCGTCGACGTTGCCGGTCTGGGCCGGCTGGAATCCACACCGTCTCCTTCGAGGTGCCGGTTGTCACGACGCTTGCGCCGCCCCCGTCTAGGCGTCCCACCGCGCCGCCGAGGCGCGTCGTACGGGTTCGAAGTAGGGCGCGACCAGAGTCCCCCAGAAGTACGAGATCGGAGCTCGAGGGAGCACTTATCCACAGGGCGAGGCGGCGCGACCAGAATCCCCCGCGTTGGACCCCTTTCGAAGCTGTGGATAAGGGACTCTTGTCGCGGCTGGAGGGGACTCTTGTCGCGCTTCGAGGGGACTCTTGTCGCGGAGCAGGTTCCCTGCGACCACCCATCATCCGCACCATTGCAACGATCGAGCGGGCTGTGGAAAGCTGCCCCTGTAGTTCCACCTCTAAATCTCACCTGTAAGACCGGTTTCGTACCAACGCAACCACAGAAGCGGGAACAGGTTCATAGGGGTCCCCTCTACCCCCGCCTTGACAGAAGGTAAGCACCCCCGTTGGAACACAGTCTCACCTTCACAACATGGTCAAAATCGGCGCTGTGCGCCTCACAGACAGGCGAACGCCCCCTCTGGGGCGTCCCAGGGTGCGGAACAGTCCCCAGAGCGCTTCTAGCGCCATCCGACTCAGCAGCCCACAAGGGACTCTAGTCGCGCCGACAAACTGGGGGCTTCTTGTCGCGCGAGGGGACTCTGGTCGCGCCCCTCCCCCAAGCCCTTTTACGCGGCGCCGGCGCGACAAGAAGCCCGCCGGTCGACCGGCTCGTCACCCTGCCCCACCAGAAGAAAAGGCTCGATCGCGCGCGACCAGAAGAAAAGGCTCGATCGCGCGCGACCAGAATCCCCCGGAGCGCACGACTGTGAGCCTCACGAGCGCAACCAGAGTCCCCACTCGCAACGAGCTTGAGCAGGCGCTCGAGGTGGCACGCGCGACCAGGATCCCCCGCCGCCGCTTCCGATGCGCGACCAGAGTCCCCAACCGGGGCGCGCGACAAGAATCCGCCAGCGATACCGGCCGTGCTGGCTAACTTCGCCTCACGTGTCTGCATGTAACCTGCGTCGCAAGTGTGGCGCGACCAAAGTCCCCCAACTGAGCGCGACAAGAATCCCCCGCAAGAATCGTCAGATACCCCCCCCGCTGAGTCCCTCCGCGCGACAAGAGTCCCCCAGTCCTCGTGCGAAGCCCCGGAGCGTCGTGAAGAGGGTCAGCGCCTTACAGCACCGACCCTCTTCGCACGTGGGACTCTTGTCGCGGTCACTCCCCCGCAGGCACGTCGCCCGGCTGCTCGACGTCGCCGTCGTCGCCGGCTGGCTTCTCAACAGCATGCAGTCGTCCACGTCCGCGGCCGGCGGCCTTGTTCTGCGGCACCTGGCGGCGCTTGGTCGTCTGCTCGATGGGAGTCGGACCGGGGTAGAGGACGAAGTACTCGGGCTCGAGGTCGTACCGCAGGCCCGGCATGATTATGGAGATGTCGCGGATGGCCTCGGCGAAGGAGGACCGGAAGTCACGGAGGCGCTTCGTCTGCGAGCCGAACTGCTTGTGCAGGTCCTCCCACGACATGCGGGTCGGATACTCGATGCCGTACAAGCGATAGCCGACCCACACGTAGATGTCGAAGGTCAGCGGCTTTGACCCCAGGGCACGCAGCGCCGCAGGATCCACGGGGACCGGGCGTTCGATTATGGAGTCGAAGAACCGCTTCGAAAGGACGATCTTCGAGTCCCAAAGACCCGGCTGGCCCTCTCCCCCGATCTCGTCCTTCTCGTTGAACCAGAGCTGCGTGCTCTCAGTGATCTGGAAGTACTCCTTCGCCTGCCCGTACCCGGTGCCGCGAGCGCCGATGACGAGCCCCTCGACGCTGAGGCGGGAGCCGAACACGCGTTCCATCTGGTTGGCGAGGCGCCGGCGGCTGTTGCCGCCCTTCTCGATCTGCAGCTTCTCCATGAAGTCCTGCATCGTGTCGCCGAGGATGAGTTCCTGATTCTTCGTGCGGACCGCTTCGGTCGCCATCCACGTCATGATGTGCCGCGGCAGGATGCCGAACGGGTACGCGACAGCGTCGTTCCCGTTCCGGTCCGTGATCGCCGCGGGCTGGACACGAAGGGTGACGTCACCGTTTCGGCGCACCCAGAACGGAACCTCACCGGGGTCCTTGTACGGAAGGGACACCTGAGCCCACACGCGGGCTGAGAACGCGACTTCCTCCGGCTGGCCACCCTTCGCGTCGAGCGCTGAGCGGTAGTCCAGCAGCCGCACGCGGTCCTTCGGGATCTCCAGGCTGTGCGGGAAGTTCGCGGGGATGACAGGCTCGACGCGCGGCTCGACCGCACCGAGCGAACTCACCTCGTTGGGTGCGTCGCCTTCCTCGTACCAACGGTCGTCTGCGCCGGCCGCTGCATCGCTCGTCATCCGGTACTCCCCTGCCTCGTTGGCCGAACATCGTGCGAGTTACTATCCCCTGGAGGTGCGCCGGATCGGCGGCGACACGTCGGCGTGTCGGGACTCTTGTCGCGCACCTGGGCCGTCTACTCGCGCCGCGTACCCGAATATGTACAGGCATCCACCGACATCCGCGGCCTTCAAGTCGCGCGAGCCCGACGTGAAGTCGCGCTTCGACACGTTTGCAGCAGTGTCAGCTGTCGCGCCGAATCGGGCGCCCGCGAGGAGCCTGCTTCTTTCGCTTCGGGAACGGCTGACCACCGTTGTACGTGCCCTGCAGCCGCTTCGTCTCTCTCACGTAGAGGTCCACGAGGATGTCCTTCGGGGTGGTGTACCCCTCATGAAGGGATGCCGCCGCGAACGCGTCGTTGAACGCATCGCGGTCGCCACGACGAATCTCGAACGTGACCTTCACGATGTCGTCGGGGTTCTCTTCCCCCGAGTCGCCGTACCGACGGCGCGTGTACGGGGTCGTTGGGCCGGGCGTCGGCTCCGGGGTAGGCGCCTGCTGCTGCGGAACGGCGACCGGCTCCGGGTCTGCAGTGACGGGCGATGTGCCCGTCGGAGCTTGAGGGGGCTGCTCCGGCTCCTGGAACGTGACCGGCGCTGTCGCGGTCGGCTCCACCGTCATGACCGGGTCCGCCTCCACCTCGGCGTCGGGAACAGACGCGATGGTCTGCTGCACCGCGCGACGCGGCGCGGGAGGCGGCGGGGCGACAGCCCGAGACGGCTCGGCGGCGGGCTCAGCCTGCTGTTGAGCGGTTCGGTTCGCGCGGAGCAGGGACCCGGCCCCTCCCCCACTGTTCGGTCGGCTCGGTGGCGCAGCGATGATGCGGCCCTCGTCAGACATTCGCAGCCTCCGACTCCGACTGCTCTGCCTCAGCGGCGGTGAGGCGTGCGGTGAGCTCCTGGGTTACCGCGTACAGGCTGTCGGCGACGTTGCCAGCGGCCTGCGGGCCCGCAGAGACGTGCTTCGCGCCACGACGGAGCGCCTCGTACCACTTCTCCTGCTTCTTCACGCTCTTCTCGAGCTCGTGCACGAGTAACCGCTTCTTCCGCGCGGCCTTCGCAGTCGCTCCGGAGTGCCGGACGTAGCTGGTGAAGATGAACTTCCTCGCCTCTTCGCTCTCCAACGCCTCGACGACGTCGTCCGCGAACTCCTGCCGCACCTTTGTCTCAGAGGTGCTCGAGTCGAAGTTCACCACCCCAAGGAGGTCAACTTCCGGGTTGATGTCGACGACCTTATCGAGTCGTCGAGCAGTGAGGCGCAAGCCGTCGATGCTGGCGTCATCAGCCTTCGCAGGGATGAGGATGTAGCGGGCAGCAGCGACGGCGAGCATCTGGATGCTGTCGATGTTCGGCGGGCAGTCGAGAAGGATGAGGTCGTACTCATCGGCGATGGCAGCGAGCGACGTCGCGAGGCTGAGCCGCGCGGCGGTCCCCTCAGTTCCCGACTGGCTCATGCGTGGGCTGATGCCCTTGTCGAGGATCTCGATGTGCTCTCCCCCGGGCAGAACGTCGAGGTTTGGGCGAACGTTCTTCAGTGGCTGCAACGCGTCGCCGAAGAGGACCGACTTCGACAGCCCCGACCCCTTGTCGTCCCCCTCGGTGTACCGGTAGCTGAGGTCGAGACCGAGGTTCCCTTGCGGGTCCAGTTCGATGACAAGCACACGCCATCCGGCTTCAGCGAGGATGCCGCCGATGTTCGCGCAGAGTGTCGTCTTGCCGACGCCGCCCTTGTTGTTGATGACAGCGACTACTCGCTGGAGTGAAGACCGGTCGATGGTGAGTGACATCTGCTGCTCCGCTGCTGGCGGGGTCTCCCCCGTGACTGGTGACGCTGGTGTGACTGTTCTGGCTGTGCTTCATCAAGTGTACAGGTGACGCCGGTCTCACCAGTCACATCGGTGTAACTGTTTTGCGCACCCCGGAGTTGCCGGTGAAGCCGGGATCACCAGTGAATGCAAACTGTTAATACCGGTGTGACCAGTCATGTACAGGTGAAGCCGGTGTCGCCAGGGTCACCAGCGTTGCAGTTTTGCGCAATCTGGTCTCACCAGTGTCACCGGTTAGTGCTACTTCGCTCGTATCGAGCGAACAGTGGCTGAAGCGCGTGGAGGGGTCAGATCAGGGGTAGCGAGCCGCAGACGGGCGCTCGGAGACTTTTGGAGCGCTGGCACCTCCCGGCCGGGCCGCTCACGCTGCGATTTATTCACCAGTGCCCCCAGGCTCACCAACCTCACCAGCGTGGCCGGTGTCACCATCCTGCGTACTCAAGGGTCGTACGCCAGGCAACCCTTGGCCGCGCATGTAGGTAGCGCTGGTCAAACCAGCGTCACCAGCGTCACCAGCGTCACCAGTCAATGGCCGCATGACCGACGTCGTGACCTCGAGGACCGCGGTCGCATCACTCGGGGGAACATCACGAACGACCAGACACAAGGAGCCGGCGTCGGCATCGCACTCGCCGAGGCGGTCCTCGAAGGGGACCGACAGCAGGTTCACCTCATCCACGACCTCTACGGGACAGCGGGCACGCTCGCCGCACTCCCCGCTGCGGAACGACACGCACTGCACCGCAGCTCGACAGTCTCCACTGACGGGCTCTTCGACCTTGCGGACATTCATCAGCGAGACCGCTCCGACCGGAGCGTCGCCATCTGATGTAGGCCCGTTTCGGCCCCAGTTGGGCGACAGTGCGCTTGGCTCGCAGACAGGCCAAGCGGCAACTCCAACACAGCTTCCAAGGTTCGGCCGGTATCCAGTCGCGGCGGATCGACGGCGTCCGCGGAGTCATGGGCGAGGTACGCGCGAGCTAGGCCGGCGCGCTGTCCTTCGTGCATCTCCCGCGACGGGGGAGTGGGCCTGGGCTGAGTTGGTACCGAGATGCGAGACCACTTAGCTTCCATACGGGTCCTACCGCCTGAAGCAACACCCATGCGGCGGCCACGCCTAACCGGCTCCACCTTCGACGCCGTCACGCGCGCCATCCCCGAGACGACAGCAACGCGGGGCGTGCCTCGAACTGGACACAACATAGTCCTTACAGCAGTCCGATGCCGGTCAAGCGGACGTGGAGACGATCGAGGACTGGGGCATTGAGTTTCCCAGAACAGGCGCTCCCGGCAGGACGTCTGCGTCGACCGATCGTTGAAGTCTGGTGGCTGCACGCCGTGCAGGTCCAGAAAGAAATGCGGTAAGAAGCACTTGATCTCTGTGTCATAGGCGCTTCCCGCAAACAGACACTCGTCTGGGCAGAGGGTGAAAGCGCGACCATCGAGGCTCTCCATGCGGTTGCAGCGCTCGAGAAGGCGGCCGGTGCGACATGAAGGCCGGTGGGACATGGGTGCGACAAGAGTCCCCCTGGCGTGGAGGTGTGCCCGGGAGGCTTTGGCGCTGAGGTGCGACAAGAGTCCCCCTGGCGTGGGGGTGTGCCCGGGAGGCTTTGGCGCTGAGGTGCGACAAGAGTCCCCCTGGCGTGGGGGTGTGCCCGGGAGGCTTTGGCGCTGAGGTGCGACAAGAGTCCCCCTGGCGTGGAGGTGTGCCCGGGAGGCTTTGGCGCTGAGGTGCGACAAGAGTCCCCCTGGCGTGGAGGTGTGCCCGGGAGGCTTTGGCGCTGAGGTGCGACAAGAGTCCCCCGATGCGGACGGTTTCCGATCAGCGCCCGGCGCGCCAGATAGCGTTGGCGACAGCGTGCTCGGGGCAGAAGTCACCAAGTCGCCGTGCGCCCTCGCCGTGGTCGGCAGTTATCCAGCCGTGCGTTCTCGCGACAGTCCGGGCGCCGTCGACGCTGTCGCCGGGGAAATTGGCCGGCGCGATGAATGCTTGGCGACGGTGCATGGCGCTCACGCGCCCATCCTCCCGCGCTCGGCCGGTGTCGGCGCTCGCTTCTACGATCCGAAACGTGGGTGGTCGTCGACGGGATCGGTACACCGCGCCCGAGGAGGCGCGGTACTCGCTCTCGCCCGAGGCGATCGGAGCGCCGGTCGAGGGGAGCGGCCTTCGCCCTGTCCGTGCGTGGATGCCGGGACTCGACTTCACCCGCTGCGAGCGGAGATCATCGACGATCTTGCGCAGGCCTTTGGCCACCTGATCGGCTGGATACTTCGTAACAAGCTCACCGTTGACGACCTCGAGTCCGAGCGCTGCAAGGTCGTGGTGATCCGTGCTTTCGAGGCGCTGCTGCCGTCGAGCTCGTCGATGAAGTCCAGGACCTGGCCGGAGTAGCTTCGTACCGCGTTCACCCCCCTGGCGAACCCGGAAGCGGTCCTTCTCGTCGGAGTCCCACTCAGGGAGACCGACACCCTCCTGCGCGCCGCCGTGGCGGCTCATCACGAAGTTGACGGCCGCAGCTTCCTCGGAAGGGTCGTACAGCATGCATTGCACGGATTCGATGGGTGGTCAGCGAAGCGCTCTGCGAGCGTCAGCAGCTTCTTGAACTCACCGGCCGGGAGCGCGGACTGAACGATGGTCGGTGTCTCAAGCGCTTTGAGTGCCAGGGTGCGCCTGTTGCCCTCGAGGACGACGTACCCGCGCTTCTTGTCGCTCGTCGCGATCACCGTGAACAGCTGCGCTGGGTCGAGACCGTTCGCGATGATGTTCTCGGCGAGCTTGACCAGGCGTCGGCCTTGCTGGCTGGCGAGGGCGTGAACGGTGGCTTGCTGCCCCGGCTGCTGGTCTCCAAGGCGCGCGTTCCCTGGATCGAGTAGCAGGTCGCTTATCGAAATCTCACTCAAACGCGACATGTCGCTCCTTGAATGTCAGTTGCGGCCGACGTTACTGGCTGTCGGGCCTATGCAGGCCTATCGATCACGAGTGTCCGCATGTTCAATCCTCACGAACGATAGGTACCGTAAACGACCGTTTGTGACACATCGGTGGGCATGCTCATTCACAGGCCTGGATTGTTGGCGCGTTGTGTAACGCAACTCAGTGCCGGAAACTATGCACCGTTACCCGGATGCCGCGATGAGTTCCGCTACGTTTTCTCTCATGAGTGAGCTGCTTGGCTACGCGCGCGTCTCGACAACCGACCAGGACGCGTCGCTGCAACTCGACGCACTTCACGCGGTCGGTTGCTACCGCGTGTGGACGGACACTATGTCCGGGTCACTCGAGCACCGGCCGGAGCTCGCAAAACTGCTCGACCAGCTCCGCCCCGGTGACACGCTTGTCGTCTGGCGGTTGGATAGGCTCGGCCGGTCGATTCGGCACCTCATCGATCAGTTACAGGCGTTGGGGGAGCGGGGTGTTGGATTCCGGTCCTTGCAGGAGACCATTAACACCACCTCACCGGGTGGCCGGCTCGTGTTCCATGTCTTCGCCGCGTTGGCGGAGTTTGAACGCGACCTCATCCGAGAACGTACGCACGCTGGGTTGGCGGCTACGCGTGCTCGCGGACGTACTGGTGGTCGGCCACCGCGGCTGTCGGCCGATCAAGTGCGTACCGCGCGGCGGTTGTATGAGCAGCAGGACATGACGGTTGCGCAGATCGGGAACGTGCTTGGGGTGAGCCGGACCACGGTGTATCGCGCGCTGCGACGCGAGGCGGAGCCTGTAGCAGTTCGTCGCAAGAGAATCGGTGACTGACTGCTGCCGTCCCTAGTCGCGAGCGATGAGCTGCCAGGCGCTGGTTTGCGAGCTGTCTGTTGCAGAGAAGCTCAGCTCTTTCACGTTCTTCAGGGCGTCCTTCGCGAGCTGCAGCGACTGCGAGTGTGCGCCGCACTGCAGGTCGGGGTAGTCAACGGACGAAGAGCTGTTCGTCGCGTTGACAGTCAACGAGCCATCAAGCGTTCCGCTGCCGTAGCAAGACAGCTCGAGGTGATCGATGGTGATCGGCGACTTGAACGTGGTCTTGATCACGCTTCCCTTTGGGCTGTGGCGATCAACGAGCGCGTACAGCACGGAGATGGCGCTCGGATCGTTCTTCACCATCGCGTCCTGCTTGCTGGTCCATCGTCCGACTGCAGCGTCATCAGCGCCGCTAGGAGTGGAGCAAGACGTCAAGAGAATTGCACAGGCCATGGCTACACCCGGGAGCAAGACACGCATCATCACTTCGGAAGGTTCCCACACACCTGGTCCTTGAGCTGCCCCCAATACAGGCGCAGATTCTCGCCGAGCGCCGACGTTGAGTCCTGCTGTCCGAGGATCCTGCGAGCTGAGGCGGAGCTATAGAGACGACGACCTGAGGTCGGACGGCGATCTCTCGTTTTCCGGCGCGCGAAATCCGGATTCGGAGACGACCGCAGGCCCGGTGAGGGATCGGCTACCGGGCTCATCGGGTGGCATCGTCACGACGTCGGCAGTGATGTCCGCTTAGCTGTTCGGAGCGTCCTGTTTGGAGACCCAGCCCCACTTTCAGCATCATGATTTCTGAAGGGTCGTTAAGCCCATTTCCGTACCACCTGGTCTGAACTGGGATTTTGACCCTGACCCTCGGACGGGTGTCACGCAGCCTGTCTCAGCTTTCTCTTATGCTGCGGACGCTGACAGCAGCTCGTGCTGTCGGTTTGACGTAGGGGGTTTCGTGCGCTCGTTGCTGCACGCTCCGCGCACGAGGAAGCGTAGCCTTGCTGCCGCCATCCTCGCTGCGCTGGCATTGATTGGTTCTCTGCTGGTGGCCACGCCAGCGCACGCGCTGAACAACACTGGCACCGGCGGTGTGTTCGTGTCGGCCACGGGCCGGATCCTTGACACGAAGGCGGGGACGGGCGGGTTCAGCACGCCGATGGAGGCGGGGAAGTACCGCACCATCAAGGTCGCCGGTCTCGCTGGCCTGCCTGATGACGGTTCCGTCGGGGCGGTGTCGCTGAACGCAACGGTCGGCGCGTCCACCGGGTACGGCACCCTCTTCGGTCGTCCCGACGCGGACACTGGCCGAACGACGATGCTGATCTACAACGGCGTCTCGGGCGAGTACACCTCCAACAGCGCCACGATTGCGGTCGGTGCGGATGGCACGATCCAGGTCATGACCGAGACCGCTAGCCGCCTGATCCTGGACGTACAGGGCTACTACACGGCCAACACGGACGGCACCGCTGCCGGCGGCTTCGTCCCGGTCGCGAAGCGACTTGTTGACACCCGCTCCGGAATGGGTGCTGCGAAGGCGGCGATCGCACCGGGCAAGAGCATCGACGTGCAGATCACCGGCGCGAACGGCGTGCCCGCTGGGGCCTCTGCTGCGGTGGTGAACCTGATCGCAGTGAACTCGACCGACGCGGACGGGTACCTCACCCCGTACGCGACCGGTGGAACGAAGCCGCAGAACTCGCTGCACTACGCCCCGTCCGAGACGACATCGGTGCAGGCGCAGGTGCCGCTGTCCGCTGCCGGGAAGATCACGATCGCGAACTCGTCGACGACCACGAACCTGCTGGTCGACCTGCAGGGCTACTTCACCGCCGCAGGCAAGGGTGGTGCTGTGTTCACGCCGTCGTATGGGCGTGCGTACGACTCGCGAGCGACTGGGAACACCGCGCTGGCGAAGAACGAGACCCGGTCCATCCAGATCGCCGGCACCGCCGGCGTCCCGGTCATGGGGTCCGGCATCACCGCTGTCACGTTGACGTTGATCGTCGCGCATGGCGGCAGCGCCGGCTACGCGGACGTGTACGCGGACGGGAAGACCGACCCGGGTATCACTGCGGTGAACTTCCAACCGAACGAGATTCAGACCAACACCATCACCGTGCCGCTTGGTGCGAACGGGAAGATCGCACTCCGCAATGCGGCCGAGGCCACGAACTACGTCGTCGATGTGCAGGGCTGGTACATCAATCCGGCTGCGCCGACGATCAGCTGCCCTCAGCCGTACGCTGCTGGGAGTTGGACGAATGCTCTTCCGAACAGCAATATCGCTTGTACTGTCCACATGGCAGCAACCGGCGACGACAGCGGCACCCTTGACGTCACGATCAACGGAGAGAACACCGTTGAAACGATGCTCTCGAGCACTACCGACACCACCTACACCGCGACCGTGCCCGCTGTCGATGGCTGGTACGACATCACGGCAACGTCGAACTACGCCGGCAACGTCGGCGTAGACACTCACTACGAGTTCGGACTGAACCACGGCACACCGTCGGCGGCGCTGCAAGCCGTCGAGCGAGCCAACCCCGAGGGGTTCGAGAACCTCGCCACGGATGCTGCAACAACCTCCACCTTCGCGGCATCCACAACTGTCGGCGATGCAGTAGCCGGAGCTGCGACCATCGCAAACACCCCCAGCGGCGGCGTCACGGTCGCCTCTGACGCGCAGAGCACCACGGATCCAGATACCGGCGACACAACGACGATTCCCGCGTCGACGGTTTCGCTGGCGCTCCCATTCGCGCAAACCGCATCCAACGCCACCGTTGAGGCGCCTGGCGTGGTCTCGTATCGCAACAACAACGGCTCGAGCACCCTCGCGGTCCTGAAAGCGGACACGTCGCTTCAGCTGAACACCGTGATCAGTGACGCTTCGGCTCCGTCTGCGTACTCGTACTCGATGAGCCTTCCTGCTGGCGCGACAGCCGCAACGCAGGACGACGGCTCCATCGTCATCACTGATTCGTCGGGCGGACTTGTCGGGGCCATGTCGCCAGCATGGGCGGTCGACGCCAACGGCGTTCCCGTGCCGACGCACTACGAACTGTCGGGCACGACCGTCACTCAGATCGTCGACTTCAGCGAAACTCAAGCATTCCCCGTGGTCGCCGATCCCTGGTTCGGAAAGGCGCTCGTCAAGAAGGTGCAGTGGTCCTATGCCTACAAGAACGACCCGCGGCTGATGGTGTTCCCTACCAGCTGGGGTCGAGTGTGGGCCGGGGAACTGACCTGGGACGCACACTGGAGCGAGGTGCTGTCCAAAACCCCTGACCACAAGTCCCGTGCGAACACGAACGACATGAAGCTGCAGTTGTGGTGCCACCTCGATCTGGGCGCACAGTTCTGGAAAGACTCGTACAACCTTGACACCAGTCTGCACCGGGGACGGCTCGACGCCTACACCAGCCACCGCTGCAACTGACGGAGACATCATGCAACGAATTTGGTCCTGGATCACCGTCCTTCTCGGTATCGCGGTCCTCGTCATCACCTATGTTGAGGGCGCCGTCGTGGGAGTCTGGTTCGACGACCACGGACTCCCGGACGACATCACCAGCACTCCGGAAATCCTTCTCGGAGTCGTTGGCCTGATCCTGATCGGCGGGGGATTGGCTGCGGCACTGACAAAGCCCAAGCCAGGGGACGCTCGGCGGTAGCGTTCCGCACCTGAGCGTCGGACGCAAACGCTGGTGACGCCGCCGCGTGGGCGGTACCGGTCCTCCGGAGCCGTCCGCGCGGCGGCATCGACTACGCGCGCACCGATGCCCGGGGACGATGGCTCAGGGAGAACGGCATGTGCGGATCACTGCAACCGGACGCCGCTGCCGCTTCCATGACCGCTGAAACGTTCCGAGAAGAACTATTATCGGAACGGATGTCGGAGACGCCTACCGGCTTTCGGGATCCCGTCCTAGTGCTCCGTACGACTCGACCCGCGGGGGGGGGGGGGGAGGGGTGGGTGTTAGTTCCCGGGGTGCGGATGCTGCTGCACGTGCTCGGCCGCGAGGCGGAGGGCCTGGACTGAGCGGGCGTGTTGTTCGGCGCGGTGGTGCCCGTTTGCTGGTGATGGGTGTGGTGCCGCGATGACGGGGACGAGATGAGCGCGCTCGGCGAGCGTGAGGTGTCGCATGACCCCGTCCAGTGCGGTGGTGCCGTAGGTGACAATGACGTTCAGCCCAGGGAGGTGCTCAAGCAGCACGGCCAGAGCGGCTCGTCCGTCTTCGATGTCTTGCCGACGTGTTGGTGTGGAGCTGGGAGCCCAGGGGATGAGGTTCCAGCGGAGGTACTCGTTGCGTGCAAGTCCGGACTCGACGCGGGCCGCGCGGAACGCGGCCGAAGTCGGCCCACGGTTGTCCTCGCTGCAGATCGCTGTATGCGCTGCGGCGATGGTCTGCGGGCCGGGTGACTGCATGAGGACCAGCACTCGGCTGGACGTGCCGCCGGATCGTGGGTCAAAATTCGGGACGAACCGTCGTGAACCGTCAGGTGCGGTGCGCCATGTCTCCGCGAGGGCGTTCAGCGATCGAACGTCCGCGACCTCGTCCGCGAGCTCGCCGGGGGTGCTCATGCCGGCTGTGGTGGTGCGAGGAGTGTGCCGCGGATGACGGAGCCGTGGAAGGTGCGGACGGCGACGATGAGCCATGCGGCGACGAGACCGGTGTAGTAGACGACGGCGAGGACGGCGATGACGGTGAGTCCGGAGTGCAGGGCGAGGCCGTTCAGGCCGGTGACGCAGGTGCCGACGGGGAACGTGAATGACCACCACGTCAGGCTGAACGGCAGGTGTTCTCGGGCGGTGCGGATGGTGATGGCGAGGGCGATGACGGTCCACAGCAGCGCGAAGCCGAGCATCGCGAACCCGTACACGAGCGCGCCGTCGAGGAGCTCGTGGGCGGTCGACGCATCAACCACGGTCGGCGCGTTCGAGGCGAGGAGGTTCACTGCGGTGATGGACTGTCCGACCGGTCCGAGGACGATCCACAGGGTCGGGACCATGCCCGCGGCACCGACCTTGTGCTGCGCGAGTCGGTTCCAGATCAGCGTAATCACGACCAGGGACGTGATGAGGCTGAGGCCGAAGAAGCCGTAGCAGGACCACAGGAGGGTCTCGCGCGCCTGCCCCGCGGGGGCATACGGCAGGAGGAGCGCGCCGGTGGAGGCGGACACCATCGGCGGAACGATCGGCATCAACCAACCCCCGAACGCGGAGTCGGGCGTGTTCTCGTGGCGGGTGAACGCCAGGTACGGTACCAGGACCGCGGTGACGAGGCCGCCGAGGGTGCCGATGCTCCAGAGGACCCAGTCGACGGTGACCGCGGTGGACAGGCCGATCCAGTCCTTCCCGAGCAGGATCGTGCCGGCGCCGACGGTGAGGAACGCCATCGGCGGTGCGCCGTAGAAGTGCGAGATCACCGGGTGCAGGTGGTGCTTCGCTGCGGTGCTCCGGTAGCGGACCCAGTGCAGCACTGCCGCGATGGTGAGGGCGACGAGCAGGACCGCGGCGATCGCCCACACGATCGTCGCCGCGGTGCGCAGGCCGGGGAACTGCAGCGGCAGTGAGGCGGCTGCGACGGCGACGATCCCGGTGCCCATGATCGACGCGAACCAGTTCGGGGTCAGGTTCGACACGATCAGACCGGGCCGCTCCAGCTCCCGGAACAGCCGCCGGTCGCGCACACCGTGCTCGGACGTCGCGGGTGCGTGGGCGAGGTGAGCGGACATGCACCCAGCGTGCGCGTGTGCCCCGTGGTTCGGGAACGGCGGATTCGTTGGCAGGGCACAATGATCATTTGTGGCACCACGGCGGCTGACGGACCGGACTCTGGACCTCGACACCCTCGAGGTCCTCGTCCGCGTCGCGGAGACCGGTTCGTTGACCCGCGCGGCCAACGCGTTGGGAGTGACACAGCAGGCGGTGTCTGCCCGCTTGCGTGCCGCGGAGCAGGCGATCGGTCAACTGCTGGCGCACCGGACCGCGTCCGGGACAGTGCTGACTGACGCCGGCCGCGTGGTGCTCGGTCTGGCCGTCCCGGTGTTGGAGGCCTCCCGGCGGCTCGAAGCCGGCGTCGCCGCGCTTCGAGAACCCGCGGGATCCCTCGTCGTTGCAGCGTCGCAGACGATCGCCGAACTCCTGCTCCCCGGATGGTTGCTCGCCCACCGGGCCCTTACACCCGAGGCCTCGGTGCGGTTGATCGCGGGGAACTCCGCTGCGGTGATCGATCTCGTGCGTTCCGGCGGCGCCGAC
Source organism: Curtobacterium sp. A7_M15 (assembly GCF_030705415.1). Taxonomy (GTDB): domain Bacteria; phylum Actinomycetota; class Actinomycetes; order Actinomycetales; family Microbacteriaceae; genus Curtobacterium. The sequence continues at coordinate 9,723 of NZ_JAUZED010000010.1, read as the reverse complement.
GTCGGGTTCACGGAGACCCCGGCTGCGCCGACGGGCCTCTCATCGTTGGTGGTCGATGAGGACGAGCTCGTGGTCGTCGTCGCCCCGCTCCATCCGTGGGTAAGCGCTTCGGGCATCACCGCGGATGAGCTCGCGGAGACGCCGCTGCTGCTCCGGGAGGAGGGGTCCGGCACCCGCGCCACGGTCGAGGCGTGGCTCGACGACGCGGGTCTGACCCTGGCCCCGCCGGCGGCGGTGCTGGAAACGACGGGCATCATCCGCGCCAACGCTGGAGCGGGCATCGCGCCCGCGGTGATGAGTCTCCGCACCGTCAGCAGTGACCTCGCCGACGGCGCCCTCGTGCGGGTGCCGCTGCTCGGCCCGCCACTGATCCGGTCGCTTCGTGCGATCTGGTCAGGCCGCCCGGGGCCTGCCGTCACAGCGTTCCTGGACACCGCTCGCAGCTCAGTGCCGGTGGTCAGATCAGTCCGTAGGCCAGCTCCGGGTGCTGCCCGGCGATCTCCGTGAGCCGGTTGTACTTCGCGACGCGTTCCCCGCGGGCGAGTGCGCCGGACTTGATCTGCCCGGTGCCGGTTCCGACGACGAGGTCCGCGATGAACGTGTCCGTGGTCTCCCCGGAACGGTGCGACACCATGGTGGCCATCCCGATGCTGGTGGCGGTGGCGATCGCGCCGAGGGTCTGGGACACGGTGCCGATCTGATTCGGCTTAATCAGAGCCGCGTTCGTCAGCTGCTGCTCGCCGCCCGCACGGATCCGCTGTGGGTCGGTGACGTAGAGGTCGTCGCCGACGATCTGGATCCGGTCGCCGAGCCCTGCCTGCATGCGGCGGAACCCGTCATGGTCGTCCTCAGCGAACCCGTCTTCGATGCTGCGGATCGGATACGTGTCGACCAGGTTCCGGTAGTAATCGTCCAGCCCGTCCCGGTCGAGGCTGTCGTCGAGCATCCGGTAGGAGCCGGCGCCCTGGTAGAACTCGTTCGCGGCCGGGTCGAGGGCGATCGCCACCTGGTCGACGCCCGGCTCGTAGCCGGCGGCGCGGATCGCGGTGACGAGCAGGTCGAGTGCTTCCTCGGGGGCGGCGATCGAAGGGGCGAAGCCGCCCTCGTCGCCGAGGCCGAGGCTGCCGAACCGGTCCCGCACCAGGGCCGCGAGAGCGTGGTAGACGTCTGCGCCGATGCGGACGGCGTCGGCCATCGACGCCGCCGCGACGGGGGCGATCATGAACTCTTGGAAGTCCAGCTTGTTCGCTGCGTGCGCGCCGCCGTTGAGGACGTTGAAGTGCGGAACCGGCATCCGCGGCGTCGAGCCGGTGATCTCAGCGATCCACTGCCAGAGCGACCGGTCCGCGGCGTGGGCGAGAGCCCGGGACACGGCGATCGAGGTGGCGACGACACTGTTCGCGCCGAGCCGGCGGTACCCGGTGGTGCCGTCGAGGTCGGCGAGGGCGGCGTCGACCTGCCCGATCGCAGACCAGGACCGGCCGGTGAGGAGGCCTGAGATGTCGGTGTTGATCAGGTGGAGCGCCTGGGTGACGTCGCGGCCACCGAACGCGGAACCGCCGTCGCGGAGCTCGACGGCTTCGTGGGCGCCGGTGGATGCGCCCGCGGGGGCGTCGCCGGTGACGGTGCGGCCGTCGTCGAGCTCGAGGGAGACGCGGACGGTCGGGTAGCCGCGGGAGTCGAGGATGCGGGCGCCGTGGACGGCGTCGATGGTGACGGGGTGGTCGTGGTGGGTGACGTACTCGCCCTCATGGGCGGCGTGGTGGTGGATGCCGCTGATGTAGTCGTTCATGGTGACGCTCCTTCGGTTCGGTTCGGTTCGGTTCGGTTCGGGTCGTGCGTCGAGCTGGCGTGTGGTTGTCAGGGGGAGCCGCGGGGAAGCGGAGGGACGACCTGCTGGCGATCACTCGGCGCCAGTGCCTCCCCGCGGCGGCCTTGGGGACCGTGGGTCACGGGTGTCGGGTGTGGGCTTCCTGCGCGATGCGGATGACGGCTTCGGCAGCAGCACGACCGGCCCACCCGTTGGTGGTGACGTGCTTGCCGTGCTCGATCTCCTTGTAGTGGGCGAAGAAGTGCTCGATCTCCGCCAGCGTGTGCTCCGGCACATCGGTGATGTTCTGCAGCTGCGCGAAGCGGTCGTCGCCAGCCGGGACGGTGAGGATCTTGTCGTCGCCGCCGTTCTCGTCGACCATGCGCAGCATCCCGACCGGCCGGACCGTGATGACGACGCCGGGGAACGTGGGACGGGGGAGGAGCACGAGGGCATCGAGTGGGTCGCCATCGTCGCCGAGGGTGTTGTCGATGGAGCCGTAGTCCTGGGGGAACACCATGCTGGTGAACACCGCCCGGTCGAGCCAGATCCGACCGGTGGTGTGGTCGACCTCGTACTTGTTGCCGCTGCCGCACGGAATCTCGATCGTGACATCGAACAGCATGGGTACCTCCAGTGCAGGAGCGGGTGTGTGGTCCGTGGGCGGGGTGGTCACAGGGTGCCGCCGAGGAGGATGCCGGCGGTCGCGGCGGCGACGGAGACGACGAGCATCCCGAGCCCGTTGATCGCGGCGGCGGTGATGCGGCCGCTGCGGGCGAGGCGGACGGTTTCGAAGCTGGCGGTGCTGAACGTGGTGTAGCCGCCCATCACCCCGGTGCCGAGGACCGCGACCGGCACCGCGCCGAGGTGGGTGGCGGCACCGACGATGATCCCCAGCAGCAGCGACCCGGTTACGTTGATCGTCAACGTGCCAACGGGAAGCCGGAACTCCCGGCCGGTGTTGATCACTCCGTCGAGGTGGAACCGGCCGGCAGCGCCGACACCGCCACCGAGGGCGACGGCAAGGATGAGCGCGGCGTTCATGCTTCCTCCGTTCGGGGGCGGAACCAGCCGGCGACCACGAGACCGACCGCGGTCGCGATCGCGCCGGACAAGACGGTTAGGAGCGCGTAGCCGGTGCCGGCGAGGCCGTGCCCGTTCAGGAACAGGGCGGCAGTGGACTCGGCGAGGGTGCTGTAGGTGGTTAACCCGCCGAGGAACCCGGTGCCGAGCAGCAGCCGCAGCACGCGTCGGCGGCCGGCGTCGGGCCCGCGGTGCGCGAGCGCTTCCAACAGCACACCGAGGGCCAGCGCGCCGATGATGTTGATCCAGAAGATCGACCAACTCAGCCCGCCATCGGCGGGGAGCACGCTGCTGATGACGTCACGGAGGGCAGTACCAGCGGCCCCACCGACGGCGACGAGACCGACGTACCGCCTCCGCAGATGCACCGGCCGCATGATCGTTGCGGGGTCGGAGACGTCGACGTCCGGGTCGGAAGGGAGCTGATCGTCGGGCATCGGGGTGTTCGTTCGGGTGGTCATGTTCCGCCTTCTGCCGCGACCAGCGCCGCGACAAGCTGTGCTGCTACCGGATCCAGGAACGCCCCACCACGCGGGACGAGGACACCTGTGGCAGCGAGGTGGTACTGCACGGGTTGCCCGGTCGGCAGGTTGAGCCGCTCGAGCTCCGAGTCGGTGAGGTCGTCGATGCATGCGCAGAGTGCGCGGAGCGAGTTCCCGTGCGCGACGACGAGGACGCTCCGTCCTGCCCGCACCATCGGCAGGAGCCGGTCGTACAGGACGGGGCGGACCCCCTCAATGACGTCCGAGAGAGCCTCGGTGCGTCGGAGGCCGCCGTTGGGCAGACCGCGCAGCGCAGAGCTTGACCGCAGTTCCTCCCATAGCAGCAGCGACATCGGTGGCGGTGTGCCGGTACGGGACCTGCGGAGCCGCATGTACTCGTCGTCACCGAGCGTCTGGCGGGCGTCGGTCTTCGTCATCCCGGTCAGGGCGCCGTAGTTGCGTTCGTTGAGCTGCCACACCGCTTCTGTAGGCAGCTGTGTCTCGAGGGCGTCGCAGACCAGTTCGGCGGTGCGGACGGCGCGGCGCAATGTGGAGGTGACCACGACGTCCAGCGTGATGTGCTCAGACCGGAGGCGCCGTCCGGCTGCGGATGCTTGCTGTTCACCGTGGGGCGTGAGCGGGACGTCGAGGAGACCGGCGAAGGTGCCGGCTTCGTTTGCGGTGCTTTCCCCATGCCGCAGGAGCATCAGCGTGCCCGTCACGGGGCATCCGACGGCCGGAACATGGGGACGCCGACCGGGTGATGCGGGACGACCAGCACCGGCCGGTGCTGCTGCTGGGTCAGGTGCGCCGCGACGGAACCGGTGAGCAGTTCCGCCATCCGGCGTCGGCCAGCCTGAGATCCAACAACGATCATCAGTGCGTCACGTTCCTCGGCCACCGCAGCGAGTGCGTGACTCGGATCCCCGACGCGGGAGACGAAGTCCACGTCGACTGATCGCGCCGCAGCGAGATCCCTGATGACCCGCATGTCTTCGTCGGGGAGCTGCTGCGGCTCGCTGTCCGCCGTGTCCGGGTCGATCGGTTCGATGATCTCCGAACCGTCCGCACGCACCCCCGCGGCTAGCAGCGCCGGATCGGCGACCACACACACCAGGCGGGCGCTGAACTGTTCAGCGACGGCAGCCGCGATACCGACGACGTCGGGCCCCTGCCCTGGCTGCACACCGACCACGACAACGCCGGCAGTGTCCGACTCGACCATGACCTCTCCCTACCTCAGGCGCGCAAAAGCGCAACCAGCTGAGATAGGGACTGTTGTCGACGAGTGTCGAGGTTGGGTCTGGCAAGCCCCACTGCCGGGTCCGAAGACCCCACCAGTATGCACCCACCGCCCCATGCCCGCACCGACGATCTTCCGCATCTCGATACCTGTGCCGGCTGCTGCCTTCCGCGATCCTCGGACGGCGGGTACCCCTTGGGGGTACCATCACGGTCACCTGTCGCCTCGCACGGCTGACGCTCTCCGCTTCCTGACCCACTGAAATCAGATGATCATCACCACGTCTCCGCGTCGCCGGCTGCTGTTGCAGGTCACGGCGACGGTGGCGTTGCTGCTACTGGTCGGGTTCACGGTCCTGATGCACACCATGGCTGGGCACGCCGCCGACCACGAGCATCCGATGACCGCTCCTACCGCCGCGATGGAGCACCATCCCACCGCCGCCACCGGTCCCATCGCTGCCACCGGTCACACCGCGGCCGCCGATGACACCGAACATGCGGTTCCCGCGATTGCGGCGATGGCTGTCCTCACCGATGCCGGCTGCGACGGCGGCTTGTGTGCGCTGATGTGCTCCTTGATGGACATGACGTGCATGCTGATGATCGTCCTGTTCGCGTGGGTGCTGCTCCGCGCCCGCAGCGGCGGGGTGCTGCACCTCCTCGCCCGGCTGCTCGCCCTCGCAGCCCACGTGGCCCGCCGTATCCCGGTGCCGCGACCGCCGTCACTATCGGCGTTGCAGATCATCCGAGTCTGATTCCACCCCGGCGGGTCCACCCACCCTCCGGGAGCACCCGCATGCCCAGACCCCGGGCAGGCATCCGCCTGCCCGCACCCATCTGACGCATCAACGGAAACGGAATCCACCATGCAGACCACCACCACGCGCGCCCTCGCGGCCGCCGCAGCCCTCACCATCGGGCTCACCCTCGCCGGCTGCTCCACCACCAACGGCAGCCGCTCCGACACGTCGTCGTCACAGTCCTCGTCGTCCGCGGCGTCGCACAACGATCAGGACGTCCTGTTCACGCAGCAGATGCTGCCGCACCACCAGCAAGCCATTGAGATGAGCGACGTGCTCCTCGCGAAGGGCTCCGGCGTGAAGGCTGACGTCGTGACGCTGGCGAAGCAGATCGAAATCGAACAGGACCCCGAGATCAAGACTATGACCGGGTGGCTGACGGCGTGGAACGAGCCGACCCAGATGCCGAGCACGTCCGGGATGGATCACTCCTCGACGTCGGGGATGATGTCCGACTCCGCCATGCAGGACCTTCAGAACGCGTCCCCGCGGGATGCCGGGAAGCTCTACCTCGAGCAGATGATCCAGCATCACACCAGCGCCATCGACATGGCGAAAACCGAGGTCACCAAGGGCAAGAACGCTGACACGGTCGCACTGGCGAAATCGATCGTGAAGAGCCAGACCGAGCAGATCGCCCAGATGCAGGACATGCTCGCATCCAAGTGACACCCGGCGCGCGCCGAGGCAGGCTCGACTGCCCCCTCGGCGCGCAACCGGTCCGGTCTCCCTCATCCGCACGACGCCGCGGGACACTCTGCCCGCACCGCAACGAAGTAGGTGTACATGTTCGTCATCAACGCGCTCGGTGACGCCCTCGCCGCCGCCGGCTCCATGGGGTGGGAGATTCTCTGGCCCCTCATCCTCGGCTTCACCCTGTCCGGCATCATCCAAGCCGTCGTCCGCACGGACCGGATCACGAAGCTCATGCACGACGACTCGCCTCGCGCGATCAGCGTCGCGACCGGACTCGGCGCACTGTCGTCGTCCTGCTCCTACGCGGCCGTCGCACTTGCACGGGCCCTGTTTCGGAAAGGCGCGAGCCTGTCGTCTGCGATGGCGTTCGAGGTCGCGTCGACGAACCTCGTCGTCGAACTGGGCCTGATCCTGGCGTTCGTGATGGGGTGGCAGTTCACCGTCGCAGAGTTCATCGGCGGTCCGATCATGATCATCCTCATCGCCCTTGGCTTCCGGCTTTGGATGCGCGGCAAGATCCTCGACGCCGCCCGCGAGCAGGCCGACAAGGGGCTTGCCGGATCGATGGAGGGGCATGCGGCGATGGACATGTCCGTGCAGGGCGATCAGGGGTTCTGGCGGCGGCTGTTCTCAAGGCCGGGGCTGACGAGCGTGTCGCAGTACTTCGTCATGGACTGGGCGTCCGTGCTCCGCGACATCATCATCGGCCTGCTCATCGCCGGCGCGTTCGACGCGTGGGTGCCGAAAGTCTGGCTGCAGGCGGTGTTCTTCGAGGGGCATCCCACGCTGGCGTTCATCATCGACCCGATCATCGGACCGATCCTGGCGATGGTGAGCTTTGTCTGCTCCGTCGGGAACGTCCCCCTCGCCGCAGTGCTGTGGAACGGTGGGATCAGCTTCGGTGGCGTGATCAGCTTCATCTTCGCGGACCTGATCATCATTCCGATCATCGTGATCTACCGGAAGTACTACGGCTGGAAAGCAGCGCTCCGGATCACCGGGATCTTCTACGGCGCCATGGTCCTCGCCGGCTACGCCGTGGAGCTGCTGTTCACCCCACTGGGCCTGATTCCCACGAACCGGCACCTGAGCATCGTGGCGACCTCGATCAGCTGGAACTACACCACTTGGCTCAACATCGTGTTCCTCCTGATCGCCGCGTTCCTGCTGATCGTGTTCATCCGCAGCGGTTCCTGGTCGATGCTCCGCATGATGAGTGCCGCACCCGAAGACAACAGCCACAACCACTCTGACAGCACCAAGAAGTGAGGATGGACGCCGCCGAGGGCACCTACGGGCGCCGTCCGGCATTTCTGCGCTCCGGGTAGGGCAAGTTGGAAGGAGCGCTAGCGCCGTAACGAGGTGCAGCGAACCCGAGGCGGATGGTCAGTGGAACGCGCCGACGGTGAAGATCTTTTCGCTCCCCGCGGAGCACCCTTTCACGCCTGTGGCGGCGATGAACAGGCTCGTCGTTGACCCCGGCGGGTACACGCGGAACCCGTCACCGGTCGCAGGCTTGCACGTCGCCTGATCGAACGCGTCGGCTTGGACGTAATGGAAGTGCGCGACCGCTGTGGTTCCCGGCTTCAGCGACACGACCTCGTGCGCGGTGCTGCGGTCGAACTCGGCGGGCTGGCCGATCTGGGTACCGTTGTTGTTGCCGACGAGGGAGACACCAGGCCAGCCCTGCAGGGTGCAGTCGGTTGTGCCAGTGTTGGTGAGCTGGAGTTCCTCGTCGACGTTCGACGCGCCAGCATCCTGACCGGCGAACACACCCTTGAGGTGGTCGGTCGTACAGCGGGACGCGTTCTCATCCGGGGCTCGTCCACCGGCGCCCGTACCGGTGTCCCCACCGGCGTTGTCAGTCGCCGACGCGGACGGGGCCGACGACGACGAAGCTGACGCTGGCGGTGTCGCGGCGCTGGAGGCCGTTGCGGTGACGGTTCGCGTGGCGGTTGGTGTCGGCGTGCTGGTGGAGCTGCACCCGGCGAGCACCACCCCGAGCGTAACGACGGCGGGTGCAAGAGCCCAACGTGCATTCGTGTTCATGCCCCTAGCCAAGAGGACAGGCGTGGACCCGGACTCAGGGTTGTACCGGAGTAGAACTGTTGGTCGATCGCGCTTGGCGTCGTGCGAGGCAAGGAACGGCCCCCGTACCGTTGGTGCGGGGGCCGTCCTTTCCTTGCCTGGTTACCGTGTGCGCCACAGGTCGAGCAGGAACCTGGCGATGGTCATCGCGAGGGTCGCGATGCCGAGCCAGGGGATCTGCCGCCTGCGGTGGGTGTCCTCGTCTTGCGACATTGGGCACCACCTCCTTGCGGGTCCGGCGCCGGCGGACACAAGAAGCGGGTGCACCAGGGATGCAATCCGGGCGGACCCGGTTTACACTGGACCCGAGTTTCTACGCTCGGGGTCGCCTCACGGCCCCTGGCTTTCCACTCGGAGGGCCAACTCGGACCCGCTCCTGTTGCCGCAGGGGCGGGTCTTTCGTTGTCCCTGTGGGCTGAAGCTCCGGCGCGGTCGCTCAGCCTACGAGCAACCACTGTACGGGCGGGGGAGAGCGCTACTGCGATCGCCACCATCCTTCGTGCTCATCAGACGATGGATCGATTCGTCCGCGGGTTCCGCCGCGACCGTCGCTCAAGCCAGGTCCGCGGTCGTTCTTGGAGGGCGTGCTCGTATGCGGCGAGCCAGACGACTGCTCGAGTGTGGTTGCGGTTGCCGACGACTGCATGCCAGATCGAGGGCAGCAGGATCACCATCGCGAACGCTCCGAGGGTGATGCAGACAATGAGGAACACGACGTAGCTGATCCATCCCTCCTCGGGTTTCGGCGGTGCGGGGAACACGTCGTGTGGGGTGACGCTGAGCATGACAGCGATGACGGCAACGCCGGCTGCCTCGAGAGTGAGGAGGAGCGTGGTTTCCTGGTCGGCGGAGCGTGCTCGCAGTTCGGCCAGGACGCGCAGCTGCGTCGCGTCGTCGGCGCGGACGAACGCGTTGAGGCGCTCTCGGGTGACGTCTTTATTGTCATGGAGGTGCTGCTGTACCTCAGGGTGGTCGCTGGGTCGCGCTCGTCTGATCACGACGTCAGAGCATTCCACTACAGACGCCCCACGACGACACCCATCGACCGCCCCCGGATGTCACCGTCCGGCACTTCGGCTCGTCGTCTGGTGACGTCGGTCGGGGTCCGTACAGTGCTGGTAGCCAGGATGTGAATTAGGAGCAGTCATGACCGACGCGTCTTCGCACGATCTCGACGCGGCTGGGACCTCTGTCCTTACTCGATCACTGAGCCGGAGCGCGACCGCGGCGCAGCGTGCTGCGGCGGAACGGTCCCGGACGGCGTTCGCCCGGCAACGTGCTGCAGCGGGCAACGGATCGCCGGCTGGTGCAGGTGCGGCGGTGGTGGGGCCGGTGGGTGCGTCGCCGCGGCTTTTCGCCGAAGCGTCCCTGTCGCCGAACACCATCCGCGCGTACCGGTCGGACCTGCGACAGTTCGCGCGGTGGCGTGCCGGATTTGTTGACCACGAAATCTCCGAACCGCACGAGCTCGAGCAGATCACCACAGCACCAGTCGACCCGACCGAGGTCGCCGCGTTCC
>NZ_JAUZED010000001.1:89975-107863 GCF_030705415.1 Curtobacterium sp. A7_M15 | reverse complement strand
CGCGCAGCGAGCGGCGCGCGGCGCGGGGTCAGCGCGGCAGGGCGAGCGTGTTCAGCGACCAGAGCGCGACACCGTGCAGGCCGAGGCGTTCGGCGAGCGCCAGCCGCGCCCGGTAGGAGCGCGCGTCCGACCAGTGCAGCTCTCGCCCGTCGTCCAGCGTCGCCGACCACTCCCCGGTCCGGGCCGACCACCGCGCGTCGTCGCCCGCGAGTCCCCGAGCCCGCGCCGGGCTCACCTGCGCATCACCAGAGCCGCCCCACACGTACCCGTACCCGGCGATGCCGAGGTCGATCCGGTCAGCCGGGAGGCCCGCACCCTCCGCCGCACCGACCACCCGCTCCGCCCACGGCAGGGAACCGATCGAGCCGGCACCGCTCCACGGCCCGTGCTGGTCGTACGTCATCAGGACGATGCGGTCGACGTGGTCGGCGAGCGCGCCGAGGTCGTACCCGGTCTCGCGGTAGCCCCGCTCGTCCGTCGAGGCCATGACCGCCATCGACACCTCGGCGTCCGAACCGAGGCGGTCGTGCACGGCGTCCTCGAGCGACTCGCGAACGCCACGAGCCCGGCGCGGTCGCGGCTCCGGAGCGACTCGAGGTCGATCTGCACGCCTCGCACGTGCGCAGCGGACGCGAGGTCCGCCAGGCGCTCGGCCACCCGAGACCGGTTGGAGGGGTCCGACAGCAGGGCGGTGCCGACCTCGGGTGAGAAGTCTCCGATCGACTCGGAGAAGTTGCTGACGAGCAGTTCGGGAGCAGCTCCACCGGCACGCGCGGAGCGGGCGAGGGCGGCCACGCCGCCGGGCAGTTCGTTCAGCCCGGCGCCGTCGTCCGTGACCGTGACACCGTCGATCCCGACCGTCGATGCGCGTCGGGACGCGTCCGAGACCGTCGCCGCCGCACCGTCACCCGGCTCGACGTAGGCCTCGATAGCGAGGTCGGCGTCGGCACCCTGGGTGGCGACGCAGCCACCGAGCACCAGCGCGACCACGACCGCGATGCCCGCCACGAGTCCTGTCCGCCGCACCACCCGCTCACCGTAGCGTGCGGGGCGGGGGCGAGCCGCGCCTCCTGGGCGTCAGACGGCGGCGCCCTCGAGCCGGTCGACCGCGACGGCGAGTTCTTCGAGCTCGGGGACCTCGCGCGCCTCGGCGAGCGCCTCCTCGAGCGCGGCGGCGTGCACGGGCGTGGCCTCGTCGAGGAGCCGCTGGCCGGCGTGGGTGAGCTCGGTGTAGAGCCCCCGACGGTCGTCGGCACAGAGGACGCGGGTGAGGAGGGCTCGCTCCTCCAGGCGGTTCACGAGCCGCGTCGTCGCGCTCGGGCTGAGCGCCGCCGCACGGGCGAGCTGTTGCATGCGCATGTGGAAGCCGTCCTGGCGACGGAGGGCGTCGAGGACGGTGAACTCGACCACCGACAGGTCGACCGCGCGGAGCGCCCGCTCGAGCCGCGTCTCGATCAAGCCGTGCAGGGCCGCGAGCGTGCGCCAGCCGTGGGCGCGGACGGCGACGGACGAGTCGTCGACGGACATGGGTGGCCTCCTGGTGCTTCCGGGCAGGATTGATTGCTTGCGCGGATACCCCGCGTGTGCAACTATCGTTATCCCGCGTCTGCAACAACCAGCGTACGCGGCACAGCTGCACCGCACAACGGAAGGACATCCATGCCCGCGGGACTAATCGCCCTCGCACTCGGCGGATTCGGCATCGGCCTCACCGAGTTCGTCATCACCGGACTCCTGCCCGAGGTCGCCGCCGACTACGGCGTCACCGAGACCACCGCCGGGTGGCTCGTGACCGGGTACGCCCTCGCCGTCATCGTCGGCGCGCTCGGACTCACCGCCGCGACCACCCGACTGCCCCGCAAGCCCGTCCTCATCGGGTTGCTCGTGCTGTTCGTCATCGGCAACACCCTCTCGGCCGTCGCGCCGGTGTACGGCGTGATGATGCTCGGCCGGGTGATCGCCGCACTCTGCCACGGAGCGTTCTTCGGCATCGGCTCCGTCGTCGCGTCGAACATGGTCGCGAAGGAGCGGCGGGCGTCCGCGGTCGCCCTGATGTTCACCGGGCTCACCGCGTCGAACGTCCTCGGCGTGCCGTTCGGCACCTTCCTCGGCCAGGCCCTCGGGTGGCGGGCCACCTTCTGGACCATCGCGGCGATCGGTGTCGTCGCCCTCGTCGGGGTCGCACTGCTCGTCCCCACTGTCCGCTCGGCAGACGCAGCCGTGCCCTCGCTCCGCCGGGAGCTCGGTGCGTTCCGCTCCGGTCAGGTGTGGCTCTCGCTCGGCATCACCGTGCTCGGCTACGGCGGGATGTTCGGCGCCTTCACCTACATTGCGTACACGCTGACCTCGGTGTCCGGGTTCTCGTCGGGCGCCGTGCCGTGGCTGCTCATCGTGTTCGGCGTCGGGCTGTTCGTCGGCAACTTCGCGGGCGGGAAGCTCGCGTCCCGGTCGATCGACGGGACGCTGCTCGTGGTGCTCGTGGCCCTGACCGTGGTGCTCGCGGTGTTCGCCGCGGTGGCGAGCTCGCCCGTGCTCACCGTCATCGCGCTCGTGCTCATGGGTGCGTTCGGGTTCGCCACCGTGCCGGCCCTGCAGACGCGGGTGATGCACTACGCGGACCACGCGCCGACCCTGGCGAGCGGGGCGAACATCGCGGCGTTCAACCTCGGGAACGCGCTCGGTGCCTGGATCGGCGGTCTCACGATCGCTGCGGGGCTCGGGTACACGTCGCCGATCTGGGCCGGCGCGGGGATCACGGCGGCGGCCGTGGTGCTGACGTGGGTCGCGGCGGCCGCTGCGCGCCGCAGGCGCTCGCGGGGTGCGGTGGCGACGGGGAGCGTCGCGACGGTGTGAGGGGGGGTGCCGGCGCCGGGGCGCGTGGCGGGGGCGCGGAACGCGCACCGCGCGTCGGGTGAGCAGAAATCGTCGGGTCACGTGCGCGCACTCGACGATTCCTGCTCACTGGACGCGCCCGCCAGCACCGGCTCGATGGCCGCGTGACGCACACACGGGAGGCGCGGGGCGGGCTGGCACCGTGCCTCCCGTGCCTCCCATGCGCCCGTGGACGCGCCCGCACCACTCGGGTGAGCAGGAATCGTCGGGTCGCGTGCGCGCACTCGACGATTCCTGCTCACTGGACGCGCCCGCCAGCACCGGCTCGATGGCCGCGTGACGCGCACACGGGAGGCGCGGGGCGGGCTGGCACCGTGCCTCCCGTGCGCCCGTGGACGCGCCCGCACCATTCGGGTGAGCAGGAATCGTCGGGTCGCGTGCGCGCGCTCGACGATTCCTGCTCACTGGACGCACGCCACGAGCACGCGACCACCCGACCCCGGAGCCCGGACCCGACCCCGGGAACGACGAAACCCCGGTCCGACTGGACCGGGGTTCCGTGTAGTGCGGAGACGGAGGGATTTGAACCCTCGGTCCCCTCAAAGGGGACTCCACCTTAGCAGGGTGGTGCACTCGGCCGGACTATGCGACGTCTCCAAGCACTCTCGCGAGCACTGCCACCACCATACAGGAGGTCGGGCACCGTCTCGACACCGACCCGGGGTCGAGTGGTCCGTACGGTCCCCCGAAGTGGGGACATCTGGGGGTTGTCCACCCGTACCCCGATCAATAGCATCGACGAGGCGCGGCCATCACATTCCGGGGCCACACACCCCGTCGCCGCGACACAGCACCGACGTCGCTCCTGGGCGGCGAGCCCGACGCGCGCCCGATCGCGCGAGGCTCAGACCGAGGAGTGGCCGGGGGCGCGGCCCACCACCGCGCCCCCACCCTCGGTGCGGTCCGGGGCAGTCCCCGCGGTGCGGTCCAGTCCGCTCGTCCTCTCGCGCTGAACGACACCTCACGGCCTGCGGCGCCCGTGAACTGTCGCTCAGCGCGAAACGTCGTCGACCACGCACACCGGGGACCCCTCAGGCCGCCGCCCGGAACCGCTCGGGCAGCGCGACCAGCGCATCGGCCAGCTCGACCAGTGCCACCGCGCACTCGTCGAGGGCGTCCCGCTCGCCCGCGGCACTCGCACGGTCGGCGATCTTCCGGCGTTCGCGACGTGCGACCACGGCGTCGATCCCGTTCGCCAGGGCGACGTCGTCCGTGAAGAAGGCGTCGAGCACCGCACGCTGCGACAGGAGCCAGTCGGCACTGACGGCAGCACCGCTCCGACGCAGCCACCACGACCCGACCTCGACGAACACCCCGCCCTCGGTCGCACACTCACGCAGCCAGGCGGTGTCGAACCGGTCCTCGCACCGCACCGCTCCCGCGGAGGGCTCGGTGATCATCGTCCGCGCGATCCGTATGCGCTCGATCATGTGGTCGACGGTCCAGTGCGCGACGACGACCCCGACGTACCGCTGCACCGACACGAGCCGCAGGTTCTCGAGCGGGACCAGGGCTTCGCGTACCGGCGTCCGGGACACCCGCATGTCCGCCGCGATCGTGTCGAGCCGGATCCGCTGACCACGCCGGTAGACGCCCCGCAACACGTTGTCGAGCAATCGCGCGAAGACCGCGTCCCGCAGCAGACTGCGTCGGATGCCGTGCGGGTCGTCGTCGTCGCGACCCGGTCGGTGCTGTGCTCGCTCCATGTCGCCAGGATCACGCACGGCCCACGCCGCCGGGTTCGCGAGGGGTCGGCCCGTGGACCGTGCAGGACGCTGACGTGCTGTGGAGGACTGCCATGCGAGGACGATGACAGACCCCGTCACACGCCGCTAAACACTCCGCATACGGAATACTAATTCCGCTCCTTGTCTGCCTCCTTGGTCAGGACCGACAGGGGTTGCGTGACGTCCTCCAGTCCCTTCCGGGCCGCGTCGACGCCGAAGATCAGGGCCACGACACCGCCCGCGATCATCACCGCGGACCCGAGCAGGTAGCCCCAGAACAGCGGCTCGCGGGACGACCCGTCGCCGATGAGCGCGCCGTATACGAGCGGCGCGATCGCACCGAAGATCTGCGCCAGCGCGAAGAAGTACGAGATCGCCTGCGACCGGAGCTCGAGCGGGAAGATCTCGCTCACCGTCAGGTACGCGCTCGACGCCCCCGCCGAGGCGAAGAAGAACGACACGCACCAGAACACGACCTGCACACCGGCGCTGATCGCATCGGCCTGGAACAGGAACGCCGAGGTGGCGAGCACGAGCCCGGACACCAGGTACGTCGAGAAGATCATCTGCCGACGACCCCAGGTGTCGAAGAAGCGGCCGAGGATGATCGGTCCGAGCAGGTTGCCGATCGCGAACGGGAAGAAGTAGACCGAGGTCTCGGCGGTCTTCAGCCCGAAGAAGTTCGTCAGCACCAGCGCGTACGTGAAGAAGATGGCGTTGTAGAGGAACGCCTGCGTGATCATCATCGTCGCGCCGACCAGGGTGCGCGTCGGGTACTGCCGGAACAGCACCTTCACGATCGTCCGGAACTTGACGTTGTCCGTGGGCGTGACGGTCATCACCTTGGACTCGTCGACGTCCGGCAGCCGGTGTCCCGTCGACTTCTCGACCGACTCCTCGATCCGGGTGACCGTCGCCTCGGCCTCTTCCTCGCGTCCGTGCGTCATCAGCCACCGCGGACTCTCGGGGATGTGCCGCCGCAGGAAGATGATCGCGATGCCGAGCACCGGGCCGAGGAAGAAGCCGATGCGCCAGCCGATGTTCTCGGCGAAGTTGGCGGTGTCGAGGAGGTAGATGTTCGCGAACGCGCCGAGTGCCGCGCCGCCCCAGTAGGTCCCGTTGATCGCGATGTCGACGTGCCCGCGGTACTTCGCGGGGATGAGCTCGTCGATGGCCGAGTTGATCGCCGCGTACTCGCCGCCGATGCCGAGCCCGGCGACGAACCGGAACGCAGCGAGGAACCAGAAGTCCTGCGCGAGCCCCGCGATGCCGGAGCCGATCAGGTAGATGGCCAGCGTGAGGATGAAGAGCTTCCGGCGGCCCAACCGGTCGGACATCCGGCCGAACACGATCGCGCCGACGACCTGCCCGACGAGGTAGATGGTGCCGAGAGAGGTCACCTGCTGCGTGGAGAGGTTCAGGTCGGCCTGGAACCCGGCGTTCGACACGATCTGGATCTCGAGGCCGTCGAGGACCCACGAGACCCCGAGTCCCACCACCACGCTCCAGTGGAACCGCGTCCACGGCAGTCTGTCCATCCTGGCGGGGACCAGGCTCTTGATCGCCCCGTTCGTCGTGCTGCTCACGAAGGGGGAACGTACGCCGAGATCGATCGGATGGTTCTGAGCCGGAACGACGGAACGGCGTAACGTCGAAGAGGTGACCCGACCAGACATCAGAACGGTCGGCGAGCTCCGCACCTCTGGTCACGCCCAGAAGACGGTCCGCGCCGAGATCCGCGACAACCTCCTCCAGGCCCTCCGCGAGGGCCGCGACCCGTGGCCCGGCCTGCACGGCTTCTCCACGACGGTCGTCCCGCAGCTCGAACGCGCCCTGATCGCTGGGCACGACGTCGTGCTGCTCGGCGAGCGCGGCCAGGGCAAGACCCGGCTCCTGCGCACCCTGCAGGGCCTGCTCGACGAGTGGACCCCCGTCATCACCGGTTCCGAACTCGGTGAGCACCCGTACGAACCCATCACGACGGTGAGCCGGAAGCGTGCCGACGACCTCGGCGACGCGCTGCCGATCACCTGGCGACACCGCGACGACCGCTACGTCGAGAAGCTCGCGACACCGGACACGAGCGTCGCCGACCTGATCGGCGACGTCGACCCGATGAAGGTGGCCGAGGGCCGCAGCCTCGGTGACCCGGAGACGATCCACTTCGGTCTCATCCCTCGGGGTCACCGCGGCATCGTCGCCATCAACGAGCTGCCCGACCTCGCCGAGCGCATCCAGGTCGCCATGCTCAACGTGATGGAGGAACGGGACGTCCAGATCCGCGGCTACGTCCTGCGGCTCCCGCTCGACGTACTCGTGGTCGCCAGCGCGAACCCCGAGGACTACACGAACCGCGGGCGGATCATCACGCCGCTGAAGGACCGCTTCGGCGCCGAGATCCGGACCCACTACCCGATCGAGCTCGATGACGAGATCGCGGTGATCCGCCAGGAGGCGCGGCTCACTGCCGACGTGCCGGATGCACTCATCGAGATCCTCGCGCGGTTCACGCGCGCCCTGCGCGGATCGAGTGCGGTCGACCAACGCAGCGGCGTCAGCGCCCGTTTCGCGATCGCCGGCGCCGAGACGATCTCGGCCGCCGCCGTGCACCGTGCCGCGCGGCAGGGCGAGGAGCACGCGGTCGCCCGGCCGATCGACCTCGAGACCGCGATCGACGTCCTCGGCGGGAAGATCGAGTTCGAGAACGGCGAGGAGGACCGTGCCGACGAGGTCCTGGAGCACCTGCTCCGGACCGCGACCGCCGAGACAGTCCGGGCCCGCTTCCGCGGGCTCGACTTCGCGGTCCTCGTCGAGGCGCTCGACGGCGGCACCATGGTGACCACGGGTGAGCAGGTCAGCGCACGGGCCTTCCTCGAGGGCCTGCCGTCGATCGGCGAGTCCGACCTGTACGACCAGATCTGCGAACGGCTCGGCGCGACCGACGACGGGGAGCGGGCGGGCGCCATCGAACTCGCGCTCGAGGGGCTCTACCTCGCCCGGCGGATCAGCAAGGAGTCCGGCGGGGGCGAAGCCGTCTATGGCTAGGGCGAACCGACGCCTCACCCGGGACGCACGCTACGGCAAGTACGAGGACGGCCCGGACCCGCTCGCTCCCCCGGTCGACCTGGCCGAGGCGCTCGACGCCATCGGCGAGGACGTGATGGGCGGGACCTCCCCCGAGCGTGCGATCCGGGAGTACCTGCGCCGCGGCGGACGCGACCAGCGCGGCCTCGACGACCTGGCACGCCGGGTGGCGGAGCGCCGACGCGAGCTCACGGCGCAGAACAACCTCGACGGCACCCTGCAGCAGGTGAAGCAGCTGCTCGACGAGGCAGTGCTCGCGGAGCGCGGACAACTCGCGCGGGACACCGAGCTCGACGACGGCGACCGTGCCCTCGCCGAGATGCAGCTCGACAGCCTGTCGCCGTCGCCGGCCACCGCGGTGCAGGAGCTGAGCGGCTACGACTGGACGAGCCCGACGGCACGGCAGAAGTACGAGGAGATCAAGGACCTGCTCGGCCGCGAGATGCTCGACCAGCGGTTCGCCGGCATGAAGCAGGCGCTGGAGAACGCCACCGACGACGACCGCGCCGCCGTCGCCGACATGATGCGCGACCTCAACCAGCTGCTCGAGGACCACCGCGCCGGCACCGACACGCAGGAACAGTTCGACGCGTTCATGGCCGAGCACGGGCAGTACTTCCCCTCGAACCCGAGCAACGTCGAGGAGCTCCTCGACGATCTCGCGGCTCGTGCGGCCGCGGCACAGCGGATGCGGAACTCGATGACCCAGGAGCAGCACGACGAACTCGACGCCCTCGCCCAGCAGGCGTTCGGCTCGCCGGACCTGATGGGCCAGCTGTCCCAGCTCGACGGGAACCTGCGCTCGCTCCGCCCGGGCGAGGACTGGGGCGGTTCGGAGCGGATGGAGGGCGAGCAGGGGCTCGGCCTCGGCGACGGCACCGGGGTGTTCCAGGACATCGCCGACCTCGACGCCCTGGCCGACCAGCTCGCCCAGGCCGGCCCCGGCTCGGACATCGCCGACCTCGACCTCGACGCGCTGGGCCGCCAGCTCGGCAACGACGCGGTGGTCGACGCGAGGACCCTGCAGCAGCTCGAGAAGGCCCTGCGGTCGTCGGGTGCGATGCGCCGTGGTGCCGACGGGCAGCTCCGGCTGACACCGAAGGCGATGCGTCAGCTCGGCAAGAGCCTGCTCCGGGACGTCGCCGAGCGGATGTCCGGCCGCCAGGGCGCGCGGGACCTCCGCCGTTCCGGAGCGTCCGGCGAGCCCTCCGGGGCGACCCGCCCGTGGCAGTACGGCGACACCGAACCGTGGGACGTCACGCGCTCGATCACGAACGCCCTCACCCGCCAGGCGGCCGACGGACGGACGGGTCCGGGCGTCCGCCTGGAGATCGACGACGTCGAGGTGCAGGAGACCGAGGCACGGACGCAGGCCTGCGTCGCACTGCTCGTCGACACCTCGTTCTCGATGGCGATGGAGGACCGGTGGGTGCCGATGAAGCGCACCGCCCTCGCGCTGCACACCCTCGTGTCCACGCGGTTCCGTGGTGACGACCTGCAGCTCATCGCCTTCGGCCGGGAAGCCGAGGTCATGGAGATCGAGCAGCTGGTCGGCCTCGACGCGATGTGGGACAAGGGCACCAACCTGCACCACGCGCTGCTGCTGGCGAACCGGCACTTCCGGAAGCACCCGACCGCCCAACCCGTGCTGCTGATCGTCACGGACGGCGAGCCCACCTCACACCTCGAGCCGAACGGCCAGGTGTGGTTCGGGTACCCGCCGGACCCGATCACGATCGCGCTGTCCGTCCGGGAGCTCGAGAACGCCGGCCGGCTCGGGGCGCAGACGACGTTCTTCCGGCTCGGCGACGATCCGGGGCTGGCCCGGTTCATCGACTCGATGGCGAAGCGGGTGGACGGCAAGGTGGTCGCGCCCGAGAACGACGACCTCGGGGTCGCCGTCGTCGGCTCCTACCTCGGCGCCCGACGCGGTGGCAACCAGCTCTTCCGGGACGACTGGGGGCTCTGAGCGCGACCGGGTGACGGACGGGAGGCACGGCGCGGGTCCGCACCGCGCCTCCCGTCCCGGAGCCGCACCGGACTCGAGCGCGCGGTCACCTCAGAAGAGCGGCCACGGGACGGCCGGGCCGTGGCCGGGCGGCGGCGGGAAGACCCCGACCGCCCGGAGCGCGGCGATGCGCGCGCGCAGCGTGTCGACCTCGGCCACCGTGAGGTGGTCGTCGAGCGCGGCACCGAGGTCGCCGCCGAGGGCTTCGGTGACCCGGTCCAACCCCTCGAGCTCGTCGGCGTCGAGCGGCTCGCCGATCCACCCCCACAGCACGGAGCGCAGCTTGTGCTCGACGTGGAAGGTCAGGCCGTGGTCGACGCCGAACCGGTGGCCGTCCGGCATCGCGAGGACGTGACCGCCCTTGCGGTCGGCGTTGTTCACCACGACGTCGAACACCGCCATCCGTCGCAGGGCCGTCGTGTCCTCGTGCACGAGGGTCACGGGCCGGTCCGCGTCGTCGATCGCCTCGAGCACCGGTAGCCAACGGGGTGCGCCGTCGCCGGACAGCTCGGCCTCGGCGTCCTCGGTGGGGACGAGGTCGACCGCGTCCTGTTCGGGGTCGACGACCTGCCACCGCTGCACCATGCCGCGCCCGAACGGCCCGTCCCCGATCCACGTCGGCGGGACGACGTCCCAGCCGAACGCCTCGGAGACGAGGTAGGCCGCGACCTCTCGGTCGGCGAGGGTGCCGTCCGGGAAGTCCCAGAGCGGTCGCTCCCCCTCGATCGGCTTGTAGACGACCACTTCGCCGTCGAGGTCGGCGAGGAAGGTGGCGTTCGAGGCCTCGCGGATGCGTGCCCGGATGGACAGCGATCCGTCGCTCATGCGGCCCCTGGCGGACGGCCGGCGGCCACGATCTCCCGCGTGCGCTCGACGAACGCACGCGCGGTGCCGACGGGGATCTTCACCTGGAACAACTCGGCGGGCTCGGGGATCTCGACCACGGCCTCGATCTCCTCGCCGTCCTCGCCCGTCTCGGCGACGATCTCGAGCTCGTCGTCGATCGGGTAGGCCTCGATCACGACCTGGGCGGTCGCCGGGTCGAAGCCGAGGCTCAGGGCGCCGGCACGGAACTCGGCCTCGACCGGCTGGTCGAGCGGTCCGCCGTCACGGAGTTCCGCCGGCGCGGTCGGTGGGACGCTGAACCGGTTGTCCTCGACGGTCGCGACCTCGTCCAGGAGCTCGTCGATCTTGTCCGCGAGGACGGCCGACTGCTCCTTCTCGAGCGCGACGCTCGTGACACGGCGGCCGTCGCGCGCCTGGATGTAGAAGGACCGCTCGCCCGGACGGCCGACGGTCCCGACGACGAGACGGTCCGGCCAGTCGAAGCCGTGCACGATGGTGGGCATACCCGCATTGTAGGAGCGCCGGGCGACAGCCGTTCAGGCTCCGGCGCTCGTCGGCTCGTCCGCCGGCGCGGCATGGCCCGCCCCTCCCCCGACCGCGGCGTCGCCACCGGGCGCCGGTGCGGCCGCGAGCCACGCCAGGTCGCCCGACTCGGTGTTCGAGGCGACGACCTCGGGGCGGTGCTCGCCGTAGCGCACGATGGACACCGACGCCGGTCCGACCGCGATGCGCTGGAACAGGTCGAGGTGCATCCCGAGGGCGTCGGCGAGCACGGACTTGATCACGTCGCCGTGGCTCACCGCGACCCAGACCGCTCCCGGACCGTGCGCGGCCTCGACCTCGGCGTCGATCCGGCGGACGGCCGCGACCGCGCGCGACTGCATCCCCTGCATCGACTCGCCGCCGGGGAACACGACGGCGCTCGGGTTCGCCTGGACCGTCCGCCAGAGCGGCTCCTTCGCGAGGTCCGCGAGCTTCCGGCCCTGCCAGTCGCCGTAGTCGCACTCCGTGATCGCCCGCTCGACGCGGGTCTCCGGCTCGCCCGGCTGCTGGGCGAGCAACGCGCGGGCGGTCTGTCGGCAGCGTTCGAGCGGACTCGACACCACGGCCGCGAGCGGGACCGCGGCGAGTCGTGCAGCCGTCCGGGCTGCCTGGTCACGACCGACGGCGTCGAGCGCGACCCCCGCCGTCCGTCCGGCGAGGACGCCGGTCGCGTTCGCGGTGGTGCGTCCGTGCCGGACGAGGAGGACGGTCGCCATGTGCCCGATCCTAGGCCGGTCACCGCGTTCCCCTGACTCGACCGGAGTGGAACGTTCTGATGGGACCCACGATCGTCGGCGCCTCGATCGGCCCGGTGACCGGGATCCTCGGCGCGGACCGTGGCCCGACCGCTCCGCAACCACCCCAGCGCTCGCGGGAAGTACGTGTTGCGGACACCATTTCGTGTCGTCGGCGGCCCACGCCAAGATGGAGCCGTGCTCGTCTCCATCGTCTACATGAGCCGGGCGGCCACCCCCTTCGACGACGCCGCCCTGACCGAGCTCCTGCGTGGGTCGCGGCTCCGGAACGAGGCGCTCGGTGTCTCCGGCATCCTGCTGGCGAAGGACGGCCGCTTCATGCAGCTGCTCGAGGGTCCGGCGTGGAGCGTGGACGACCGGTTCGCCGCGATCGCCCGCGACCCCCGCCACGGCGAGGTGAAGTCGCTCGTGCGCGAGGACATCGAACGCCGCCGGTTCGACGGCTGGTCGATGGCCTACCGGTCGCTCGACGACTCGGACATCGCCGCGGAAGAGGGCTTCAGCCCGTTCCTCACCGACGGCGTCGACTTCCCGCGCTCCTTCGACCGCACGAGCGCCGCGTGGCTGCTGAAGTGGTTCCGCGACCGCGAGCTCCACGACCGCTGACCGGCGCTCCGGGCCCGGTGACGGGCGGCGTCAGTCCTCCGTGCCGAACGCGTCCGCGACGACCCCCAGCAGGCGGCTGCGGTGCCGTGGGTCCGCGACGGCGGAGATCACCATCCGCCACATCGTGACGACCGCGGGGAAGAGGTCCTGCCTGCCGGTCCGCACCGCTGAGACGAGCTGGACGCCGGTGAACATCGGCACGACGGTCGCCCCGAGCTGCTCCGCCGTCAGGTCCGTCCGGAGTTCACCGGCCGCGATCGCGAGGCGGAACAGGTCACTGATCCCGCCGATCCACTGGTCGTAGAAGGCCGCGGTCGCGGCACCGAACTCGCCGCGTTCGAGTGAGAGCCGGATGCCGGCGCTGACCACGGGATCGGTCAGCAGCATGCCCGCGATCCCGCGGGAGGCCCGGACGAGCGCCTCGGCCGGCGACGCGTCGTGGTGGCTCACGACGTCGAACGTCCGCACGTTCTGCTCGTCGATGACCCCGAGCGCGAGGGACGTCTTGGTGGGGAAGTGGAAGTGCAGCGTTCCCTGCGACACACCCGCTCCGCGGGCGACGGCCGCGATCGTCGTGGCGGCGAAGCCGACACGCTCGAACTCGCGGGCGGCGGCCTCCAGGATCAGTCCGCGTCGTTCCACGCGTCCAGTGTGCAGGACTGGAGGCGCGGTGCAGGCCCGCACCGCGCTTCCAGTCCAGGGGTGGTCGCCGTCGGACCGCTCGCTCACCCGTGCAGCGAGTCGGTCCGCTCCTGCCGCGCCTCCGGGCGCAACCAGACCTTCACGACCGGACCGGAGTCGCTCGTCGTGCCCGAGGGGACGACGACCTCGAGGGCGGACGCGGTCTGCGTCCACTGCGCCTCGCCGTCGACGCCGAGCACCTCGACGCTGCGGATCGGTCGTCCGAGCAGGTTCGCGCCGCTGCCGAAGGAGCGGATGCGCGCGACGCCGTCCGCCGGGTCGGCGAGCAGGATCGCGTGGACGTACTCGCCGGTGACGTCGTGCCGAGTGGTGAAGCGGACGTCCTCGGACGTGTACGCCGGCGCGGCGCCGTCGACGAACGACCCTGCCTGCACCTGGGTCGGCCCCTCGCCGAAGACGCGCCAGGGACGGGTGCCGTAGATCGCCTCGCCGTTGACGGTCAGCCACCGGCCGATGCCCTCGAGCAGCCGCTGCTCGGGCTCGGCGATCGTGCCGTCCGGCTTCGGGCCGACGTTGAGCAGGAGGACACCGTTCTTCGCGACCACGTCGACGAGCTCCGCGACCAGGTCACGGGCGGACTTGTAGTCGTGCCCCTCGATCCAGCACCACGCCGACTTCGACACCGAGGTGTCGTTCTGCCAGACGACCGGCGGGATGTCCCCCATCGCGCCGCGCTCGATGTCGTAGACCGCGGAGCCGTCCGCGAAGGCCTGCCACTTGTAGTTGATCACGACCTCGCGACCCCACTCGGCGGCACGGTTGTAGTAGTACGCGGCGAGGGTGCGCAGCCACGGCTCGAACGCGGGCTGCTCGATCCACCAGTCGAACCAGAGGACCTGTGGCCGGTACCCGTCGATGACCTCGACGGTGCGCAGCAGCCGGTCCTCGAGGTGCCGCTCGTTCGGCGCGGTCTCCTCGCGCTGGGCGGGACCGTAGAAGTCGATGAAGCGGGGATCGAGCACGTCGGAGTCGAACCGGGCTCCCCCGTTCATGAAGAACCAGTGCTCGGCCCGGTGCGACGACGCGCCGCGCACCATGAACGCGTCGTCCACCGCCCGGAGCAGGTCCCCGAACACGTCGCGCTCGGGTCCCATCCGCGCCGCACTCCAGCAGGAGCGGTCGGTGTCGTACATCGCGAAGCCGTCGTGGTGCTCGGCCACAGGGACCACGAACTGCGCGCCGGCACGACGGAACAGCGCCGCCCACGCCTGCGGGTCGAAGTGCTCCATCCGGAACGACGGGATGAAGTCCTTGTAGCCGAACTCCGACTGGGGCCCGTAGGTGGCGACGTGGTGCTCGAACTCGGGCGTGCCCTCGCGGTACATGTCCCGCGAGTACCACTCGTTCCGGAACGCCGGAACCGAGTAGACACCCCAGTGCAGGAAGACCCCGAACTTGGCGTCCTCGTACCAGCGCGGCGGCGTGTACCGACGGAGCGACTCCCAGGTCGCGTCGTACGGGCCGGCGGCGACGACCGCGGCGACGGCGGCGAGCGCCTCGGTGTTGTCCGACACGTCGACCGGCTCGGGCAGCGCGGCCGGGTCGATCCGTGGCAGGTCGTGGGGTTCGGGCATGACTCCTCCTCGAGTCGAGCGAAACGTTTCGTCCTGGGAACGGTTCTACGGTAGCGTGCATCGCACCCGTACGGGTGAAACGTTGAGCGATGCGCGATGACGCGCAGGAAGTAGGCAACCGTGGACGTCCCGACGAGCCGCCCCCTGCGGACCGGTGCACGCATCCCGACGATCGGGCTCGGCACGTTCGGTTCGGACCGGTACTCCCCCGACGAGGTGGCGGCGGCGGTTCGCGGTGGCCTCGACGCGGGCTACCGACTGGTCGACTGCGCGTCGGTGTACGGCAACGAGCCCGAGGTCGGCCGAGCGATCGCGGCGAGCGGTGTCCCGCGCGAGGACCTCTTCGTGATGTCGAAGGTGTGGAACGACGCGCACGACCCGGCCGATGCGGTCGCGTCGGTCGAACGCTCGCTCCGTGACCTGCGGGTCGACCACCTCGACGCGGTCTTCGTGCACTGGCCGTTCCCGAACCACCACGCGCCGCACGCCTCGGTCGAGGACCGCGACCGGTCGGCCCGGCCCTACGACCACGAGGCGTACCTCGCGCTCTGGCGGGCACTCGAGGGACTCGTCGACGCTGGACTGGTGCGACACCTCGGCACGTCGAACACGACGATCTCGAAGCTGCGCCTGCTGTTCCGCGACGCCCGGGTGCTCCCCGCCCTCAACGAGATGGAACTGCACCCGACGTTCCAGCAGCCCGAGCTGTTCGACTTCTGCCGCGCGAACGACGTCCGACCCGTGGGCTACTCGCCGCTCGGTTCGCCGTCCCGCCCCGAACGCGACCGTGCGGACGGCGACCCCGTGGACGTCGACCACCCCGTGGTCCGGCGGATCGCCGAGGCCCACGGCGTGCACCCCGCCGTGGTCTGCCTCAAGTGGGCCGTCGCCCGCGGGCAGGTCCCGATCCCGTTCTCGGTCAAGCCCGAGCAGTACCGTGCGAACCTCGACGGCGCGCTGAGCGACCCGCTCACCGACGAGGAGCTGCGGGCGATGCAGGACGTCGACCGCGGCGTGCGGCTCATCAAGGGGCAGGTGTTCCTGTGGCCGGGCGCCGACAGCTGGCACGACCTGTGGGACGAGGACGGCACGATCCCAGGGAGCGCCGGGTGACGGCGACCTACAAGGACCTGCAGCGGGCCACCGGCCTCTCCCTCGCGACGATCTCGAAGTTCTACAACGGCGGCACCGTCCGCGACGAGAACGCACAGGCGATCGAACGCGCCGCGGCGACGCTCGGGTTCCGTCCGAACGGCTTCGCGCGGAGTCTGCGCTCCCGGCGGTCCGGGACGATCGGCGTCCTGCTGCCGGCGCTCGACAACGACTTCCACCTCACGGTGATCGCCGGGGTCGAGAGCGCGCTCCGGGCGCACGGCACGAGCGTGATCGTCTCGTCGAGTCCGGACGCCTCCGTGGGCGCCGTCGACCTGCTCCTCAGTCGGATGGTGGACGGCATCATCGCGGTGCCGTCTGAGCACGACGTCGAGGCCCTCGCCCGGGCGGCCGAGCGTGTGCCGGTCGTGCAGATCGACTGGCACGCGGACGCGCTCGTCTCCGACGGCGTCTTCCTCGACAACCGCGGTGCCGGAGCACTCGCCGCGCAGCACCTGCTCGACCACGGACACCGTCGCCTCGGGGTCGTCGCGGGGGACCCGGCGGTCTCCACCATGCGGGAGCGCACCGCGGGCTTCCGGGCGGTCGTCGAGCGAGCGGGCGCGGTCCTCGACCCGGACGCGGTCGTCGAGGGACCCCTCACCGTGCAGCACGGGCAGGCGGCGATGCAGCGGCTCCTCGTGCAGCCGGACCGGCCGACCGCTGTCTTCTGCGCGAACTACGAACTCACGCTCGGTGCCGTGATCGCGCTGAACGAATCCGGTCTCACCCTCGGCCGGGAGCTCTCGGTGCTCGGGTTCGACGGCCTTGAACTCGCGCAGGCAACCGTCCCGAAGCTCACCGTCATCGTGCAGCCCACGCACGAGCTCGCCGTCCGCGCCGCCGACCTGATCCACGCACGGCTGTCGGCCCCCGGAGCCGGTGCGGGACCCGTCGACGTCGTCGTCGCACCCCGTCTGGTCGCCGGTGCATCGGTCGCCCGACTCGTCACCCCCACGGAGGCATGATGCTGCGCTACACCCTCACCCACCAACCGACGTTGAGCGCACTGGCGTCGCTCGGGCACGGCTCGAAGGTGCTCGTCGCCGACGGGAACTACCCGTTCGCGACCGCGATGCGTCCCGGCGCGGCGCTCGTGCACCTCAACTTCCGGCCCGGGCTGCTGGACGTCGACGAGGTGTTGACGACCCTGCTCGACGCGGTCCCGGTCGAAGCGGCCACGGTCATGGAGCCGCCGGCGGACTCCGTCGTCGCGGCACACGAGGGCTACCGGCGCATCCTCGGGCCGGACGTGCCGCTGGGGACCCTCGACCGGTTCGCGTTCTACGACGCGGTCCGGGCGCCGGAGACCGGGTTGGTCATCGCGACGGGCGACCAGCGCTCGCACGCCAACCTGCTGCTCGAGATCGGGTTCCACGGGGCGCCGGAGCGGTAGGGC
Organism: Curtobacterium sp. A7_M15; assembly: GCF_030705415.1. Taxonomy (GTDB): domain Bacteria; phylum Actinomycetota; class Actinomycetes; order Actinomycetales; family Microbacteriaceae; genus Curtobacterium. Next base: position 90,575 of record NZ_JAUZED010000001.1, on the reverse strand, counting down.
ACCGCGACCCGCGGCCGCGACCCGGCCACGTCGTCAGGCGGCGTGCCTCGCCAGGGTGATCCGCGCCTCCCGGACCTCCTGCAGGTCGCGGCCACGGAACCAGCGCAGCAACCAGTCGGCCGGCGACCCCGCCACCCCGGCCGGCAGGCCGGAGCGTTCGGTGAGGAACGTGCTGAACCCCGGCTCGTCGCGGACCTCGGTGTCGGAGGGGTTGCCGAACGCCATCGCCCAGCCGTCGAAGCGTCGGGCCTCGATGCGCTCACGCGACAGCGACTTCACGTCGCGGTGCCGGGGGTCACGCTCGATGGCTGCGAAGCGGTCCTCGACGCTCCACGCCGGCCCCTCGAGGACCTGCATGAAGCGGCCGCCCTTGGCGAGCAGCAGACCGGAGACGCCGAGCGCCTCGTTGCGGAGCCGCGCCTCGCGCAGCATGGCGACCAGGTGGTCGTCGGTGAGGTCGTCGGTGGCGACGGACATGTACACGAGCGATTCGAGGGAGGTCATCGGCGTCAGTCTGGGTCGTGCCGTCGCCGGCGTGCAAGGTTCGTCCGCACACCCCCCAACCCCGGGGGGTGTGAGGTTGAGACGGCCGCGCAAATG
>NZ_JAUZED010000001.1:0-89965 GCF_030705415.1 Curtobacterium sp. A7_M15 | reverse complement strand
CGGGGGGCGCGCTCCCCCCCCCCCCCGCCGGGCGGGGGGGGGGCGGCCCACGAACGCGCGGCTCAGGTGAGTGCCAGCAGGGTGTTCACCTGCTCGTTCACCCCGGTGAGCGTGCTGATCGGCTTGCCGTTCGCGTACACGTCGTCGAACGCCGGCTGCAGCAGCGCCTGGACGTCGGCGGGGTTGCGGGTCACCGGGAACAGGAAGGTCGTCCCCTCCTCGACCTGCCGGGTGAACGCGGTGACGTCGAGCCCGCGCTTGCGGAAGGACGCCACCGCGGCCTCGGTGCCGGCGGGCCGCGCGGGGAACACGATGCCGGCCTCGCCGACGATGCGCTGCGCCGCGTCGCTGCCGAGGAACGCGACCCACTTCGCCGCCGCCTCCGGGTCCCGCGCCTGCTTCGTGATCGAATCGCCGAGCCCGTTGAACATCGACGCCCGGTGGCCCACCGGCCCCCTCGGCGTCGGGGCGAGGGCGATGTCGAGCTTCGTCATGTTGAGGTAGGCGCCGATCATCCACGAGCCGTTGAACGACAGCGCGCACTTGCCCGCCCCGAGTTGCACCTCCGGACCGGTCGTCGTGGAGAAGACGCCGTACTTCGCCATGTAGCCCTTCTCGGCGAGGCCGTAGTACCACGCCAGGGTCTTCTGCACGGTGCGGTCGTCGTACCGGAACCTGTCGCCCCACGGGTTCTCGTTCGTGTAGAACCAGTCGATCGACCCGGTGAACGGCGACCACTGCGTCTGCCCGAACCCGTCACCTCCCGAACCGTTCGACGAGATGCCGTAGACGTCGACGTCGTCCTTGTCGAAGCCCGGCTCGTCGCCACGCCGACCCTTCCGGTCGACCGTCAGACGCGCGAGCATCCGCTCGAACGTGCCGCCGTCGTCGGGGTTCCACTCGAGGTCCTGCAGCTCGGCCTCGGCGACACCGGCCTTCGCCATCGCCCCGCGGTCGTAGAACATCGCGATCGTGTCCCAGTCCTTCGGCGACCCGTAACGGTGGCCGTCCTTCCCCTTCCACAGCTCGGCGAGGCCGGACTGGTAGTCGTCGTCGCGGATGTCCTTCGTCGCCTCGAGCTCGTCGAGCTTGTACAGGACGTCGAGGTCCGAGTACTGCGGGAACTTCGTCAGGTGGTCGGTGAAGACGTCCGGGGCGGTGCCGGCGATGAACCCGGCGGTGAGCTTCGTCCAGTAGTCGTTCCAGCCGAGCTGGGTGATCTTCACGGTGATGTCGGGGTTCTGCTCGTGGAAGGCGTCGGCGACGGCCTGGTACGCGGGCAGCTGGTTCGAGTCCCAGAGCCAGTAGCTCACGGTCCTGGTGCCGGCACGGCCGCCGGAGGTGCCCCGGTTCGGGGACGAGCACGCGGCGAGCGCGCCGAGCGCGAGGGCGGAGGCGCCGCCGGCGAAGAGCGCGCGACGGGAGAGTTCGTTCGTCATGTCAGTCCTGCCTGGTCCTACTTGATGCCCGAGAAGCCGATGGAGTTGACGATCCGCTTGGCGAAGGCGCCGAACAGCACGATCATCGGGAGCGCCGCCACGAGCGTCGCCGCCATGAGTCCGGCCCAGTCGGTGCCGGACTGCGGCGACTGGGACTTGAACACCCCGAGCGCCACCGTGAGCACGCGCGAGCTGTCCGTGTACGACACCATGAGCGGCCAGAAGTAGTCGTTCCAGCTCGTGATGTACGTCAGCACGGCGAGGGTCGCGATCGGTGCCGCGGCCATCGGCAGGACGAGCCGGAAGAACACCCGGACCTTGCCCGCGCCGTCGATGAGGGCGGCCTCCTCGACCTCCTTCGAGATGCCGAGGAAGAACTGCCGCAGGAAGAAGACCGCGAACGGCGTCATGAACATCGTCGGCAGGGCGATGCCGAGCAGGTTGTCGACGAGGCCGAGCTGCTTGATCAGCGCGAAGTTCGGCAGCAGCGTGAAGATCGCCGGCACCATCAGCCCGGCGAGGAACACGCCGAAGACCTTGTCCCGCCCCGGCCAGCGCAGGCGGGCGAAGGCGTAGGCGGCCGCGGCGGAGAAGAACACCTGGCCGACGGTGACGAGGGTCGAGACGATCACGGAGTTCAGCAGGTAGCGCCAGAAGTCGAGCGCCGCGCCGGAGCCGCCCTGGGCGAGCGCCTCCTCGGTCGACTGCAGCCCGAGGACGCGCTCGAACCCGCCGAGGCTGAACCCGACCGGCAGCAGGGACGTCGGGTCGGAGTTGATCGCGCCGTTCGAGGACAGGGCCGTTCGGAGGATCCAGTAGAACGGGAACAGGGTGACGACGATGACGGCGATCATCGCGATCCAGGCGAGGACCCGGCCGACGGACGGTCGGCGTCGGTGGCCGGCACCCGGGCGGGCCGGACGCTTCGTGGTGACGGAACGGGTGAGGGTCGTGGTCATGATCTGTGCCGCTCCGTTCAGTCCAGGTCCGACTCACCCGAGCGGGTGAGGCGGTACTGGATGATCGTGATGATGCCGAGGACGATGAGGAGCGCGACCGACACGGCGGACGCGTAGCCGAACTGGAACCGGCCGAAGGCCAGGTTGTAGATGTAGTTCTGCACGACGTTCGTCGCGTTCGCGGGGCCGCCCTGCGTGGTGACGGCGACGGTGTCGAACACCTGGAACGAGCCGATCACGGTGATGATGAGCACGAGGGACAGGATCGGGCGGAGCAGGGGCACGGTGATGCGCCAGAACATCTTCCACTCGCTCGCTCCGTCGATGCGTCCGGCCTCGTAGACCGTCTCGGGCAGGGACTGCAGGCCGGCGAAGATGAGGAGCGCCGTGTAGCCGACGTGCCGCCAGACGTTGATGAGCGCGATGGACGGGATGCCCCAGACGTCGCTCTGCAGGAACGGGATCCGGTCGAGGCCGAGGGCCGCGAGCATCTCGTTGCCGATGCCGAGCTGGGTGTCGAGGATCCAAAGCCAGACCAGCGCCGCGACGACGTTCGACACGAGGTACGGCGCGAGGACGATCCCCCGCACGAAGGTCGACTTCGTGAGGCGGTGCATCATCACGGCGATGAAGAGCGCGACGACGGTCTGGATCACGATGTTGATGACGACGTACTCGATCGTGACGACCATCGAGTGCCAGAAGATCGAGTCCTGCACGAGCCGCACGTAGTTCTGCAGCCCGGTGAACTCCGGCGGCGTGAGCAGGTTGTAGCTGGTGAAGCTCAGGTAGATCCCCCGGAGGGTCGGCCACACCAGGAACACGGCGAAGCCGACGGCCGCCGGGGCGATGAAGACCAGTGCCAACCAGAGGTCGTTGCGGGGGCGGCGCCTCGGGGAGGACGTCCGGGCACGGGCGAGGGTCGCTCCCCTGCTCCGTGGGCGGGTGGTCGTCAGGGGTGACGACACGGGGCTCTCGGTGGCCATCGCGACTCCTTCGTCTGCGGTGGACTGACGTGCAGCAGTCCGTGAGCCGGGAATCTACACGTGGGGACTACTACCCGCAAGAGGTTTTCGTCCGGTCAGAAATCATGGTTGTCACGTGTAGACATCCGTGTCAGGATGGCCCCCGATCGCATCGGAGCGACCTGCCCGGCGACGCATCCCCCACCTGGAAAGGTCACTGATGATCTCTGTCGGAATGGTCGGCGCGGGCCAGTTCGCGCCCCAGTTCGCCAAGCTGTTCAAGCTGCACCCCGACGTCGACCGGGTCTTCGTGACCGACCTCGTCGACGACCGGGCGTCCGAGCTCGTCGAGTCGCAGCACCTCGACGGCACCTTCCCGGACTTCGACGCCGTGCTCGCGTCCGACGTCGACGCCGTCGCGATCTTCACGCAGCGCTGGACGCACGGGCCGCTCGTCGTCAAGGCGCTCCGCGCCGGCAAGCACGTGTACTCCGCGGTGCCGATGGCGATCTCCGTCGAGGAGATCGAGGCCATCATCGAGGCCGTCCGCGAGACCGGACTCACCTACATGATGGGCGAGACGAGCTACTACAACCCGGCGACGGTGTTCGCCCGCTCGAAGGTCGCGGAGGGCGCGTTCGGCCGCGTCTTCTACGCCGAGGGCGACTACGTGCACGACATGGACCTCGGCTTCTACGCCGCGTACCAGTTCAGCGGCGGCGACGACTGGAAGCGCACCGCCAGCTACCCGCCCATGCTGTACCCGACGCACTCGGTCGGCGGGGTCCTCGGGGCGATCCCCGGGCACGCGGTCAGCGTCAGCTGCATCGGCGTCAAGGACGACCGCGGCGACGGGGTCTTCGACAAGGAGGTCAGCCAGTTCGACAACGACTTCTCGAACGCGACCGCACTGTTCGAGCTCGACAACGGCGGGGTGATGCGGATCAACGAGATGCGCCGCGTCGGCTACCCGTCGCACATCCGTGAGTCCCGCTTCCGCTACTTCGGCACGGAGGGCAGCTTCGAGCAGCTCGCCAAGGTCAGCGTCTGGCAGGACAAGGAGGACTCGTACGACATCAGCGACCAGATCGACACCCAGGCGACGATGGAGCTCGACGACCCGCGCCTCGCCGGGGTCGACCCCTCGCTCCGTGACGCGTTCGTCTCCGGGTACGCGGCCGTGCACGACACCGGCCGCCTGCCCGCCGAGTACGCCGGGGTCCCGACCGGTCACGAGGGCAGCCACCAGTTCCTCGCCGACGACTTCGTCCGCGCCGTCGTCGACCGGACCCTGCCCCCGGTGAACGCGTGGACCGCCGCCCGGTTCACCCTGCCGGGCATCGTCGCCCACCAGTCGGCACTGCAGGGCGGCGTCCGCCTCGAGGTGCCGGACTTCGGCGACGCTCCCGAGACCGTCGAGGTGGTGCCCTCGTCTAGTATCGCCAGCGAGTAGCAAGTGGTGTTCGGGTGTCGGTCCGCACGGGCCGGCACCCGAACGCGACTTCCGAGCCGACGAAGGTGGCACCCGTGACCGTCCCGACGACCCCGAGGGCGGTCACCCGCGCTGACGTCGCCCGCTACGCCGGCGTCAGCACCTCCGTCGTGAGCTACGTCGTCCACGACGGGCCCCGCCCGGTTGCAGCAGCCACCGCGGCCCGCGTCCGCGAGGCGATCCGCGTCCTCGGCTACCGCCCCAACGCCAGCGCCCAGGCGCTCCGCACCGGGTCCTCGAAGATGCTCGGACTCATCGTGCCCGAGCTCGACAACCCGTTCTGGTCGGAGCTCGCGGTCGCGGTCACGCACGCCGCCGCCGCACGCGGCTACGACGTCCTGCTCGCGAACAGCGACGGCGACGCGGGGCAGGAGCGCGAGCGGCTCCGGAGCCTGTCGGCCCGGCAGGTCGACGGCATCATCGTCACGAGCATCATGACGCGGCCGGACCTGTCCACCGTGACGGACCCCGGCATCCCGATGGTCCTGCTCAACACCTTCTTCGAGGTCCCGGACTACGCCAGCATCGGCGTCGACGCCCTGAGCGGCGCGTACGACGGCACGCGGCACCTCGTCGAGCACGGCTACCGCTCGATCGGGCTGGTGATGGGCCACGCGGGCTCGATGGAACTCCGCGAGCAGGGCTGGATGCGCGCACTCCGCGACGCCGGTCTTCCCGACGGCCCGATCGTGCGCTGCGACTTCACCAGGCGGGGCGGCTACGAGGCCGGCCTCCGCATGTTCGGCGAGGGCTCCGGCCCCCGAGCCGTCTTCGTCAGCTCCGACATGCAGGCGGTCGGGCTCCTGCGCGCGCTCTTCGAGCTCGGGCTGTCCGCACCCGACGACGTCGCGATCGTCTCCTTCGACGGTGCAGTCGAGGCCGACTACACCAACCCGCAGCTCACCACCGTCCGGCAGCCGATCGAGACGATGGCGACCGCCGCCGTCGACCGGGTCCTCGGACTCGACGCGGACAACCAGTGGCACCGGGACCTCGTCCCCGCCGAGTTGGTGCGCGGCGCCAGTTGCGGGTGCGACGTGCGTCGCTGACGCACCCGCCTGTGGTCCAGGAGGCGCGGTGCGGGCCCGACCCGCGCCTCCCGTCCGCCCCTGGTCACCGTCCGGCGGGTTCCCCCATGACTGCTTCGAGGGCGTCGAGCTCCACACGGCGCTGCCCGGTGCGCGCGAGGGCGGCCGCCTCGACCGGTTCGCCGGTGGCGGATTCGACGAATCGGAGGTCCGACGTCCGCTCGGACGGTCGGTGCCGGTCCGCCCACCCGCCGAGCGCGAGGAGCACCAGCGAGAGGTCGCGGCCGGCCTCGGTCAGGACGTACTCGTCGCGGACGCGGCCGCCGTCCGGCTTGTAGGCGCGCCGCTCGAGCACGCCACCCTCGACGAGGGAGCCGAGGCGCGCCGTGAGGACCTCGCGCGGGACGCCCAGGCTCTGTTGGAACTGGCTGAAGCGGGTCGAACCGGCGAGGGCGTCGCGGACGATCATGAGCGTCCACTTCTCGCCGAGGACGTCGAGGGACCGCGCGATGGGGCAGCGCTCGTCGCCGCCGAGGATGCCGAGCATGCAGCCATCCTACCTGGGTTCGGAATGCAGACGGATCGTGCTAGGTTCACATTCCGTACTCAACTTCTCGACAGGAGACCCCATGACCACCCTCACCGACGCGACCGTCCTCGTCACCGGAGCGAACGGCGGCCTCGGCGCCGCGTTCGTCCAGCAGGCCCTCGACCGCGGCGCCGCCAAGGTCTACGCCACGGCCCGCTCCCCGCGCACCTGGGACGACGAGCGCATCGTGCCGCTCGCCCTCGACGTGACCGACCAGGCGAGCGTCGACGCCGCGGCCCGGGCGGCAGCCGACGCCACCATCGTCGTGAACAACGCCGGCATCGGCGGGTCCGCACCCCTCCTCGAGACCTCGGTCGACGAGGTCGAGCACGTCTTCGCGACGAACGTCTTCGGTGCGCTCCGGGTCGCCAAGGCCTTCGCACCGTCGATGGCCGGGGGCGCGCTCGTCGACGTGCACTCGGTGCTCAGCTGGCTCGCACTGGCCGGGGGCTACTCCGCCTCGAAGGCCGCGTTCTGGTCGATCACGAACTCCCTGCGCCTCGAGCTCGCACCCCAGGGAACCCAGGTCCTCGGCGCACACCTCGGGTACACGGACACCGGCATGACGGCCGGCCTCGACGTCGAGAAGGCCGACCCGGCGGACATCGTTGCGGCGATCTACGACGCGCTCGAAGCCGGCGAGCACGAGGTCCTGGCCGACCAGGTCAGCCGCGACGTGCGTGCCGGGCTGAGTGCTCCGCTCACCGCGCTGTACCCGGCGCTGGCGTCCGCCTGACGCCTCCGCCGACTCGCGACGCTCAGGACCCGGCCCGTCGGGACGCACTTCGCCGCGCCGCCGGACCGCCTCTTCCGTAGGGCATGTGACCGTTCCGGTTCGGGAAACCCGGGATCCGCGAACCAGAACGGTCACGACGGCGGAACGATCCACAGTCCGCCGCCGCCGTTCGTTCGACGGCGGGGACGTCGAGGTCAGCCGTGAGCGCCCCGGCCGGTGACACCCGCGGTGACGGCGGCGATCGAGGCACGCTCGGCCGCGGTGAGGCCCGCCGCACGCAGCACCCCGTCGAGCACCGCACTCTTGCGGGCCAGGTAGTCGTCGATGTCCAGCGCCTCGGCGGCAGCGCGGCGCTCCACGGCGGCGTACTCGTCGCGGAGTGCCTCGTCGGCGCGCAGGACGTCGCGCACGCCGAGGTGGTTGCGGAGCGCGAGCGACCCCTCGGCCACGACGTCCGTGTTGCTCGGGGCGAACCGCTGGGCGTGACGACCCAGGCCACACCTCCCCGATCACAGCGACGCACGACGAACGGTACGCAGACGACGGTCTCGTCGGTCCACGCCGCGTGCGAAGATCGATCAGTGCAACCCCCTCCCCCGATCGCCGTCGTCATCGCCGCCATGAGCGAAGAGGTGTCCGCGTTCGCCGGTCTCCTCGGCGGCGTCCCGATCCTCGACGGTCCGGTCGGTGGCCACGACGAACACCACCTGCTCGACGTCGGCGGCGCCACCGTCGCGGTGCGCCGCAGCGGCATCGGGTTCACGAACGCCACCGCGGCGGTCGCCCACGCGTTCCACGACTTCGGCTCGGGGATCCCGGTCATCAGCGTCGGGACCGCCGGCGGCCTGATGCACGGCGTGGCGATCGGCGACGTCGTCGTCGGCGACCGCTACGTCAACCTCAACGCCGATGCCACGGCGTTCGGCTACGCGCTCGGCCAGGTCCCGGGCATGCCCACAGGGTACGAACCCGACGACCACCTGGTGCGGCTCGCCCTCGCCTCGGACGCCGGGTACCCGCTCCGCGCGGCCACGATCGGCTCGAGCGAGATCTTCGTCACCGAGGGTCGAGCGCGCGTGCTCCGCACGGCGTTCCCCACGGTCGCGGCGGTCGACATGGAGTCGGCGGCGATCGCGCAGTTCGCCCACGTCCACGCCATGCCGTTCGTGTCCGTCCGGTGCATCAGCGACCTCTGCGCGCCGGACGGCGACGAGTTCAAGGAGCACCTCGACGGCGCGGCAGCCCGTGCCGCCCGGGTGGTGCACGACGTGGTGACGGGACTCGTCAGCTGACCCGAGGGATCACCGGGGCGTCGGTCTGAGGAGCTGGAACATGACGTGGTCGCGCCAGACGCCGTCGATCTCGATGTACTCCGGCGCCAGACCGTACCGGGTGAACCCCGCCGCCTGCAGCGCGCGCTGCGAGCCGACGTTCTCGGGCAGCGTCTCGGCCTGGACGCGGTGGAGCCGCAGCACGTCGAAGGCGTGGTCCGCGGCGGCCCGGACTGCGCGTGAGGCGTGCCCGCGACGCAATCGGTCGGCGCGGATCCAGTAGCCCATCGCGCACGACTGCAGGGCGCCCCGCGTGATGCCGCTCAGCGTGATGCGGCCGAGCAGTTCGCCGTCGCCCGACTCGATCACGAACGGGACGGACGTGCCGGCACGCTCCGCCGCGAGGGCGTGGACGATGACGTCGTGCTGGCCCGCCTCGGTGAAGTACGCGGGCGACCGGGTCGGTTCCCACGGTCGCAGGTGGTCGGCACTCGCGGTGATCACGGCGGCGAGCGTCGCGGCATCGTCGACGGTGATCAGGCGCAGGCGTGTGTCCATGGCGGAGGGTGTGGGATTCGAACCCACGAGACATCTCTGCCCACCTGTTTTCAAGACAGGCTCCATCGGCCGCTCGGACAACCCTCCAGCGACGCGACCACGTGGCGAGACGTGATCGCGTCCCGGGAAGTCTACCGGGCTAGCGCGGCAGGGAGTCGAGCGCCGCCGCCAGGCCGTCGTCGGTCACACCGCCGGTGAGCTCGTTGCCCGCGTCGACGACGTCCTCGGGAGCCTGTCCCATGACGACCCCCCGGCCCGAGGTCGACGCCCACCGCAGCATGTCGATGTCGTTCCGGCCGTCGCCGGCGGCGAAGACGCGCGAGCGCGGGATGTCGAGCCACTCACGGACACGCTCCATCGCCGTGGCCTTGGTGACGCCGAAGGGAGCGATGTCGAGCCACGACGTCCAGCCCACCGAGTACGAGACCTTGTGCAGGCCCATCTGCTCGACGACCTGCAGGAAGTCCTCGGTGTCGTGCCCGGGCGAGATGACGACGACACGGGTCGCCTCGACGCCCAGCAGCTGCTCGAACGGGACGTGCTCACCGGCGACGGTCATCGTGTCGTTGGGGAAGTTGCCGGAGAGCAGGAAGTGCCCGGTCTGGTCCTCGACGCCGAACGCGGCGTTCTCGAGGGCGCCGTGGATCGTCTGCAGCACCTCGGTCGGGTCGAACTGCTCGACGTGCACCCGCTCGTAGGACCCGTCGGGCCGACGTCCCAGGATCAGCGCGCCGTTCGCGCAGACGAGGTACTTCGGCGCGATGCCGAGCGTCTCGAGCAGCGGGACGGTCATGCCCTCGCTGCGACCGGTGCTGAGCATGACCTCGTGTCCGGCCGCCTCGGCATCGCGGAGCGCGGCGATCACGGCCTCGGTGACGACGCCGTCCTCGCGCATGGTGGTGCCGTCGATGTCGAGCGCCACCAGCCAGCGCTTCGTCCGTGCCGGCGCTCCCGCACCGGCCGCACCGTCGACGAACCGACCCTGCGCGCTCATCGGGGTTCGATCACCTCGACGCCGCCCAGGTAGGGGCGGAGGACCTCGGGCACGACGACCGAGCCGTCGGCCTGCTGGTGCGTCTCGAGGATGGCGACGATCCACCGCGTGGTCGCGAGCGTCCCGTTGAGGGTCGCGACCGGCGCGGTCTTCCCGCTCTCGGTGCGGTACCGGATGTCGAGGCGACGAGCCTGGAACGTCGTGCAGTTCGACGTCGACGTGAGTTCGCGGAACGTGCCCTGCGTCGGCACCCAGGCCTCGATGTCGTACTTGCGCGCAGCACTCGTGCCGAGGTCGCCACCGGCGACGTCGATCACGCGGTAGTGCAGCCCGAGGTCCTGCAGCATCTGTTCCTGGTACCCGACCAGCTTGGCGTGCTCGGCCTCGGCCTGGTCCGGGTGGACGTAGGCGAACATCTCGAGCTTGTTGAACTGGTGCACGCGGAGGATGCCGCGGTTGTCCTTGCCCGCCGACCCGGCCTCGCGCCGGTAGCAGGTCGACCAGCCGGCGTAGCGGAAGGCTTCCCCGGACTCGAGGGGCAGGATCTCGTCGGCGTGGAAGCCTGCGAGCGCGACCTCGCTCGTGCCGGTCAGGTAGAGGTCGTCCGCCTCGAGCCGGTAGACCTCGGCCGCGTGCTCACCGAGGAAGCCGGTGCCGGCCATGGTCTCGGGGCGCACCAGCGTCGGCGTGATGAGCGGCTCGAAGCCGGCCGCGATTGCACGGTCGAGGCCGAGCGACATGAGGGCGATCTCGAGCCGGGCCCCGAGACCGCGCAGGAAGTAGAACCGCGAACCGGACACCTTCACGCCGCGCGGGATGTCGATGATGCCGAGGTGCTCGCCGAGGTCGGCGTGGTCCTTCGGCTCGAAGTCGAACTCCGGCTTCGTGCCGACCGTACGGAGCGTGACGAAGTCGTCCTCGCCACCCTTCGGCACGTCCGGCAGCACGACGTTCGGGATGCTCCGCACGACGGTGGTGAAGGACTCCTCGGCTGCGGTGACCTCGGCCTGCGCCTCCTTCACCTTCGCGGCGAGCGCCTGGGCCTGCTGCACGAGCGCGGCCTTCTCGTCCTTCGGGGCCTTCGCGACGGTCTTGCCGAAGGCGTTCTGCTCGGCCCGGAGGGACTCGAACGAGGTGATCGCGCTCCGCCGTGCCGCGTCCGCGGCGACGGCCTCGTCGACGACGGCGACGGAGGCGCCGCGCGCCTCCTGCGAGGCCTTGATGACGTCCGGGTTGTCACGCAGCAGCTGGGGATCGATCACCGGATCATCCTAGCCAGCGACGGTTGCGGGTCGCGTGTGGGGACGGACTGGAGGCGCGGTGCGGGCCCGACCCGCGCCTCCAGTCCGCCCCTGGTCCTGTTCAGGGCCTCCGCTCGCAGCATCCGGTCGGTACCGTTGGTGCATGTCGACCCCTTCGGAGACCGCGCCCGCGGACCAGGACGCCCTCCAGACCGAGCAGCGGACGGCCGCGGTCGTCTACAACCCGGTCAAGGTGCACCTACCGAGCCTCAAGCGCACCGTCGAGAAGCACCAGCAGGAAGCCGGCTGGGCCGAGACCCTCTGGTTCGAGACGACGGAGGAGGACCCGGGCGGCGGGATGGCCCGCGCGGCGCTCGAGGCCGGTGCCGACGTCGTCGCCGCCGCCGGTGGGGACGGCACCGTCCGCGCCGTCGCCGAGGTGGTCCACGGATCCGACGCCTCGCTCGCGCTGCTGCCGAGCGGCACGGGCAACCTGCTCGCGAGGAACATGAAGTTGCCGCTGGACGACCTCGGCGGGATGGCCAGGGCGATCTTCGCCGGGCACGACCGGTCCATCGACTTCGGGCTGCTCGGTGTCGAGCGTTCCGACGGCTCCCGCGACCGCTACGGCTTCCTCGTGATGGCCGGCCTCGGGCTCGACGCCCGCATGCTCGCGAACACGCGGCCCGAGCTGAAGAAGCGCGTGGGGTGGCTCGCGTACCTCGACTCGCTGTTCCGCTCCGTGCGGGACACCGACGGCTTCGAGTTCCGGTACCGGCTCGACGAGTCGGCGCGGAACGGCTCGGTGCGGGCGCACTCGGTCATCGTCGGCAACTGCGGCATGCTCCAGGCCAACGCCATGCTCCTGCCCGATGCCGAGATCGACGACGGCGTGTTCGACATCGTCGTGATGCGGCCCCGCGGGTTCTTCGGGTGGGTGCGGATCGCTGCCCGGGTGTTCTGGGAGAACGCGATCCTGCGGTGGTTCCGCCGGTCCGCGCTGTCCGACACCGTGATCGGCCGGCGGATCACCACGGCGGCGAAGCAGGAGCGTCCGCTGCGCTACCTGCGCGGTGAGGAGTTCACGCTGCGCCTGGAGAAGCCGGACGAGTTCGAGATCGACGGCGACCCGGTGGGCGAGATCGTGGCGTTCCGCGCGAAGATCGACCCCGGGTCGCTCGACGTGCGGGTCCCCGCGGTGGAGCACGCGACGGGGCGCGCGCGCCGGAAGTAGCGCGCGCGGCGCGGCGCGCAGTGTGCGAGGTTCCGCTCGCGGTGGGACGCGTTCGTCGTCCCACACTCGTCGAGACCTCGCACACTGCGGCAGCGCGCAGCGCTCAGCGCGCCTCGGGCTCGCCCGACACGATCGCGCGCAGCCAGTCGCGTGCCTCGACGAACGCGACGTCCGAGTAGCGCGCGGGCACCTCGGGACGGACCCCGTCGGCCCGCGGGTACGACCCGAGGAACGTCACGCGCGGGCTGAACCGCCGCAGGCCGAGCAGCGCGTCCGCCACGCGCTCGTCCCGCACGTGCCCGTCGAGGTCGATGACGAAGCGGTAGCGCCCGAGCTCGTCGCCGATCGGCCGCGAGGACAGCAGCCCCATGTTGATGCCCCGCGTCGCGAACTGCTCCAGCATGTCGACGAGGGCGCCGGGGTGGTCGGCGGGCAGCTCGACGATGACGCTCGTCTTGTCGGCGCCGGTCGGCTCGGGCAGCGCGAGGGTCTTCGACACGAGGACGAACCGCGTGACCGCCGAGGCGTTGTCGCCGATGGACGAGGCGAGGACCTCGAGCGCGTAGTGGTCGGTGATCCCCGGGGGCGCGACCGCGGCGTCGGCGGTGGGGTGCTCGTCGAGCAGGGCGGCCGCGGCGGCCACGTTCGAGGACGCCGGGATGTGTCCGTGCCCGCGGACGTTCGCCTCGAGCCAGTTGTGGGTCTGCGCGTAGGCGACGGGGTGCGCGTTCACCGTCCGGACGTCGGCGAGTGCGGTGCCGGGCCGGGCCACGAGCACGAAGTCGACGGGGACGAGGTACTCCCCCACGATGCGCACGCCGGGGATCCGGGCGAGGGCGTCCTGCGTGGCGCTGACCCCGCCGTCGACGCTGTTCTCGATCGCGATCACGGCACCGATCGACCGGCCGCTGACGACGTCGTCGAGGGCCTCGCCGACGTTGTTCACGCTCCGCCAGGGCTTGCCGGCCGCTGCGTCGACGAGCTTGAGGGCGGCCTCCGTGAAGGTCCCGGCGGGTCCGAGGTAGGAGTACGTGTCGGACGGCGCGGCGGACTCGGTCATGCGGCGAGCCTATTGCAACGCCCACCGTCACCAGGCGCGCGTGCAGGCGTGCTCAGTCGGTCGCCGTTCCGGTCAGACGAGCCTCGCAGATGGCGGGCTCGTCGTCGTCGCGCGGGTAGGTCAGGGCTGCGAAGCGCCCCTCGGGGTCGAGCCGGCTGAGGAGCGCCGCGGCGATGCCGTCGAGCTGCCCGACCTGCTCGTCGCTGAGGGCGTCGATCACCACGCGGCGGGCGGTCCGGACGTGGTCGGGTGCCGCGTCGACGATGGTCGCGTAGCCGGCGTCGGTCAGCCGGACGTCGGTCGCGCGTCGGTCGTCGGTCGAGGGACAGCGCGCCACGAGGCCGCGCTTCTCGAGGCGGGACACCACGTGCGACAGCCGCGGCAGCGAGGCGTTCGTCGCCGAGGCGAGCGCCGACATCCGGAGCGTCCGGGAGTCGGTCTCCGAGAGCATCGCGATGACCATGTAGTCGAAGTGCGTCAGGTCGGCGTCGCGCTGGAGCTGTTGGTCGAGCGCGGCCGGCAGGAGCTCCATGACCGCGACGAGCTTCATCCACGCGCGCAGCTGGTCGCGGGTGAGCCACGGGGTGTCGTCGGTCATGACTTGAGTCTACCGAAAGGTTGTCGGTTCAACCAGTGGTCACCCGAGCGCGTGCCGGACGACGGGCGGCGACCACGAGGACCACCACCACCACGAGCAGGAGGACTCCCTCGACGACGAGCAGCCGTGCACCGTAGTCGAACGGCAGCACCGTCGGGTTCTTCTGCCCGTGCGCCTTCGCCGCGATCTCCGGCAGGACCACCAACGCCAGGACGCTCCCGAGCACGACGACCGCCTGCACGACGACGAGCGCCCAAGCCCGCAGCGTCCGGCCGCTCCGGCGCAGCAGGAGCCCCACCGCGACGACGAACGGCGACAGGATCGCGTCGTGCAGGACCACGGCACCGAGGAGCCAGGTCGCCAGCCCCCCGATCCGGTTCGGTCGGACCGTCGTCACGAGGACGTACGCCCCGAACGCGATGACGAGCACCCCGACCACGACGAGCACGATGCGTGCGGCCCTCATGCGATCACCTCGATCTTCTCGATCCACTTGGTCTGCAGGACGCCGGGTCGTCCGGGAGCGATGATCCGCGCCGGGAACCCGTGGTCGAGGTCGAGCGTCGCGCCGTTCAGCTCGAGCGCGACGAGCGTCGTCGGGTCCTCGGCGTACTCGGGGCCCATGTCCATGACGCGGTACCCGCCGTGCCGCTCGAGGCTCGTCACCCGCACGTGCGACCCCGGCGGCGCCTGGACGGCGCCGAGCAGGTCGCTCATCCGCACGCCCTTCCAGGTCGCCATCTGGCTCCAGCCCTCGACGCAGGCGATCGGGAGCTCGGCCTCGGCCGTCCCGAGCGCGATGAGCTCCGCCCGCGAGAACGTGCGGCTCACGTCGTGTCCGACGACGGTCAGCGACCAGTCGGCGGCGGTGGCGGTGGCCAGCACGCCGGCGGCCCGGGCCGTGCGGTTGACCGGCAGGTCGTTCGGCCCGCGGTGCCGCTGCCGTGCGCCGAACACGTTGACGGGTTCGGCGAGCGTGCTCGACTGTCCGGCGGTCAGTGCCACGACGCCGACCGTCGCGGCGGTCACGCCGGCGAAGAAGCCGCGCCGCGCGATCCGCTCGCGTCGGCCCCGGGTCGCGTCCGGTGTGGCCCGGGAGGCCCGGCTCGCCTCCGCCGCACCGGCCTGCGGCTCGCCGATGCTCGGCTCCTCGGACGCCGCTCGGGTCTCGGACGCCGAGTCCTGTCCGCCGAGGCGAGTCTCGGCAGCGCTCTCCGGCGCAGCCGGCTCCGGCGGCACGCCGTCCACCCAGCGGAGCACACGGCCGGTGATGCCGCGGGGGTAGGACGCGACCGACTGCGATGCCGCATCCGGTGCGGCGGAGGCGACAAGTGCCTCCTGGACCGGCGACAGCAGCTCGCTCCCGGCGTCCGGGTCGACCACGAACCGTCCGTGCTCGTCGTACGAGTCGCGCTTCCGCCAGTACCGGGTGATCAGCCGGAGCTTCACGCCGATGTGCAGCACGAGGGACCCGATGAGCACGTAGGCGAGCGCGTTGTGGACCTGCTTGAACGGGAACGGCCACGGGTACCACTGGTACGTGTTGAGCAGGCCCGTGGTCACCTGCACGAGCGCCGACGCCACGAACACGGCGATGGAGAGCCGCTCGAGCAGGTGCAGCGGACCACGCACCGGCGGGGTCTGCACGAGGGCCGGCATCACGGTGTTGAGCTTCGCGAGCAGCAGCGGGATGATCGCGATCCCGGCGGTGATGTGCACGCCCTGCGTGAACTGGTAGAGCTGCGCGGGCCGGGTCGGGAACCGCATCCACGGCAGCGGCTGCTGCAGGAAGTAGCTGTAGACGCCCGTCGCGAAGCAGACCAGGAACGCCACGCCGAGCAGCCGGCCCAGGACGACCGCCGTCCGAGCGTTCCGGTTCGGCGACGCCATCGTGGATCGTGCATCCAGGAGCAGCCCGCGGACCATGGATAGCCTCGTCGCACCATGAGAGAACGACTTCGCCCCGGCCGACTCCTGCCGACCGTGCTGGCCGTGGTCGGCGTGCTGGCCCTGGCGGGCGTCATCGCCTTCGGCGTCACGCATCTGGGGTTCCTCCGGTCCGGTCATCGTTCCCCATTCGTTGCGTGGACCCTGATCGCTTGGACGGTGTTCGCGCTCGCGGTGCTCGTGCTGCGGTTCGTCCCGGCGAAGTGGACGACGTGGCTCGTGGTCGGCGGTGGACTGGTGGTCGGGCTCGCCGCCCTCGCCGGGCCGCCGAACACCAGCACCGACTCTGCCCGCTACGCCTGGGACGGCATCGTGCAGCACGCGGGGATCTCGCCGTACGCGCACACGCCGCAGTCGAACGCCCTGGCCGGTCTGCGCCCCGACTGGCTCTTCCCCGACAAGGTCGACGGCACGTGCAAGCCGCTCGAGCCTCGGTTCCGCGGCCTCGGCGACGGTGCGGACGGGCACTGCGTCGCGATCAACCGGCCGGACGTCGTGACGATCTACCCGCCGATGGCGCAGCTGTGGTTCGCCGCGGTGCGGGCGTTCGTGCCGGCCACCGCGCAGTACATGCCGTTCCAGGTGGCGGGGCTGCTCCTGTCGCTCGGCGTCACCGCGGGCCTGGTCGTCGTGCTCCGCAAGCTCGGCCGTCCGACGTGGTGGGCCGCCCTGTGGGCGTGGTCGCCGCTCGTCGCGTCCGAGGCCGTGACCAACTCGCACGTCGACGCCCTCGGGGCGGCGCTCGCCACCGCCGGCGCCGTGCTCGTGGCGTTCGGCCGCCCGATCTGGGGCGGGATCGCCCTCGGCGCCGCGACCGCGACGAAGCTCATCCCCGCGATCGTGTACCCGCCGCTGCTCGGTCGGTGGCGGAACTGGTGGGCGATCCCGGTCGGCATCGCGGTGTTCGGGCTGCTCTACGTGCCGTACGTGCTGACCACCGGCCTCGACGTCCTCGGCTACCTGCCCGGGTACCTCTCGGAAGAGGGCTACGAGGACGGCTCCCGGTTCGCCCTGGTCTCGCTCGTCTTCCACGGCGACGCGGCGACGATCGTGGTCGGACTGCTCGTCCTGCTGGCGGCGTTCGTGGCGTGGCGGCTGTCCGACCCGACGCGACCCTGGTCCGGCGAGGTCCTGCTCATCGGCGTGACCTTCCTCGCCGTGAGTCCGCGCTACCCCTGGTACGCCCTGCTCCTCATCCCCTTCGTGGTGCTCTCGGGACGCTGGGAGTGGCTGTCGATCGGCCTCGCCATCGCCCTGCGCGGGGTCTGGCCCTCGGCGGACGCCTACCGGTGGTGGCTCGCCGCCGCGATCGCCGTGATCGTCGTCGTGACGCTGGTGCGCACCCGGCGCTCCGACTGGGAGCGCTGGGGGCGCCGACTCGCCTTCCGCGAGCGAGCGCTCGCGATGTCGTCAGGTGGACGACCCGCGGACCCCGTACGCTGACGCTCATGGCACCCGCGACCATGCTCGACTCGACCGGCGGCCTGCTCGACCGGTTCGGGCGGCGCGCGGTCGACCTGCGCGTGTCGCTCACCGAGCGCTGCAACCTCCGCTGCACCTACTGCATGCCGGCGGCCGGGCTGCCGTTCGCCCCGGACGACGCGCTCATGACGGCGGCCGAGATCGAACGGCTCGTGCGGCTCGGGACCGAACGCTTCGGCGTGCGCAAGGTCCGCTTCACGGGCGGCGAGCCGATGCTCCGCCACGACCTCGTCGACGTGATCGCCCGGTGCGCCGCGCTCCCCGACGCCCCGGAACTCTCGCTCACCACGAACGCGATCGGCCTCGCCCACCGTGCGGGTGCCCTGTACGACGCCGGGCTCCGACGCGTGAACGTGTCGCTCGACACCGTCGACCCGGACGTCTTCACCGAGGTCACCCGTCGTCCGTTCCTCGACAAGGTCATCGCCGGGCTGTCGGCCGCGCACGAGGCCGGGCTCGCGATCAAGGTGAACGCCGTCCTGCTGCGCGGGGTGAACGACCACCTGGCACCGGACCTGATGCGGTGGTGCCTGGACCGCGGCTACGAGCTCCGGTTCATCGAGCAGATGCCGCTCGACCCCGACCACGCCTGGGACCGCACGTCGATGGTGACCGCGGCCGAGACCCGGGCGATGATCTCGGAGTCGTTCGGACTCGTCCCGGACGACTCCCCGCGCGACGGCGCCCCGGCCGAGCGCTTCCGGGTGCTCGAACGGACGGTCGACGGCAGCGTCGGTGCGGAACTCGGCACGATCGGCATCATCGCGAGCATCACCGAGTCCTTCTGCGCCGACTGCACCCGAACCCGTCTGACCGCCGACGGCAACGTCCGCAGCTGCCTGTTCTCGGACGACGAGACCGACGTGCTCGGCCCGATGCGCCAGGGCGCCTCCGACGACGAGGTCGCCGAGCTCTGGCGCCGTGCGATGTGGGCGAAGCCCCGTGACCACGGCGACGACAGCGACGACCTGGTGCACCCCACGCGGGGCATGAGCGCGATCGGCGGGTGACCATGACGACGATCCGGTTCTTCGCCGCGGCACGGGCTGCGGTGGGCGTCGACGAGGTCTCGCTGGCGGCCACGACGCTCGACGAGGCCCTGCGGTCCGTCACCCCGGCCGATCCCGACCGCTGGCGGGCGCTGCAGGAGCGCTGCTCGTACCTGGTCGACGGGGTGACGACGCGCGACCGGTCGACCGCGCTCGACGGCGTGGCCGTCGTCGACGTCATGCCGCCCTTCGCCGGGGGCTGAGCCCGGGCCGGCTGCGCTTCAGTCGCCGGCGGGTCCGTCGGGCCGGTAGACCGTCAGCTCCGCAGGCGGCACCGCGATGCGGACGGCGTCACCGGGTGCGAGCCCCAGTGCTGCGGCCACCGCGACCGTGACGTCCGCCACGAGCTCGCCGGCCCGCACGCGGACGAGCCCGTCCCGCGGCTCGAGCCCGGTCACCCGACGCTCCGGCCCGGCACCGTCGCGCGTCACGACGGCGGCCGTGGGGTGGTAGACGGCGAGGGCCGAGGGACCGGGAGGCACGGTGCCGGTCGACGACGCGAGCGCGCCCCCGTCGTCGAGTGCGATCCCACCCCTGGTCGCCGTGCCGCGCAGGAGCGTCAGACCGGAGAAGGACGCCGCGAACGGACTGGTCGGACGGCCGAGCACGACGGCGGTCGGCCCCTGCTCGGCGACCCGGCCGGCCTCGAGCACGACGATGCGGTCCGCGAGGGTGACCGCCTCGAGCGGGTCGTGCGTGACGAGGACCGTCGGTCGCCCGGCCCCAGCGGTCGCGAGGGCGGCACGGACCTCGCTCCGGGCATCGACGTCGAGGGCCGAGGTGGGTTCGTCGAGGAGCAGGAGCGCCGGGTCGGTGGCGAGGGCGCGGGCGATCGCGACGCGCTGGGCCTGCCCTCCGGAGAGGGTCCCCGGTGCGCGGTCCGCCAGACCGGCCACGCCGACGGCGGCGAGGGCTGCGTCGGAGCGGCGCCGCGCCTCCCGGCCCCCGGAACCGGCCGCGCGCGGTCCGTAACCGACGTTGCGGGCGACCGAGAGGTGCGGGAAGAGGTCCGCGCGCTGCGCGACCAGGCCGACCCCGCGGCGGTGCGCTCGGACGCCGGTGAGGTCGCGGTCGCCGAGCAGGACCGAGCCGGACCGGACGCGCAGGAGCCCGGCGAGGGCCTCGACGACCGTCGACTTGCCGGCGCCGTTCGGCCCGATGAGCGCGACGCACTCGTCCGGACCGACGTCGAGGTGCACGTCCACGCCGCGGTCGGGGACGACGACGTGGGCACGCAGCCCGGTGTTCGCCGCCCGGCCGCCGCTCACGCGAGGGCCGTCCGGGTGCGGAGCGCGGAGGCGCCGATGACCACGAGCGCCACGACCACCAGCACGAGCGCGAGCGCGACCGCGGTGTCCGGATCGATCTCGCGCTGCAGGTAGATCTCGAGCGGCAGCGTCCGGGTCACACCCTGCAGACTGCCGGCGAACGTGAGGGTCGCGCCGAACTCGCCCAGGGCACGGGCGAAGCAGAGGACGAGCCCGGCCAGGATGCCCGGGAGCACCCGCGGGGTCGTCACGGTCAGGAACGTCCGGGTCGGGGACGCACCGAGCGTCGCAGCGACCCGCTCGAACCGGTCACCGCCGACGCGCAGCGCGCCCTCGATCGACGACACCAGGAAGGGCATCGCGACGAAGGTCTGCGCGATGACGACCGCCGTCATGGTGAACGCGATCCGCAGACCGTGGTCGTCGAGCCACGCCCCGACGACGCCGAGCCGACCGAACGCCGCGAGCAGCGCCAGCCCCCCGACGACCGGCGGCAGCACGAGCGGCAGCAGGACGAGGGCGCGCGCGGCCCCGATCCACCGGGAGGTCGAGCGGGCGAACAGGACGGCGAGCGGGTAGCCGAGCACGAAGGCGATGCCCGTCGCGGCGGCAGCGGTCCCGAGGCTCAGCCCCAGGGCGGTCAGCGAGGCGGGCGACGTGACGAGTGCTCCGAACGATCCCCAGTCGACGCGGCCGACCATCGCGAGCACCGGGACGACCACGAACAGGCCGCCCAGGACAGCCGGGACCGGGAGCCACCACGGCACCGGCATGCGGACGGACCGGCTCGCCCGGGGTGTTCGGTCGGTGTGGTCCGGCACGGGTCAGGGGGCTCCGAAGCCGGCGTCGGCGAGGACCTTCCGGCCCGCCTCCGAGCGGACGTACGCCGTGAACGCGGCCGCGAGGCCGGGGTTCGACGAGTGCTCCAGGACACCGATCGGGTAGGTGTTCACGGCCTTCGACGCCGCGTCGAACCGGACGCCGTCGACCTTGCCGTCGGCTCCCTCGACGTCGGTGGCGTAGACGAGGCCGGCGTCCGCCTGGCCGGACTCGACCTTGCCGAGGACGTCGGTCACGGACTGCTCCTCACTGACCGGCCGCAGGTCGACACCGGTGGCCTGCTCGACCTCGGCGGTCGCGGCACCGCAGGGCACCGGGGTGGCGCAGGTGACGAGTTGCACGTCCGACGCGGTCAGGTCGTCCAGGCTGGTGATCCCCTTCGGGTTGCCGGGAGCCACCGCGATCTCGAGGACGTTCGTGGCGAAGGCCCGCGGCGACCCGGCCGTCACGTCGGTCCCCACGAGCTTGTCCATGTTCGCCTCGTCGGCGGACGCGAAGACATCGGCGGGGGCACCGTTCTGGATCTGCGTGACGAGGTCGCTCGAGCCGGCGAAGGAGAAGGTGATGGTGGTGCCGGGGTGGGCGGCCTCGTACTGCTTCCCGAGCGTCGTGAACGTCTTCTGGAGCGAGGCCGCGGCGAACACCGTGATCGTCCCGGTCGGGGCTGCGGACGCGCTGCTCGCGCTGCTGCTCGCGCCGGTGCCCGGGGCGGCCGTGGCACATCCCGCCAGGCCGACGGTGACGAGAGCGGTCGCGGCGATCAGGAGGGCTGCTGTCCGCACATGCGTCGTCATGCCCCGATCGTACCCGCATCTGCGGTTGCACCTGGCGTCCTGGTGGGCAGCCCCTCGCGCTCCCAGGCCTGGATGCCGCCGTCGAGGACGGTCGCGTCGCGGCCCTCGGCACGGGCCGAGCGCGCCCAGGCGGTCGCCCGGACTCCGCTGGCGCACACCACGACGACGGGTCGTTCGTCGTCAGCGGTGAGGTCCTCCGGACGGATGCTGCCGGGCACGATCCCGGTCGCGCGTTCGGCCGGGGTGCGGACGTCGACGAGGACGGGTCCGCCGACGCCGTCGGTGGCACGGTCGAGGCGGGCGGCGAG
This sequence comes from Curtobacterium sp. A7_M15, assembly GCF_030705415.1. GTDB lineage: Bacteria > Actinomycetota > Actinomycetes > Actinomycetales > Microbacteriaceae > Curtobacterium. The sequence continues at coordinate 68,113 of NZ_JAUZED010000001.1, read as the reverse complement.
TGCTGCCGGGGCGATCCGGGGCGGCGCCTCGTCGACCGAGGGGGACGGACGCCGCGATCCGGGACCGCGCCGGAGCGTGCTCTCGGTCCACCGCCACCGTCGGGCGTCGACCGTCAGCACCCGCCCCGTCAACGGCTCCCCGATGCCGGCGACGATCGCGGTGACCTGCGCGGCCATCACCGATCCGACGGCGCCGCACAGCGCAGGGAGCACGCCGTCGAGCGCACAGGACCCCTCGTCCGGCAGGGCGTCGGGGTGCAGGTCGTGGAAGTCGATCGGGTCCGGCCCGGCGTCGTGGAACACCGACACCTGCCCGTCCGTCCCGAGGACCGTGCCCCACACGAACGGGACCCCGGCCACCGCGCAGGCGTCCGAGATCGCCCGGGTGACCTCGACGCTGTCCGCGGCGTCGACCACCACGTCGTGGCCTTGGACGTGGCCGGCACGGAACGGCTCGGCGAGTGCGACGACCTCGAGCTCGGGGTCGACGCCCCGCACCCGCTCGGCCGCGCACTCGGCCTTGGGGCGACCGACGTCCGCCGCGGCGAAGAGCGTCTGCCGCGCGAGGTTCGACGTGTCGACGACGTCGTGGTCGACGACGGTGACCCGTCGGAGTCCCGCGCCCGCGAGGTAGGTGAGCACGGGCGCGCCGAGGCCCCCGGCGCCGACGACGAGGACACTCGCCTCGGACAGGGCCCGGACGGCACGGTCCCCCGCGCCCTGCAGGGCCGCGGTGCGGGAGAGCAACCGACGGCGGTCGTCGGTCATGCGTCGCTCGCGTCCGCCGGCACCTCGACCGACACCATCGTCGCCTTGACCGAGGCCACGGCGACGGTCCCGACCTCGAGCCCGAGGTCCCGCACGGCCTCGGCGCTCATGAGCGACACCACCCGGTGCGGACCGCTCTGCAGCTCCACCTGCGCCATCACCCCGACGACGACGAGGTCGGTGACGATCCCGACGAAGCGGTTCCGCGCCGAACTCCTCGCCCCCGACGGATCGTCGAGCTGGCCGCCGGTGCCGCGGATGTGCGCCGCGAGTTCCCGGCCGTCGACCACGGTTCGCCCCGAGGTGTCCGTCGAGCGCGTGAAGGCGCCGGCGTCGATCATCCGCCGGACGGTGTCGTCGCTGACGCCGAGGTACCGAGCGGCGTCGCGGATGCGGAGCTTCGTCATGGTCCTCCGCACGATACCGGTATGTGGAACTCTCAGTCTGGGCTGCGCGGACGCCGGGCACCTGCCCAGCCGCCGCGGCTACCGTCCTCACCGTGACTGCACCGCGGACCGGCACCATCAGCATCCCCCGAACGACGGGGATCGCGCCGGTCCGTACCCGCTTCCGGTCCCGGCTGCGGCGACTCGTGTCGAGCGTCGGCACCGCGGTGGTCCGCACACCCGAACTCACGGTCGGCGCGTTCGGCGTGATCGTCTGCGCCGCCTTCGCCTGGGTCCCGTCGCTCTGGTACGACGAGGCCGCGACCGTCACGAGCGCACAGCGGAGCTGGCCGCAGCTCTGGGCCGAGCTGCACAGCGTCGACGCGGTGCACGGGCTCTACTACGCGCTGATGCACGTCTGGTTCTGGCTCGTCGGGTACACGCCCTTCACGCTGCGGTTCCCGAGCGCCCTCGCCATCGGTGTGGCTGCGGGGCTCCTCGTCGCGCTCGGGCGTCGGCTCGGCGGACGACGCCTGGGCATCACCGCCGGTCTCGTGTTCCTCGCCTTGCCCCGGGTGCAGTGGGCCGGCTCCGAGGGCCGACCGTACGCCACGATCACGACCCTGGCCGTGTGCCTCACCCTCGTCGGTCTGACCGCGGTCCGGCGCACCCGGACGGGTCGCAGCCTGCACTGGTGGGCGGTCTACGGCGCGCTCGCGCTCGTGTCGGTGAGCTTCAACGTCTACCTCTCGCTGGCGGTCGTCGCGCACGCCGTCACCCTGCTCTGGACGCTGGTGGCCCGGCGCGCGACCGTCCGTCGTGCCACGGTGTCCCGCCGCGGCGACGACCTGGGACCGGCCCTGGTCACACGCGGCGTCCTGCTCCGATGGACGATCGCGGCAGCCTTCGCAGCGGTGGCCGTGTCCCCGCTCGTCGTCGAGGTCGCGTCGCAGTCGAAGCAGGTGGCCTGGATCGCCGGCATCGGCGAGCGCACCGGCGCGCAGGTGTTCGCCACGGCGTGGTTCGGCGGCGTCGACGCGTACGCCGCCGGCGCCTGGGCGCTCATGCTCGTCGGCACGGTGTTCGCCCTCGTCGAGGCGCACCGGCGGTCCGCCACGGTGCGGTCGCTCGTCCGGGCGCAAGCCGTCCGCGTCGCCGTCCCCCTCGTGGTGATCCCCACGGCTGCGCTCGTCCTGGCCACCGCGATGGGGAAGCACCTGTACTCCCCGAAGTACGCCACGCTCAGCCTGCCGTTCGTCGCGCTGCTCATCGCCCTCGCGCTGACGCTGGTCCGACCGAAGGCGCTGCTCGCCGCCGGTGTGGCCGCCGTCCTCGTGCTGTCGGTGCCGACGGCCGTGGCCGTGAAGGAGCCGCTCGCGAAGCAGGACTCGACCTGGGCGCGCGCCGCCTCGATCATCACCGCCGAACGGAGCGCCAGCCGTGCCGACGCGGACGAGGGCGTCGTGTTCGGCAGCGTCTACGGGCACCCCGGTACGACTGCGGACATCATCCGGGTCGCGTACCCCTCGGCGTTCGCGGGCATGACCGACCTGGGCGTCGAGAAGAACGGTGCCGAGTCCGGCGTCCTCTGGAACCAGAACGGCGACCTCGCGAGCGTGATCCCGAGCCGGCTGGGTGACATCGACACGGTCTGGTTCGTCGGCGGGACGGTGAAGGCGCGCAACATCCAGCCGGAGACCGCCGCGGTGCTCGCCGAGCACGGCTTCACCGCGAAGGAGCACTGGAAGACCGGCACGGTCGTCATCACGGAGTACGTGCGGAGCTGATCGGCCGACGGGGCGCCGCGGATCGCGGCCGTCCGCAGCGCCGTCAGTGCAGGACGCGGGCGCCGTCAGTGCAGGACGCGGGCGCCGTGCACCGGTCCGGCGGCACGGACCGCCACCATGCCGGCGGCGCTGAGCTCGACCTGCACCTCGAGCGCGGCGTCACGGTCGGCGACGAGGAACGCCACCGTCGGCCCGCTCCCCGACACCAGGCCCGCGAGGGCCCCGGCCTTCTCACCGATCTCGAGGGTCGCGGCGAGCGAGGGCTGGAGGCGCATCGCCGGTGCCTGCAGGTCGTTGTGCAGGCAGTCCGCGAGCAGGTCGGGATCGCCGGCGCGGAGGGCCTGCAGCACGTTCGCCTCGACCACGGGGGTGGTGGGTGCGGGTGCGATGTCCGCGCGGTACCGATCCCGGTGCTCGTCCAGCGCCCGGTACACGGCCGGCGTCGAGAGACCGGAGTCACTCAGGGCGAGCACCCAGTGGAACTCGCCCTTGGCCAGGGCTGGACTCAGCTCGTCGCCACGCCCGGTACCGACCGCCGTCCCGCCGGCGAAGGCGAACGGCACGTCGGCGCCGAGCTGGGCGGCGAGGCGCAGCAGTTCCTCGCGCCCGAGCGCGGTGCCCCACAGGGTGTCGACGGCGAGCAGGGTCGCTGCCGCGTCGGCGGAGCCGCCCCCCATCCCCCCGGCGACCGGGACCTGCTTGTCGATGGTCAGTCGGACGCCCCCGCGGTACCCGGCTGCGTCGGCGACGAGGCGCGCTGCCCGGATCGCGAGGTTCGACTCGTCCACCGGGACTGCCCGGGTGTCGATGGGCCCGGTGAAGGTCACCGAGAAGTCGTCCGCCGGTTCGGCCGAGACGTCCTCGTACAACGAGACCGCCTGGTACGCCGTCGCCACGTCGTGGTAACCGTCGTCCTGCAGGGCACCGACCGACAGGTAGACGTTGATCTTCCCGGGGGCGCGCGTCCGCACGCGGGTCGGAGCGGCCAGCGTGGTCATGCCCCCAACCTATCCCGATGCAGCCGCGAAGCCGCGCGCGAGGTCCGCGAGGATGTCGTCCACGTGCTCGAGTCCGACGGACAGCCGGATCAGCCCGTCCCCGACCCCCGCGGACGCCCGCTCGGCGGAGGTCATCTGCACGTGGGTCGTCGACGCCGGATGCACGACGAGCGAGCGCACGTCGCCGATGTTCGACACGTGGTCGAACAGCTCGAGTGCCGCGACGAACCGCCGCCCGGCGTCGACCCCGCCGTCGAGGTCGAACGCGAGCACCGCGGACGGCCCCTGCGGCACGTAGCGCTGCTGCAGGTGGTGCCACGGCGACGACGGCAGCCCGGCGTAGTGCACGCCGAGCACCTGGTCGTGCGCGTCCAGCCACGAGGCGACCGCCGCCGCGTTCGACACGTGCCGGTCCATCCGGAGCGACAGGGTCTGGATGCCCTGCAGCACGAGGAAGGCGGTGAAGGGTGCGATCGCCGGGCCGAGGTCGGCCGACAGCTTCGACCGAGTGCGCTGGATGAACGCCCGCCGCCCGAACTTCGACGCGAAGTTCGTGTTCGCGAAGCCGGACTGCTCGGTGGTGGCGAGCTGCGGATAGCGCTCGGCGTGCGCCGCCCAGTCGAAGTTCCCGCTGTCCACGATGAGTCCGGCGATGGCGCTGCCGTGCCCGGCGAGGTACTTCGTCGCCGAGTGCACGACGATGTCCGCACCGTGCTCGATCGGGCGGACGAGGTACGGCGTCGCGATGGTGTTGTCCACGATGAGCGGCACCCCGTGCTCGTGGGCGACGCCGGCCACGCCCGCGAAGTCGAGGACGTCACCGCGCGGGTTCGGGATCGACTCCCCGAAGAACGCCTTCGTCTCCGGACGGACCGCCGCCGCCCACTCGTCGAGGTCGGTCGGGTCCTGCACGAACGTGAACGCGATGCCGAGGTCGCCCAGCGTCGACGCGAAGAGCGTGTAGGTCGCACCGTACAGTGATGCGCTCGACACGATGTGGTCGCCGGCGCGGGCGAGGCCGAGCACGGCGAGCGAGGTCGCCGCCTGACCGGACGCCAGGGCGAGGGCGCCGACACCGCCCTCGAGGTCGGCGATGCGCCGCTCGAGCGCCGCGGCGGACGGGTTGTTCACCCGCGAGTACGTGTGGCCCGGAGCATTGAGCATGAACCGGTCGGCCGCGTCCTCGCCCGACGGGTACACGAACGCGGCACTCTGCGCGATCGGCGGGACGTTGGCACCCCAGCCCGGGTCGGCCTTGTACCCGGCGCGGATCTGCCTCGTCTCGAACGCCCACCCCTGCTCGGCGCTGTCCTCGGCGCTCACGAAGCGACCCCGGTCGGCACGACCGACGGGCGCACGAGCGGGATGACCTGCTCGCCGAAGCGCTCCATCTCCTCCAACTGCGGCGAGAACTGCAGCAGCAGGGTGTCCACGCCGGCGTCCTCGAACTCCCGGATGCGCGCGGCGACCTGGGAAGGCGTGCCGACGAACCCGGGGCGGAGGCCACGGTTTGATACCGAGTAGTCCTCGAGCGAGGGGACGTGCTCGAGCTGCGACTTCGAGATGAAGTCCTGGTACGACTCGTACGCGCGCCCGTGCTGCACGTCGGTGATCCGGGCGAGCTCGGCCTGTGCCTCCTCCTCGGTCTCGCGGACGATGACGTAGGCGGCCATGCCGAACGCCTCGAACGGCGGCAGGCCGGCGTCGACCCGGCGCCGCCGCATCTCGGCGATCTTCGTCCGGAGCTCCTCGACGGTGCCGCCGTGGGTCACGTAGGCGTCGGCGTACCCGGTGATCGCCGCCTTGCCGGCCTCGCTCTCACCGCCGGCGTAGATGCGCGGGGTCACGCGGGGCTTCGGCTCGAGGTGACTGTTCTCGATGTCGTAGTACTCCCCGTGGAAGGAGTACGGCGTCTCCCGCCAGAGCCCCTTCATGATCTCGACGAACTCCGCGGTGCGCTTGTACCGGTCGTCGTGCTCGGAGAAGATGCCGCCGTACTGCTTCGCCTCCTCCGCCCACCACGCGCTCACCACGTTGAACGTGAACCGGCCGCAGGAGATGTCGTCGATGGTCGCCGCCTGCTTCGCCGTGACCGCCGGCAGGTGGTAGCCGGGGCGCATGGCGGCCATGATCTCGAGACGCTCGGTCGTCGCCGCGATGGCCGCCGCGAGCGACCAGGCCTCGAGCGACGGCGCTGCCGTGCCCTTGATGTCGTTGAGGTTGAGCTCCGGCACGAGCGTCAGGTCGAAGCCGATCCGCTCGGCGCGCTGCGCCAGCCGCTTGACGTAGTCGAAGGTGACCGGCATGTTCTCGTTGTCGACGTTGCGCAGCCAGCCGCCGAAGAGCGGGGTCCAGTATCCGAATCGCACGGGGTGAGTTCCTTGGGGAGGTGGGGAGTGTCGGGCAGGGGGGGGGGGGGGGGGGGGGCGGCCCCCGCCCCCGCCGGGGGGGCGGGGGGGTGGGGGGGGGGGGGGGGCGGGCCGGCGGGGCGGGGGGCCCCCCCCCCCCCCCCCCTCCTGTCCGGTGGATCGTGTGTTCTCAGGCCGTGAGTTGCGCCGCGTACTGCGTCTCCAGCAGCCCACCGAGGTAGCGCGCGATGGACCGCGGGCCGGAGGCCGGAGCGGTCTCCTCGACGGCGGGGTTGTAGTTCGTGTTCGTGTTGATGTCGTAGACCACCGTGCGACCGTCCGTCGTCTCCATGAACTCGACGCCCGCGATCTGGATCCGCTGGTCCGCGAGGAACCCACGGAGCTGTCGGACGAGCGGGTGCTCGGCCGTGACCTCGGTGCGGACGCTGAAGGCCGGGGGCGCCCCGGCGGCCTCGGTGCCGGGCACGTCGCAGACGGCTCCGGCGATGACCTGCGGGACCTCGCACGCATCGGCCGGGCACAGCTCGAAGCTGCCGGCGCTCGTGTCCACGCGGACGGCGTAGACGAACTCGCCCCCGACGAACTCGACGCGGGTGATGAAGGGCTCGCGTGCGGTCAGGTACTCCTGCAGCAGGGTGATGCCGTCGACGGGCTCCTCGAACTCCGGGCTGTCGACGTAGGCGTCGAACTCGGCGAGCGAGTCGAACCGACGGACGCCCAGGCCCTTGCCGCCCTGGTTGTGCTTCGTGATGAACGGAACGTCCTGGCCGCCGGTGAAGTCGTGCGCCGCCTGCTTGAGCGTGGTGCTCCCGAAGACGGCGGTGGTGCGGGGCACGTCGAACCCGGCGTTCCGGAGCAGTCCGTGCTGGGCGACCTTCGAGACCTCGAGCTCGAGGACGTGGCTGCCACCGACGACCTGGCGGCCGGCGCGCTCCAGCCAGCCGAGGACCGCCCGGGTGTACTCCTTCGAGTGCTCGTGCCCGCGGGTGTGGGAACTCGCCGACATCCTGCTCCAGTACACGCCCGGCGCGGGTTCGGCTCCGAGGTCGATCTGGCCTTCGGTGAGGAGGATCTCCTCGACGGGGACCCCCTCGGCCTCGAAGGCAGCGGCGAGCGGCGGGAACCACTCGGGGTTCTCGTGGATGACGTACACGCGGGGAGTGCTCACCTCGCCACCATAGGCACGGCTGGCCGGGAGTCGCCAGGTGTGTGACGCGCGCTTACTCCGTCAGTGCGCGAAGGTCTGCTGACCGACCACGCCCAGGAGCTCGAGCTTCTGCGCGTCCTCGCTCCCCGTCGGGGCCGTGAAGAGCAGCAGCGCCTGGGTCTGACTCGTCGTGTGCAGGACCTGGCAGTCCACCGTGATGCGGCCGAGTTCGGGGTGGACGAACGTCTTGTGGTCCTCCCACCGGCTGGCCACCTCGTGCAGCGACCAGAGCGCTCGGAACTCCTCGCTGTTCGCCTCGAGGTCGGCGATCAGCTCCGCCGCCCGGGAGTCTGCCGGTCCCGCGGCGCCGATCGCCGCCCGGAGGGACGCCACCTGCGCACGAGCCAGCCGGTCGTGCTGCTCGGGCGCGTACTTCGCCCGTTCGTACTCGGTCATGAACCAGCGCCACGGCTGGTACCGCTCGTTGCCGGGCAGCCCCGTCGTCGTGCCGAGCAGCGCCGCCCCGAGGCGGTTCTCGACGAGGGTCTCGCCCAGGTCGTTCACCACGATCGCCGGGGTGTCCTCGAGCCGGTCGAGCACACGGAGGATCGCCGGGTCGACGTGGTCGGAACGGTGCACCCGAGCGGGCGCGTTGTGCCCGGCGAGACGGAACAGGTGGTCACGCTCGTCGAGGCTGCACCGGAGGGCCCGTGCGATCGCCGCCACCATCTGCTCGGACGGCTGCGGTCCGCGCTGCTGCTCGAGGCGCGTGTAGTAGTCGGCGGACATGCCGGCCAACGCGGCGACCTCCTCGCGCCGGAGCCCGGGCGTGCGACGGCGGGGCCCGGAGCCGAGTCCGACGTCCTCGGGCCGCAACAGTTCGCGGCGGCGGCGGAGGAAGTCGGCGAGCGCGGGGCGGTCCATGCCTTCATCGTGCACCGGCTCGCGATCACCTGCCAGGGACCGGCGGTCCCCCGATGACGGCGCTCTGGTTCGCACGGGTGGGCGGGTGGATCGTGGTCGTCATGGACATCACGAACTCCACCGTCTTCATCCCCGGCGCGACCTCGGGCATCGGCCTCGGCCTCGCCCAGCGCCTGCAGGACGCGGGCAGCACCGTCGTCATCGGCGGCCGCCGTCGCGCCCTGCTCGACTCCCTGCACGACGAGTACGGCTTCGGCACCGTCGAGCTCGACGTCACCGACCCGGCGTCGATCACCGCCGCAGCCGCCTCGGTCATCGACGCGTACCCGTCGCTCGACACGCTCGTGACGATGTCGGGCATCATGCGCGCCGAGGACCTGCGTTCCTCGGAGCACCTGGCCGACGCCGTCGCCACCGTCGAGACGAACCTGCTCGGCACCATCCGCCTCATCGACGCGTTCCTGCCGCACCTGCTCGGTCGTCCGGCGTCGACGATCGTCACCGTGTCGTCGGGCCTGGCGTACACACCCCTCGCCGCGACCCCGACCTACAGCGCCACGAAGGCCGCGGTGCACTCCTACACGCAGTCGCTCCGACAGCAGCTGACCGGGTCCCCGGTCGCGGTGCTCGAGCTCGTGCCGCCGGCGGTCGCCACCGATCTCATGGGCGAGGGGGTCGACTTCGGCGGGATGCCGCTGTCGTCGTTCCTCGACGAGGTGGTGTCGCTGCTGCAGGCCGGCGCGGCGCCGGAGATCCTGGTGCAGAACGTGCTGCCGCTGCGGTGGTCGGAGCGCGACGGGACGCAGCAGCAGCTCATCGAGGCGCTGGCGTCGCGGGGGCACTGACGACCGGCGATCGCACCGCCCGGTCATGCGGCCATCGTCGGGGCGGTGCGATCGCATCACGCTCGTGATCTCGTCAGGAACTCGTCCAGCCGCTCGATCGCCAGACACCCCGCCACGTGCGACGAGTGGGACGGGGAGCGATCGTGAAGGTCGACGTGCTGAGGATCTCGTGGACCCGTTCTGCGCGTTCTGCCGGGGTGCCGGTCGGTCGGGTGCGACGTGCTTCGATCTCAGCAGGAGTGAGCGTGTGATGCGAGAGCGGCCCTGGGCGTGCAGAGCGCTCGAGCGGACGACGGGGGCTGGCCATGGTGTCTCCTTCGGTTCGTGGGGACGACGGTAGACAGCCGTGGAGCCGGTCTGCAAACATGTTGGATTTCTACGGCTTCACGCTCGGTACTCGCGGCGGACGCCGAACCCGAGGAGGATGGACGGTGATGAACGACCGCCTCGCCACCGTCCAGCGCATCGTCGCCGAAGCCGGCATCGACGCGACCGCCCGGGAACTCCCCGATTCGACCCACAGCGCCGCGCAGGCCGCAGCCGCGCTCGGCACCGAACCGGGAGCGATCGCGAGCAGCCTGCTGTTCCTGGCCGACGGAGAGCCCCTGCTCGCGATGACCTCCGGTCGACACCGGGTCGACACCGACCTGCTCGCGACGCAGATCGGCGCGACCGAGCTCACGATGGCCACCGCGAAACAGGTCCGCGAGATCACCGGGCAACCCATCGGCGGTGTCTCGCCCGTCGGTCACCCCTCCCCGATCCGCACCGTGGTGGACGAAGCGCTCCGCGAGTACGGCACGGTCTGGTCGGCGGCGGGGACGGCGAACAGCGTGCTCCCCCTGACGTTCGAGCAGCTGCTGTCACTGACCGGTGGGACGGTCGTCCGGGTCAACGACCACTGATGGCGACGCGGACGCGGGTCGAGCTGGGGCGGCGCGAGGACCTCGGCGCCGACTGCGCGAACTGCTTCGGCCTGTGCTGCGTCGCCCTGGCGTTCGCGAAGTCCGCGGACTTCCCGTTCGACAAGGACGCCGGCGACCCGTGCACGAACCTCGACGAGGCGGACGCCTGCCGGATCCACCCGCACCTGCGCGAGCGGGGTTTCTCCGGCTGCACGGTGTTCGACTGCTCGGGCGCCGGGCAGAAGGTCTCCCGGCACACCTTCGGGGGCCGCTCGTGGCGCGACGACCCGGAGACTCGGCGATCCATGTTCGCCACGTTCCCGATCGTCCGACGACTCCACGACCTGCTCCGTCACCTCGACGAGGCGATCGCGCTCGTGCGGTCGACCAGCGACGAGGCCCCGTGGGTCGCCGCCTTCGAGCACGTCCGTCTGCTGAGCGACGGGACACCCGAGGACCTCGCGACCCTCGACGTCGACGCGGAGTACGACCGAGTCCGCCCGCTCCTGCTCGATGCGAGTGCGATCGCGCGAGCGCAGGGTCCGATCGGCGCCCGTGCGCAACAGGTCGGTGCAGGGTCGGACCTCGTCGGTGCAGACCTCCGCGGGGCGGACCTGCGCGGAGCGACCCTGCGGGGGTCGCTCGCCATCGCGGCAGACCTCCGGGGTGCACGGTTGGACCGTTGTGACCTGCTCGGCGTCGACCTCCGCGATGCGGACCTGCGCGGCACCGATCTCTCCGGCGCGGTGTACCTCACCCAGATGCAGGTCAACGCGGCACGGGGCGACTCGGGCACGGTCCTGCCCGAGGGCTTCCAGCGCCCCGGGCACTGGCGCACGACGACGGACGCGGCCGGGGGGCTCACTCCCCCGCGTCGAGGACCGTCCGGCCGAGGCGCACGAAGTCGTCGGCGCTGAGCATCTCGCCCCGAGCCGTCGGGTCGATGCCGGCAGCGGCGAGGAGCTCCGACGCACGAGCACTGCTGCCGAGGACCCCGGAGAGGCTCTGGCGCAGCATCTTCCGTCGCTGCTGGAACGCCCCGTCGACGAGCGCGAAGATCTGCGCCCGCAGGACGTCGTCCCCGGGAGGCTCGTGCCGGTCGAAGCCGACGAGGACGCTGTCGACGTTCGGCACCGGCCAGAACACCTGCCGGCTGACCTGCCCGGCGATCGACCACGATCCGTACCAGGCGGCCTTCACGCTCGGCGCCCCGTAGACCTTGCTGCCGGGAGCCGCGGCGATGCGGTAGCCGACCTCGGCCTGCACCATGACGAGCGCCCGTTCGATCGAGGGGAAGGTCGCCAGCAGGTGGAGCAGCACCGGGACGGAGACGTTGTACGGCAGGTTGGCGACGACGTGTGTGGGTGCCTCGGGCAGGTCCGTCGCGGCGACGGTCAGGGCGTCCTGGTGGACGACCTCGAGCCGGGCGCCGGGCTGCAGGGTGGCGACCGTGGTCGGCAGCTGGGCGGCGAGTCGGCCGTCGATCTCCACCGCGGTGACGGACGCGCCGGTCTCGGTCAACCCGAGGGTCAACGAGCCGAGACCGGGCCCGATCTCGAGGACCTTCGAGTCGGCGGTCACCCGGCCGGACGCGACGATGCGGCGGACGGTGTTGGCGTCGTGCACGAAGTTCTGCCCGAGTTTCTTCGTCGGCGTGACGTCGAGCTGGGCCGCGAGGTCACGGATCTCCGCCGGACCGAGCAGGGACGCCACTACTGCTCCACCGTCACGGGTTCGGCGTCCCACGCGCCGTAGACGAGCTCGGTCGTCGAGGCGATCTGCGCCGCGAGCATCGAGGCGTCGGTCCCGAGGGTCTCGGCCATCGACCGGAGCGTGAGCGGGATGAGGTACGGCGCGTTCGGGCGGCCACGGAACGGCGTCGGCGTGAGGTACGGCGCGTCGGTCTCGACCATGATCAGGTGTCGTGGCGCGACGAGCAGGGCCTCGCGCAGCCCGGCGGCGTTCTTGAACGTCACGGTGCCGGCGAACGACATGTACCAGCCGCGCTCGGCGCAGAGGCGAGCGAGGTCGGGGCCGCCGGAGAAGCAGTGGAACACGGTCTTCTCGGGAGCGCCGACGCGGTCGAGGACCTCGACCACGGCGTCGTGCGCGTCACGGTCGTGGATCGTCAGCGCGAGGTCGTGCTCCTTCGCGATGCGGATGTGCTCCTCGAACGACCAGACCTGGGCATCGCGCCCGTCCTCGCCGGTGCGGAAGAAGTCGAGCCCGGTCTCACCGATCGCCCGGACCCGGGGCAACGCCGCGAGTCGGTCGATGCCGGCGAGGTGCTCGTCGAGCAGACCCTGCTCCTGCAGCACGGGCGCCTCGTTCGGGTGGAGCGCCACGGCGGCGAGGACCCGGGGCTCCCGAGCGGCGATCGCGGCGGACCACTCCGACGTCGCGAGGTCGGTGCCGACCTGCACGACACCGCGCACCCCGACGCTCGACGCGCGGTCGAGGTGCTCCCGGTAGTCGAGCGCTCCGTCGCCGCCGTCGGCGATCTCCATGTGGGTGTGGTTGTCGTAGACCGGGACGACGAGCGCCTCGGGCAACGGCGGGTAGGTCAGGTCCCGCGCGGGACCGTCCCCGTCGCCACGGGTACGGATGTGGGCGTCGGTCACGCTGCGCCCTGCTCCGACTGCTCGATGCGCGGGAACAGTCCGGACTCGAGCGGCACCACGGTCGACGCACCCTGCCACTCCCAGGCACGGTCCACCCGCTGCTCGGCGATCGATCCACCGGCGCCGATCGAGGCCCAGAGCTTCTCGGTCGCCTTCGGCATGACCGGCGAGAGCAGGACGGCGACGGTGCCGAGCCCGCGGAGCGCGGTCGCGAGGACGGTGCCGAGCCGCTCGCGCTGGGCGTCGTCCTTCGCCAGGGCCCACGGCTGCTGTTCGGTGATGTACCCGTTCAGGGCGTCGACGAGCTCCCAGACGGCGGCGATGGCCTCGTGCGGAGCGAACGCGGCGATGGCGGCGTCCGCACGCTCGGTGACCGACACGGCCAGGGCGTCGACGGCCGCGTCGGACGCGCTGAGGTCGCCGCGCGCGGGCACCGCGCCGTCGAAGTACTTCTGCAGCATCGCGACGAGCCGGGACGCGAGGTTGCCGAAGCCGTTCGCGAGCTCGGCCTGGTAGCGGGCGGAGATGTCTTCCCAGCTGAAGTTGCCGTCCTGCCCGAAGGTGATCGCGCGGAGGAAGTAGTAGCGGAACGCGTCGGACCCGAACGTGTCGGTGATCTCCGACGGCGCGATGCCGGTCAGCTTCGACTTGGACATCTTCTCGCCGCCGACGAGCAACCAGCCGTGGCCGAACACACGCTCCGGGACGGGCAGCCCGGCGGCCATCAGCATCGCGGGCCAGATCACCGCGTGGAAGCGGGCGATGTCCTTCCCGACGATGTGCACGCTCGGCCAGAGGCGCCGGAAGGCCTCGTCGTCGTCGCTGCCGTAGCCGAGCGCCGTGACGTAGTTCAGCAGCGCGTCGAACCACACGTACAGCACGTGGTCGTGGTCCCAGGGGATCTGGATGCCCCAGTCGAAGCTCGACCGCGAGATCGACAGGTCGCGCAGGCCCTGCTTGACGAACGAGATGATCTCGTTCCGGACGCTCTCGGGCTGGATGAACAGCGGGTTCGACTCGTACAGGTCGAGCAGGCGCTGCTCGAAGTCGGACATGCGGAAGAAGTAGTTGCGCTCGGACAGCACCTCGACCGGGATCGAGTGGATCGCGCAGACCTGCTGCCCCTCGTACGCACCGGTGCCGGGCACCAGGTCGCTCGGCTGCTTGTACTCCTCGCAGCCGACGCAGTAGAAGCCCTCGAACTCGCCGGCGTAGATGAAGCCGTCGTCGTACAGCTTCTGCAGGAAGGCCGTCACACCGCGCTCGTGCCGCTCGTCCGTCGTGCGGATGAAGTCGTCGTTCGCGACGTCGACGGTGTCGAGGAGCGGCTTCCACGCGTCGTTGACGAGACGGTCCGCCCACTCCTTCGGGGAGACGTCGTTCGCGCTGGCGGTCCGCAGGATCTTCTGCCCGTGCTCGTCCGTGCCGGTCAGCAGCCACGTGTCGTCGCCGCGCTGCCGGTGCCAGCGCGCGAGGACGTCCGCGGCGACCTCGGTGTAGGCGTGCCCGATGTGGGGCACGTCGTTCACGTAGAAGATCGGCGTGGTGATGCTGAACGAGGACCCGTCGGACATGCGGACCATCCTACGGGCGGGCGGGAGCCGCATGACGCGCCCCGCGCGCCACCTGTGGAGAACCGGACTGGAGGCGCGGTGCGGGCCGGAACCGCGCCTCCAGTCCGATGACGCTCGCGTCTACCGCGCGGCCAGCGCGCCCTCGTATAGGTCGCGTTTCGACAACCCCGTCGCGTCCGCGACGGCCGCCGCGGCCTCCTTCATGCGTGACCCGGCGGCGACCCGCTCGAGCACGAGTCGGACCCCGTCCTCGATCGTCGTCGCGTCGAGTGCACCCGTCGAGCCCTCGACGACCACGCAGATCTCGCCCCGCACCCCGTCGGCCGCCCAGGCGGCGAGCTCCGCGAGGGAGCCTCGTCGGACCTCCTCGTGCAGCTTCGTGAGCTCGCGGCAGACGACCGCGCGCCGATCGTCCCCGAAACCGGCGGCCATGTCCGCGAGGGTGTCGCCCAGACGGTGCGGCGACTCGAAGAACACCATCGTCCGCTGCTCCCCGGCGAGCGACGCGAACAGCCGACGCCGTTCCCCGCCCTTCCGGGTCGGGAACCCCTCGAAGCTGAAGCGGTCGGTCGGCAGACCCGACACGGCGAGCGCCATGAGCACCGCCGAGGGACCCGGCAACGCGGTGACCGTGACCCCCGCGGCCGCCGCGGCCTCGACGAGGGGGAATCCCGGGTCGCTGATCGCGGGCATGCCGGCGTCCGTCAGGACGACGACGTCCTCGTCGCGCGCGAGCTCGACGACCTCGGCCGCCTTCGCCCGCTCGTTGTGCTCGTGGAGCGCGATGAGGCGCGGGCGGTTCTCGATGCCGAGCGCGCGCATGAGGTGGATCGCGGTGCGGGTGTCCTCGGCGGCGACCACGCTCGCGTTCGAGAGGGTCTCGACCAACCTCCGGGAGGCGTCTCCGAGGTTGCCGATGGGCGTTGCTGCGAGCACGATCACCCCTCCATTGTGCTGGCACCTCCGTCACCGGAGCGATCCGTAGGATGCTCTCTCGATGACCAGCGAGCTGACCGACGACCGAACCGCCGTCCCCGACGGGCCGGTCGGCTCCCGTCTCGACGACTGGTGGGGGCGGACGCTCTCCACCGCCGGCCGCGTCGCACTGTGGCGCTGGGCCGGTCCGCTCGCCGTCACGCTGCTGGCCGCGGTCCTACGGCTCGTCGCCCTCGGGCACCCGCACTCACTCGTGTTCGACGAGACGTACTACGTCAAGGACGGCTGGTCGATCGTGCACCTCGGGTACGAGGGCACGTGGCCCGGCAACCCCGCGGACGGCTCCCAGCCGACGACGGACCAGCGGTTCGCGTCCGGCGAGACCTCGCTGTTCTCCAGCGCTGCGGAGTTCATCGCGCACCCGCCGCTCGGCAAGTACCTCATCGGCCTCGGCATGCTCCTGTTCGGCGCGGACAACTCGTTCGGGTGGCGGTTCGCTGTGGCGGTGCTCGGCACGGCGACCGTGTTCCTCACGGCGGTCATCGCCCGGTCGCTGTTCCGCTCGACGCTGGTCGGGACGCTCGCCGGGTTCCTGCTCGCGATCGACGGGCAGGCGATCGTGCTGTCCCGGGTCAGCCTGCTCGACGGGATCCTGACCTTCTTCGTGGTGCTCGGCTTCGGCGCGCTGCTGCTCGACCGTCGCTGGACGTCCCGGCGGCTCGACGCCTGGGTCGCCCGACGCACGGCGGCGGGCCGCGACACGCTCTGGGGACCGGTGATCTGGTGGCGTCCGTGGCTGATCGCGATGGGGCTGGCGCTCGGCCTCGCGACCGCGACGAAGTGGTCGGGCATGTACTTCCTCGCGTTCTTCGCGGTGTACTCCGTGCTGACCGACATGATGCTGCGGAAGCGGGCCGGCATCGAGTTCTGGTCCTCGAGCGCCTGGCTGCAGCAGGGACCGGCGTCGTTCCTGCTCACGGTGCCGATCGCCGCGGTCACCTACGTCGCGTCGTGGACCGGGTGGTTCGTGTCGAAGGACGGTTGGGACCGCGACTGGATCGCCACGGGCGGGCAGCGCTGGACCGGTGCACTCGCGTGGGTGCCGGACAGCCTGCAGAACTGGTGGCACTACCAGTCCGAGATCTACGGCTTCAACATCGGTCTGCACACCCCGCACTCGTACCAGGCGAACCCGCTGCTCTGGCTCGTCATGCAGCGACCCACGTCGATGTACTACGTCGGCACGAACGCCGGCCAGGACGGCTGCACGGCGACCCGCTGCGGAGAGGCCATCACCGGCATCGCGAACCCGTTCATCTGGTACGCCGCCGTCATCGCGACCGTCGCACTGCTCGTGCTCTGGATCCTGCGTCGACGGTGGGAGTACGCCTTCGTGCTGATGGGCGTGGCGGCGGGGTACCTGCCGTGGCTGCTCTACGTGAACCGGACGGTGTTCCAGTTCTACACGATCTCGTTCGAGCCGTTCATGGTGATGGCGCTCGCCGCGGCGATCGGGGTGGTCCTCGGATCACGCGACGATCCCCGTCCACGCCGGACCCGTGCGGTCGTCTGGGTCGGGGTGTACCTCGGGGTCGTGGTGCTCGCGTCGGCGTACTGGTTGCCGATGTGGACCGGGATCCAGATGCCGTGGGACTTCGTCCGGTCGCACTACTGGGTGCCCAGCTGGTTGTAGCGCGGGGTCGTTTTCGCGTCAGGACTGCGCGTGGAGTGCGCGTTCGATCGACTCGCGGTCGAGTGGCTCGCCCAGCATCGGCGCGTCGGTCGATCCCGGCAACACCCCTTCGATCAGGACCTCTGCGTAGCGCCGCCAAGCGTTCGGGTCGTGCGCGCGGGTGCTGTCCGCCACGGTGCCGACCATCGAGGTGAGCATCGGGAGGTCTCGGTAGTCGAAGCCGGCCCGGACCACCCCGGCGTCCCGCGCGCGGCGGATGATCTCCGAGACCTGGGTCTCGAGGCGATCGCGTTCCTGCACGATCGACGGCCGCGACCTGCCCGCACGCACGATGGCGTCGGCGAGTGCCCGATCCCGCGCGCGGAACTCGAACACGCCCATCAGGTAGACCCGCAGTGACTCACGCGGATCGGTCTCGTCCGCCGCTCGTGCGGCGGCGTCGTTCATCGCCTCGAACTTCGTCGCGAGCAGCGCCTCGATCAGGGAGTCCTTGTCGGCGAAGCGGCGGTAGACCGTCCCGACGCCGACGCCGGCCTCGTGCGCGATGTCGTTGAGCGTGACCGACAACCCGCGTTCCGCGAAGCACTTGCGTGCCGTCTGGAGGATCAGCTCGCGGTTGCGTGCTGCGTCGGCGCGGAGGGGGCGCTCGAGGTCGGTGGTGCTCACTGACCCGACGCTAGTTGAACTTTCTGGGAATAAGCGGATGCAGACCTTCCGTTTCGGTCTACACTGGTCACAAGCGGATGCGTCGCATCCGCTTCACCCCTCACTCTCCGGAACGCCCGACGGCGCGCGTTCCACCATCCCTCCACCTTCTCGAAGGAGGCTGCCGTGACGGCAGAACAGACCGTGCCGACCCCCACCGGGGCCGCACCCACGACTTCCGGCTCCGCGCCCGACAAGAGCAACCACCGTTGGATCGCCCTGGCGGTCATCGCCCTCGCGCAGCTGATGGTCGTGCTCGACGCGACGATCGTCAACATCGCACTCCCCTCCGCCCAGGCGGACCTCGACTTCGGCACCGACCAGCGCCAGTGGATCGTCACGGCGTACTCGCTCGCATTCGGATCCCTGCTACTGCTCGGCGGGCGGCTCGGTGACCTCTTCGGTCGCAAGAACACCTTCATCATCGGGCTCGTCGGCTTCGCCGTGGCGTCCGTGCTCGGCGGGCTGGCGGACTCCTTCGGCCTGCTCGTCGCCGCCCGTGCGCTGCAGGGCGTGTTCGGCGCGCTGCTCGCCCCCTCGGCCCTGGGCATGCTCACCACGACCTTCCGTGACCCGAAGGAACGCGGCCGTGCGTTCGGCATCTTCGGGTCGATCGCCGGCTCCGGTGCCGCGATCGGCCTGCTCCTCGGCGGCGTGCTCACCGAGTACGCGTCGTGGCGCTGGTGCCTCTACGTGAACGTCGTGTTCGCGGTCCTCGGCGTGATCGGCGCCCTGGTCTTCATGGCGAAGCCGCCGAAGGTCGAGCGTCCGCGCATCGACGTCGCCGGCGTCCTCACGATCACGGCCGGCCTCGTCGGGGTCGTCTACGGCTTCTCGAACGCCGAGACGAACGGCTGGGACGCCCCGCTCACGATCGTCATGCTCGCCGCGGGCGTGGTGCTCATCGCGGCGTTCGTCTTCATCGAGACGCGCGTCGCCCACCCGCTGCTCCCCCTGCGCGTCGTCCTCGACCGTGACCGCGGTGGCTCGTTCATCGCGATCGGCTTGGTGGCGATCGGCATGTTCGGCATCTTCCTGTTCCTGACCTACTACCTCGAGCAGACCCTCGGGTTCAGCTCGCTGCAGACCGGCCTGGCGTTCCTGCCGATGCCGCTGTCGATCATGATCTCGGCGACGCAGATCGGTGGTCGTCTGCTCCCCCGCGTCGGACCGAAGGTGCTCATCTTCGCCGGTGGTCTCGTCGCGTCGATCGGCTTGCTGCTGCTCCTCCGCACCGACCTCGACAGCTCCTACGCGGGGACGGTCCTGCCGGCGCTCATCGTGATCGGCCTCGGCATGGGCACGATCTTCTCGTCCGCGATGAACACCGCGACGACCGGGGTCGCCCGGGCCGACGCCGGCGTGGCCTCGGCGACGGTGAACACCATGCAGCAGATCGGTGGCTCGATCGGCACCGCGCTCCTGTCGACGATCTTCGCCGACGTCGTGAAGAACAGCCTCTCGGGGTTGTCGGCGGCGCCGACGAAGGTCCAGCAGGCGCAGGCCGTGCTCGACGGCTACCACGTGGCGTTCGGCATCTCGGCGGGCGTGCTCGTCCTGGTCGCGCTCGCCGGTGGGCTGCTCATCAACCGCCAGTCGGTGCGGCGCGCGACGCTCGAGCACGCCAGCGCGGCGACGACCGGAAGCATCCCGACCGCGGCGCACTGACGCACTGCGCTCGACTCGAACGGCCCGTCCCGGTTCTCCGGGGCGGGCCGTTCGTGTGCGTGGGCGGGGTGTGAGGGGGGTGCGGGGGTGCGGGGCCGGGGCCATGGTGCGGTCGAGGCCGAGGCCGAGGCCGAACGACATCGTCGATGTCGTGCGACATCGGCGTTGTCGTTCGTTGCACACGGGGGTAGTCGCGGTCGGGTAGGAGCGACGTGATCGACGTCGTACGACATCGGCCTTGTCGTTCTGGGTCGACCCATCTCTCCACGCTCGACCCCACCCCACCCGCCCGCACCCGCCCCACTCGCGCCCCGACCCGATCCGCGCCAGGATCGAGAGGTGACCGAACACGAGCAACACCAGCCCGCCGTCGTCTCCGTGAGCCGCGACACCGACCACCGGTTCAGCAAGCCCGTCGTGGACGAGATCGTGCTCGTCGCCGGGTGGGGCATCGAGGGCGACGCCCACGCCGGCACCACCGTCCAGCACCGGTCCCGGGTCGCGCGGGACCCCTCGCAGCCGAACCTGCGCCAGGTCCACCTCCTGCACACCGAACTCTTCGACGAGGTCGCCGAGGCAGGGTACGAGGTCACTCCGGGCCAGATGGGCGAGAACGTGACCACCCGTGGCGTGGACCTGCTCGGGTTGCCGACCGACACGCTCCTGTACCTGGGCGACGAGGCCTGTGTCCGCGTGACCGGTCTCCGGAACCCGTGCCAGCAGATCAACGACTTCGAGCCCGGTCTCCTGCGCGCGGTGCTCGGTCGTGCAGAGGACGGCTCGGTCGAGCGGAAGGGCGGCGTCATGGCGGTCGTCGTCTCCGGTGGGACGGTCCGCCCCGGGGACCGCATCCGCGTCGAGGTGCCCGCCGGGGTGCCGGAACCGCTCCGTCCGGTCTGACGATCGAGCGCGGAACACGGTGGGTTGCGCCGTGTGTCCGTTTCCCTCGCGTGCGTCAGGGGTGCCGATTACCCTGTGCGGCATGGCCCCCGTCCTGACCTCGCCGCTCGTGTCGACGCAGTGGCTCGCAGACCACCTCGGTGCTGACGAGCTCGTCGTCCTCGACGCGTCCGTGCACACCGCGGGGGTCGGTCTCGAGACGACCTGGCGGACGGCACGCGACTCCTACGAGCAGCGCGGGCACGTCCCGGGTGCGCGGTACGCCGACCTCGTCGAGGCGTTCTCGACGCCGGACGCCGCCCTGCCGTTCACCCGACCTGGCGCCGAGCGGTTCGAATCGGCCGCCGGCGAGCTCGGCGTGACGAACACTTCGACGGTCGTGGTCTACGACGACAGCGTCGGCGAGTGGGCAGCGCGGCTCTGGTGGATCTTCCGCTCGTTCGGCTTCGACTCTGTCGCGGTGCTCGACGGAGGCTTCACCAAGTGGCGCGACGAGGGTCGCCCGGTACGCGTCGGTGCGCTGCGGTCCACGCCCGGAGCGGCGGAGGCCAGCGACGACACGTCACCGGTCTTCCTCGCCGGCGAAGAGCGTCCGCTCTGGGCCGACCACGACCGGGTCCTCCGTGCCGTCTCGGGCGAGCAGCCCGCGTCGCTGGTGTTCGCCGCGCCGGAGTCCGCTCTGGGCGCCGAACACCCGCCGATCGTCCCCGGCAGCACCCCGATCGCCGTCGGCTCGATCGTCGACCCGACGACGAACGCGTACCTGCGCGGCGCCGCCCTCGAGCAGGCGTTCGCGTCGGTGCTCGACGCCGACGAGATCGTCACGTACTGCGGTGTCGGCAGTGCTGCGTGCGTCGATGCCCTCGCGTTGACGGTCCTCGGCCACGACAGGGTCCAGGTCTACGACGGGTCCTTGCTCGACTGGTGGCGGCGCGAGCCCGAGGCCGTGGCCTCCTGACGCGACACCGCACGGCACCGAACCGGACAGCCGCCGGAGACCGGGCGGCGGCCACCCGCCAGGCAGCCGCCGGAGACCGGGCGGCGGCCACCCGCCCGGCGGCCGCCGAGCACTGGACGTCCGCTGCACTTCCCGTGCCGACTACCGTTGACGCATGAGCACCAGGCGCGCGGTCGTCCTCGGCGGTACCGGCGGGATCGGTTCGGCAGTCGCACGCGCGCTGCTCGACGCCTCCGGACGCGGCGGCGACGACTGGCAGGTGGACGTGGTCGCCCGTCGGGGTGGTCCGACAGCCGACGAGCTCACCGCAGCCGGAGCCACGTTCCTGCCGGGCGACCGCCGCGACACCGCCGTCCTCCGCGACCTGCTCCGCCCCGGCGCCGACCTGCTGGTGGACACGGTCGGCCTCACCCGCGACGACGCCCGGCAGCTCCTGCCCTTCCTCGACGACGTCGGCTCGACCGTGTTCGTGTCGTCGAAGGCCGTGTACATCGACGAACAGGGCCGACACGCCAACTCGCTGGCCAAGCCCGTGTTCGGCGGCGCTGTGACCGAGCTGCAGCCGACGGTCACGGCGGGCGACGGCGACCCCACCGGCCGCGACGGGTACGGCGCCGCCAAGGTCGCCGCCGAACAGGTCCTGCTCGACCACGGTGCCCCGGTCACCGTGCTCCGCCCATCGAAGGTGTACGGGGTCGGTATCGGTCGACCGCGTGAGTGGTTCGTCGTCCGACGGGCGCTCGACGGCCGGGAACGCATCCTGCTGGCGGACCACGGCCGTGGCGTCGACCACACCACGGCTGCGAGCGGCATCGGGTCCCTCGTCCGCCTCGTCGCCGATGCACCGGACCGCCGGATCCTCAACGTCGCCGACGACACCGCGCCGAGCGTGCTCGAGATCGTCCGCACCGTCGCCGGGCACGTCGACCACCCGTTCGACGAGGTCCTGCTCGACGCCGACGCTCCCGCGTTCGTGGGCACGACCCCGTGGAGCACGCCGACACCGTTCGTCCTCGACACCAGCGCAGCGCGTTCGCTCGGGTGGGAGCCACCGGCCTTCGCGACCGCGGTCCGCCCAGAACTCGACTGGCTCGTCGAGACGGCACACGCTGTCCCGGCGGGCGGCGACGTGCCGTGGGCCGCCGACCCGTTCTGGGACCGGCTCTTCGACTACGGTCCCGAGGACGCCGCCCTCGCGCTCCTGTCCCTCAGCGTGGACTGACGCCGTGCCGCGCTCCGAGGTCCTCTTCATCGGGGGCAGGTCCGGTGTGGGCAAGTCGACCGTGGCCGAGGCGCTGCACGACCTGCTCGTCGCCGCAGACGTCCGGCACGCGGTAATCGAGGGCGACTTCCTCGACCTCGCACACCCTGCGCCGCACGTCGAGCACCCGGAGGCACACCTCGCCGAACGGAACCTCGCCACGATGTGGGCCCGGTACCGCGAGCTCGGTCACCACCGGCTCGTGTACACGAACACCGTGTCGGTGCTGGAACAGGACGCGTTGGTCGAGGCGATGGGGGACGATCCCGTCGTGACCGCCGTGCTGCTCCGCGCCGACGACACGACGACCGCGGAGCGGCTGCGCCGTCGTTCCGTTGGTCATCTCCCCGAGGCGCAGCTGGCACACAGCACGCGGACGGCCAGGAGGCTCGACTCGACTGTCCGAGGCGACGTCACCCGGGTGGACACGGACTCCCGGTCGCCGGCCGACCTGGCCACGCAGCTCGCGTCGCTGGCGGGCTGGCTCAGTCCGCGCGAGCCTGTGGACACCACGGATCCGTCCACAGATCGCCACTGACGGCAGCACGCCCAGGACGGTCGAGGCAGGCTGGATCCATGACCGACAACCGCCTCGGCTCCGCCGTCAGTCCGTACCTCCGCCAGCACGCCAACAACCCCGTCGACTGGCGCGAGTGGGGTCCGGAAGCCTTCGCCGAGGCCCGCGAACGCGACGTCCCCGTGCTCGTGTCGGTGGGCTACGCCACGTGCCACTGGTGCCACGTCATGGCACGCGAGAGCTTCTCGGACCCGGGCATCGGCGAGCTGCTCCGCCAGGACTTCGTCGCGGTGAAGGTCGACCGCGAAGAACGGCCGGACGTGGACGCCAGCCTGATGGCCTCGGCGAGCGCCTTCACACAGCAGCTCGGCTGGCCGTTGACGACGTTCCTGACGCCGGACGGGCACGTGTTCTTCGCGGGCACGTACTTCCCGCCGTCGCCCGTGGGGCAGGTGCCGGCGTTCCGGCAGATCCTCGAGGCGGTGCTCGACGCGTGGACCGAGCGCCGACACGAGGTGGACGCGAACGCGAGCGCGATCGCGGCGGCGATCCGGCAGGGGGCCGAGGCGGACCGCGCCGCCCGGGGTGGTGAAGGTGGTGGCGGGGACGAGCCGCGCCTCCCGTCCGTCGACGAGATCCGAGCCGTCGTCGACCAACTGGAACAGGCTGAGGACACCACCTACGGCGGTTTCGGCGGCGCACCCAAGTTCCCGAGCGCGCCGTTGCTCGAGTTCCTGTCCGACGTCGGCGCCGACGGCGACGGTCGGGCATCCGCACTGCTCGAGCGGTCCCTGCATGCGATCCGCGCGACCGAGCTGACCGACGCCGACGGTGGGGTCTTCCGGTACGCGACCAAGCGCGACTGGTCGGTGCCGCACTACGAGCGGATGCTCTACGACAACGCGGGGCTGCTCGCGATCGCCGACGCTGAGCAGGCCCGGGGGATCGCCGACTTCCTGCGCGACACGCTCCGGCGCGGAGACGGCGCGTTCGTCGCGGCACAGGACAGCGAATCGACCATCGACGGACGACGGGTCGAGGGCGAGTGGTACCGACTCCCGCTCGACGAGCGCGGGCGGCTCGATCCCCCGCCGCTCGACGACCAGGTGCTCACCGGCTGGAACGGTCTGGCGATCCGGGGACTCGCCATCGCCGGCGCCCGCCACGGGGACGCCGAGATGATCGCGCTCGCGCGGGGTGCGGCCGACGCGATCATCGCCGGGCACCTCGCGGACGGACACGTGAAGGTGCGGTCGAGCACGCCGCGCGGCGCGTCGACGGCGCCGCCGACCATCGAGGACGTGGGACTCCTGGCCGAGGGGCTCCTCGAGCTCGCCCTCGTCACCGGAGAGCTCCCCTACGCCGACGTTGCGCGCACGCTCGTCGACGACGGCCTGGCCGGGCGGTTCGACGCCGACCCGGTGCTCACGGCGGCCGGGACGGCCACGGGCGAGCAGCCGCAGACCGCCATGCGTTCCGGCACGGTCGCACTCGCCGCGGCCGCCGCCACCCTCGCCGCGCTGACCGGCGACGAGTCCTACCGGGCAGCCGCAGCGTCACTCGTGGCCGACCGGGCCGTCACCGGCACCGAGCGGCCGCTCGGGCACGCCGACGCCCTCGGGGTCGCGCTCGCGCTGCAGCGTCCCTCGCGCGAGGTCGTCGTCGTGGCGTCGGACCCGAGCGACCCGCTCCGAGCGGCGGGCCACGGCGCTCGGCGTCCGGGGACCGTCGTCGCCGCGGTGACACCGGAGCAAGCGGCCGACTGGTCCGCCGCCGGCTTCACGCTCTTCGAGTCGCGCGACGGCCTCGACCCCGCCGGGTACGTCTGCCACGACCGGGTGTGCGCCCTGCCCGCGCGGACGGTCGACGAGCTGAACGCACAGCTCAGCACCCCGGACGCCTGACGGGTATCCTGGAATGCTCATGTCGACCACGCTGCCCGTCATCACGTACCCGCCCGAACTGCCGGTGTCGCAGCGGCGGGACGACATCGCTGCCGCCATCCGCGACAACCAGGTCGTGATCGTCGCCGGGGCCACGGGGTCGGGCAAGACCACCCAACTGCCGAAGATCTGCCTCGAGCTCGGCCGTGAGCACATCGGGCACACCCAGCCCCGGCGGATCGCGGCCCGGACCATCGCCGAGCGCGTGTCCGAGGAGCTCGGGGGCGAGCTCGGCGGACTGGTCGGGTACCAGGTCCGCTTCACCGACAAGGTGTCCTCCGACACCCGGGTGAAGCTGATGACGGACGGGATCCTGCTCAACGAGATCCACTTCGACCGCGACCTGAAGCGGTACGACACGATCATCATCGACGAGGCGCACGAGCGATCCCTCACCATCGACTTCCTGCTGGGCTACCTCAAGCGGCTGCTCCCCCGCCGGCCCGACCTCAAGGTCATCATCACGAGCGCGACGATCGACCCCGAGTCGTTCTCGCAGCACTTCGGCGACGCGCCGATCATCGAGGTCTCGGGCCGCACGTACCCGGTCGAGGTGCGCTACCGCCCGCTGGTCGCCGAGGACGCCGACGACCGCGACGACGACGGCGACGAGGACGACCCGCGGACGGACGACCACGGCGGCACCCCGGACGACCGCGACGTCATGCAGGGCATCACCGACGCGCTCGACGAGCTCGCGCGAGAGGACCCGGGCGACGTCCTCGTGTTCCTCTCGGGCGAGAACGAGATCCGCGACGCCCAGGACGCCATCGAGGGCAAGCGCTACGTCGGCACCGAGGTCCTCCCGCTCTACGGCCGCCTGTCCGCGGCCGACCAGCACCGGGTGTTCGAGCGTCGCAGTACGCCGGGAGTCCGACGTCGGGTCGTCCTCGCGACCAACGTCGCGGAGACGAGTCTGACGGTCCCCGGGATCAAGTACGTGATCGACGTCGGGACCGCCCGCATCTCGCGGTACTCGCCGCGGGCCAAGGTGCAGCGGCTGCCGATCGAGGCGATCTCGCAGGCGAGCGCGAACCAACGGTCCGGTCGCGCGGGTCGCACGAGCGCCGGCATCGCCATCCGGCTCTACTCCGAGGACGACTTCGAACGCCGTCCGGAGTTCACCGACCCCGAGATCCTGCGGACGAACCTCGCGGCGGTCATCCTGCAGATGATCTCGCTCGGGTTCGGCGACATCGAGGCGTTCCCGTTCCTGCAGCCGCCGGACTCCCGGGGTGTGAAGGACGGCCTCGACCTGCTCCGCGAGCTCCGAGCCGTCGACGCCGCGGGCACGATCACGAAGACCGGCAGGCAACTCACCCGGTTGCCCATCGATCCCCGGCTGGGCCGCATGGTGCTCGAAGCCGGTCGGCAGGGCGTCGGGCGCGAGGTCATCGCCGTCGTCAGCGCCCTGAGCATCCAGGACCCGCGCGAGCGCCCCCTCGAGAAGCGCGCGCACGCCGATCAGCTCCACGCACGGTTCGCCGATCCGACGAGCGACTTCCTCACCCTGCTCAACCTCTGGAACCACATCGAGGACAAGCAGGAGGAGCTCTCCTCCAGTGCGTTCCGCCGGCTGTGCAAGGCCGAGTTCCTGAACTACCTGCGCATCCGTGAGTGGCAGGACCTCTACCGGCAGCTCTCGCGGGCGGCGAAGCAGGTCGACGTCCGCATCGGGCAGGCGCGCTCCGACGACGGCGACGCGGTGCACCGGTCGTTGCTGGCCGGGCTCCTCAGCCAGATCGGCCTGCGCGACCGCGAGAAGCGCGACTACCTCGGGTCGCGGAACACCCGGTTCGTCCTATTCCCGGGCAGTGTGCTTGCCAAGAAACAGCCCGACGCCGTGATGGCCGCCGAGCTCGTCGAGACCAGTCGGCTCTTCGCCCGGACGGTGGGTCGGATCGACCCCGCCTGGGTCGAGCCGCTCGCCGGGGACCTCCTCAAGCGGACGTACGGCGAGCCCCACTGGGAGAAGAAGCAGGGCGCGGCCGTCGCCTACGAGCGGGTCACCCTGTTCGGCGTCCCGATCGTGCAGCGCCGCCGAGTGCAGTACAAGCGCGTCGACCCCGAGCACTCGCGCGAGCTCTTCATCCGGCACGCACTCGTCGAGGGCGAGTGGGACGGGCAGCAGGCGTTCGACCGCGACAACCGCAGGCTCCGGCGCGAGCTCGAGCAGCTCGAGGAGCGCACGCGTCGACGCGACATCCTCTTCGACGACGAGCGGGTCTTCGAGTTCTACGACGCCCGCGTCCCGGCGGACATCGCGACCACGCGCGACTTCGAGGGGTGGTGGCGCCAGACGAGGCGTGAGCAGCCGGACCTGCTCACGATGCGCCGGTCGGACCTGCTGGACGAGGACGCGGCCGAGGCCGCACAGGACCAGCATGAGTACCCGACCCAGTGGCGGTCGGGCGACCAGCGCCTCGCGATCAAGTACCGGTTCGAGCCCGGCGCCCAGGACGACGGCGTGAGCGTGCAGGTGCCGCTCGCCCTGCTCCCCCGCATGCGCGAAGAGGGCTTCGACTGGCAGGTGCGCGGCCTCCGCAAGGAACTCGTCACCGCGCTCATCAAGTCGCTGCCGAAGCAGATCCGCAAGAACGTCGTGCCCGCTGCCGACTGGGCCGAGAAGATCGTCGCCGAGCTTCCCGACGACGCCCCGACCGAGCCGACCGAGTCGTTCCGGGCCACCCTCGCCAAGGCGATCCAGCGCATGACGTACGTGCCCGTGTCGGAGTCGGACTTCGATCTCTCGCGGGTCCCGGCCCACCTCCTGCCGACGTGGGCGGTCGTCGACGAACGCGGCCGCCGGGTCGAGGCCGGCAAGGACCTGTCGGCACTGCAGACGAAGCTCAAGGACCGGACGCAGCAGAGCGTCGCCTCCGCGACGTTGGGCGCCGCAGGGCGTCCAGGAGGCGCGGCTCGCGTCGCGTCGGCCGCCTCCGGTGGTGCCGTGGAACGTTCAGGGCTCACCGCCTGGCCGTCCGACGATCTGCCGCAGGTGCTCGACACGAAGCAGGCGGGCGGCGTGATCCGCGCGTACCCGTCCCTCGTCGAGGAGGGCGAGGGCCCGAAGGCGACGGTCGGCGTCCAGCTGCTCGCGACCCCGTCCGACCGGGCCGTCCGGATGCCCGCAGGAGTCCGACGGCTGGTCATGCACGCCGTGCCGTCGCCGGTGTCGTACATCCAGTCGCACCTCACCGCCCAGGAGAAGCTCGCGCTCGCCGCCAGCCCGTACCCGTCCACCGCGGCGCTCTTCGACGACGTGCTCGCTGCGGTCGTCGACGCCGGGATCCGCCGAGCGCACCCGGACGGGCTGGTGTTCACGAAGGCCGACTTCGAGGCCGTGCGCGACACCGTGTCACGAACCGTCGTCGACACGATGTTCACCGCCGTATCCGAGGTCGCTGCGGTCCTCGCCGCACACCGCGCTGCCGAACGCTCGCTCAAGCAGGCGAACTCGATGTCGCTCCTGCCGGCGCTCACGGACATGCGGCAGCAGATGGAGCGGCTCGTGTTCCCGGGGTTCGTCTCGGTCGCCGGGCTCGATCGACTCCGACGCATCCGGGTGTACCTGCAGGGCGTGGACGCCCGCGTGCAGAAGCTCCTGCAGAACCCGGGCCGCGACGCGACCTGGATGCGCGAGGTCACGGTGGCGACCGACCGCTACGTCGACGCGGGCGGGACGTTCCCCCCGGCCGTCGGGGCACACCCGGAGCTCGTGCACGCCCGTTGGATGCTCGAGGAGTTCCGGCTCAGCCTCTTCGCCCAGGAGCTCGGCACGGCCGAGACGGTCTCGCTGCAGCGCATCACGAAGGCCCTGGCCGCCGCCCGCTGATCCCGCTAGCCTCGGGGCATGGTGGGGACGGCAGCAGAGCCGGAGCGCGTACCGGTGCGGTACGGCAGGGCGATCGAGCGAGGGGACGGTCGGGACTTCCCCTACTACGACGGGGATCCACTGCCGTTGTCCGTCGTGCAGTGGGTGACGGTGATCGTCGCGTGCGCCGTCGGGTTCCTCGTCCTGAGCTTCTACCCGGCGGCGGACAACGTGCAGTCGCTGGTCCCCCGGTTCCTCTTCGCGGCCATCCCCCTCACCGTGTTCATCGTGTTCACCCGGCGGCACTGGTCGCGGATCTTCCAGCGGACCACGGGCCGGGACGTCCTGGACATGGTCGCGTTCGGGATCGCCAACCTGATCGTGTCGTCCGTGATGGGCATCCTGGTGAGCATCGTGTTCGGCGCGAACGCGAACACCGCGACGGACGGCGTCCACGGCGCGGCGGAGGTCACGACGTTCTACCTCGGCACCGCGATCCAGCTGTTCGGCGAGGAGCTCTTCTCGATCCTGCCGTTCCTCGCCGTGCTGTCGTTCTGCTCGCGCGGTGGGATGCCCCGGAAGCGGGCGATCCTGGTGGCGTGGCTCGTGACGGCGGTCTGGTTCGGTGCCGCGCACCTGCCCACGTACGGCTGGAACGTCGCCCAGGCGTTCCTGGTCATCGGGGTCGCACGACTCGTGCTGACGTTGGCGTACATCCGCACCAAGAACATCGCCGTCAGCACCGGCGCGCACATCATCAACGACTGGGCGCTCTTCACCTTCACCATCGTCACGACGGGAGCACTCCTGTGATCGGCACACTCGACGTCATCGTCCTCGACTGCGCGGACACCCGGGCACTCGCACGCTTCTACGCCGAGCTCCTCGGCGGCGAGATCGTCGGCTTCGACGAGGACTGGGCCGAGGTCGCGCTGCCGTTCACGGACCACCGGCCGATCCTCGCGTTCCAGCGGGTGGCGGAGTACCGCGCACCCGAGTGGCCCGGGCAGGACGTGCCGCAGCAGAGCCACCTCGACGTCAAGGTCGACGACCTCGACGCCGGCGAGACCGCGGTCCTGGCCATCGGCGCGACGGCGACGGGCTCCGGGACGGACACGTTCCGCGTGTACCTGGACCCCGCCGGGCACCCGTTCTGCCTCATCCGTCCGAACGACTGACGTCCGGTGCCGAGCATCCGAGCGGTCCTCTTCGACCTGGACGGCGTCATCCGGCGCTTCCACCCCGAGCACGTCGAGGCCATCGAGCGCGAACACGGCCTCGTCCCGGGGACGATCGAGGCGGTGGCGTTCGCTGCACCCCTGATCGACGACGTGACGACGGGCCGGGTCACCCGGGACGCCTGGATCCGGACCATCGGCGAGCGCATCGGTGACCCGGCCGCAGCCGAGGCCTGGGGCTGCCAGCCGTCCACGCCGGACGCCGACGTGCTGGCGCTCGTGGACGAGCTCCGCGCCGCCGGGCACACGACCGCGGTGCTGACGAACGGCACGGACGGCATCCCCGCCGAGGTCGCCTCGTTCGGGCTGCACGACCGGGTCGACGCCGTGTTCAGCTCGCACGAGATCGGGTTCACGAAGCCCGACGTCCGGGCGTTCCGGCACGTACTGGACGCACTCGGCCTCACGGGACCCGAGGTGTTCTTCACCGACGACTCGGAGCCGAAGCTCGCCGGGGCCGTCGAGCTCGGCATGCGAGTGCACCACTTCACCGGGATCGACGGGCTCCGGGCCGCCCTGCGTTCGAGCGGCGTCAGCGACGGGTCCGTGCACGGGGCCCGCATCGACCTGCTCGAGGAAGCGGTCGACGGGTTCGAGGCGGTGCTCCGCTCGGGCGACCACGACGCTGTGGTGCCATCCTGCCCGGGGTGGACGCTGGCAGACCTCGCCGGGCACCTGACGGACATCCACCGCTGGGCACTCGGCCAGCTCACCGGCCCCGAGCCGGACGAGCAGGACGCGCAGGACGAGCAGGAGCACGCCGACCTCGCCGACCGGTTCCGCGCCGGAGCGGACCGCCTCGTCGCAGCGCTCCGCGCGCGTCCGGCGGACGCTCCATGCACCGCGATCTACCCACCCGACACGGCCGGCACGTGGGCACGACGACAGCTGCACGAGACGACGATGCACCTGTGGGACGCACGGCAGGCCGTCGGGGGCGAGCCGCGCCTCCAGGCAGACACGGCGTCCGACGGCGTGCGTGAGGTGGTCGGCGACCTGTACCCCCGCCAGGTGCGGCTCGGCCGGGTCGAGCCGTTGTCGGACGGTGTCGTGTTCGCGTTCTCGGACACCGACGGCGAGGCGGAGCTCGTCGGTACCGCCGCGGCCGGACCTGCGGTCCGGGTGACGGGTCGGGCGGAGGACCTGCTGCTCGTCCTCTGGGGGCGTCGCCCGCTGGACGCCGTGAGCGTCACGATCGACGGGGACCGTTCGGCGCTCGACCAGGCACTCGCGACCAAGCTGGTCCCATGACCGAGCTCCGCCCCGTCGACCTCGACCGATGGCCCCGACGCGAACACTTCGAGCACTACCGCGACCGCGTGCCGTGCACGTGGGAGATGACCGTCGAACTCGACGTCACGGACTTCGCCGAGACCGTGCGGGCCACCGATCGCCGCGCCTACGCGTCGCAGATCTGGGCGATCGCCTCGGTGGTGAACCGGCACGACGAGTTCCGGATGCAGCTGCTCGACGACGGCTCGCCGGCGGTCTGGGACGTCGTGCACCCGATGTTCACCGTGTTCCACCCCGACACCGAGACGTTCTCCGTGCTGACCGTGCCGTACGACGACGATCCGGCGCGCTTCCACGAGGCCGCGGTCGCGACGATGGAGCGCTACCGGGACGACCACCGCATGTTCCCGCAGGCGGACCGCCCGCAGAACGTGTTCGACATCTCGACCCTGCCCGGGGCGTCCTTCACCGGGTTCGCCCTGCACGTGCGGGACGGCTGGGACCACCTGCTGCCGATCTTCACCATCGGCCGGTACCGGTTCGTCGAGGGGCGCACGCTGATGCCGCTCGCGATGCAGGTGAACCACGCGGTCACGGACGGGTTCCACGGGTCGCGGTTCGTGACCGAGCTGCAGACGGTGTTCGCCGAGGCCGGCTGGCTCCGCCGCTGACCGACGGCTCCGGCCCGCGCGCCGGGTCCGGCGCCCTCGGATCAGGCGCGCTCGTCGATCGACCGCGCGCCCGGCACGGGCGGCGCCGGGTCGTCCGATGCCTCCGGGTCGTCCGCGCGGGCCCACTTCACGGTCCACCGCACGAGGGGCTGCACACGCTCCCACGCATCGACGACATCGGACAGCGGGCTCGTGAGCGGCAGGTGCACCAGCGCGGCGTAGTGCTGCATGCGCAGGAGCCCGATCCGCGGGTGGTCCGCCGGGAACCCGCGCGGAGCGGTCTTCAGGGGCGGGCCGGCGAGCTCGAACCCGGCACCGGTGAGTTCGTCGAGTTCCCGCTGCAGTGCCGCGGCCGCCTGCGGATGTTCGTCGATCGCGGTGCGAGCCGCGGTCAACTGTGCGCGAGACGGCGTGTAGAGCCCGCCGCCGGCTTGGATCCCGTCGACTCCGGCGCTCAGGTACACGCCACCCGCGGTGAGTCCGGTGTCCTCGCGGTACGGCCGCTTGTCGGGCGTGAAGCGCAGGTCACGGTGCTGGCGGAGGATCCGGCCGGGTCCGTACCGTCGCTCGGCCTCGGCGAGCAGCGCCTCCATCGGCTCCTGCGCGTAGCGCAGCCAGTCGTCTCGGTGGTCCTCGAACCACGTCGGGTCGTTGTGCGCAGCGAGGCCCCGGAAGAAGGTCGCCAGCGCTGGCCGGAAGGGCGTGTCCGTCAAGGTTCCTCCAGTCGTGGCGGGTCAGGTCCGCAGTTCGGTCCGCCGCGGTTTGAGTCGCTCGGGTGCGTCGGTCGCCGGCGTCCACTCGCACGTGAACGTCCCGCGGTAGCCGAACAGGAACCCGAAGACCCGATTGTGCACCTCGAGGTCGACGTGGAACGCCTGGTCCTCCTCCGACCACCACTCGCGCAGGGACGCCCGGCCGCTGAACAGCATCGGGAACCGGAACGCGATCGGGCCCTCGTAGAACCGCTGCGCGTCCGAGGTCAGCACGAGTCCGCCGCGGTCGTCGACGGCGAGGTCGAGGTCCACCGCCAGGTGCTGGTGCGAACCGAGGTAGTCGAGCACCTTGCCGTCGACGAGCACCATCGTGGCGTCGAACCGCGCCGTCCGCCCGGGCTCGGTCGTGTAGGTCCGGACGAACGTCACCGTCTCGCGACCGTACCGATCACGGTAGGGGTAGTTCTCGATCGTGAACGGCACGTCCGTCCCGACGTCCGGCACGAGGATGTTCCGCAGTCGTCCGATCTGCAGGAACGGCACCGTCCACCAGGGTCCCCGACGGATGGACGTCATCACCCCACGGCCGGTGCACGCCTCCGCCGCGTCGAGTCCGACACCGAACCGACGGCGCATCATCGGGTGCAGTCGCTGGAAGTCGGCGCCGAGCGCCTCCTCGAACACCGAGCTCATCGGTTGCCTCCCGGGTCGTGCAGCGCTGCCAGGGTGGCGGGCGCGTCGTGCAGCTGGTCGCCTCGCCGGGTGCCACCGACGGGTGCGCGACGGGTCCTGGAGGCGCGGGGCCGGCCCCGCCGCCACGGCTGCAGCACGGAGGTGAGCGGCCAGGCCTCCGGCTCGGCCCCGCCCTCCAGCCAGATCCGGAGTCGGTCGAAACTCCACGCGGTCGCCCAGCCGAGGAGCGGCCGGACCACGAGGTCGAGCGGGCCCCAGCCGGAGTCGTAGTCGTAGCCGGTGACGAACCGGGTGCGCCCGTCGATGGTCGGGACGTACCGCCAGTAGCCGCGGCCAGCCCGGATCGGCGACAGGCGGTCGTCGGTCGCGAACCGGAGCGCCGACGTGCGCGTGCCGTCCGCACGACGTCGCTCGCCGATGCTCACGCCGGTTCCGTGCACGTCGTGCACCGGAGAGCGCCGGACGTACGTGAAGCGGGCGGCACCATCGGCGTCCGCCGGCTCGGAGAGGATCTCGGAGAAGCGGAGGTCCCACCGGACGTGCTGCTCGGGGTCCTGCGTCGCAGCCCACACCCGGTCGACGCCGGCGTCGATGACCGTCTCGACGTAGATGCCGCGCTTCCCCACGAGCTGAGCGTAGGGCACGGAACTCGCCGGGAGCGGGCACTCCGCCCGGCCGTTGACCGTTCCGGTTCGCGATCCCCGGGTTCCGCGGACCGGAACGGTCACGACCGGAGGCCGATACGGACGTCCGTGAGCCAGGCGAGGAGTCTGGTCGGGGTGGGGTGGACGCGCCGGGCTGCGGAACGGGCGGCGCGGGGCGGGGCCGACCCGCGCCTCGCGTCCGACGGTCCGTCACCAGCCGCGTCAGGCGGCGCGCGCCTCCAGCGCCTGCTCGTACTCGCGCCGGATCGCGTCGCCGCCGCGGCGACGCCAGTCGCGCACCGTCGTCCTCCAGGACGAGACCTTCGCCCGACCGAGCAGCACGTCGTTGATCGCGTTCGTCGCGAACGTGCCGATCGCCGGGCCCTTCGTCGAGTTCGTCGGCGAGTACAGGCCGTAGACGGGGTTCGGCAGTCCGCGGTCGAGCCAGGACGACAGCGACTCGTACACGGTGTCGGTCATCGTCGGGTTGCCCGCGTAGTACAGCGGCAGCGGGCACTCGGTGAAGTACTGCAGCGGGAACTCGCCGAGCGCGGTCTCGCTGTTGCCGGTCTTCGTCAGGACCGGGGCGCCGTCGCGGTACTCGAAGTCACGCCCCTCGATGCCGAACTTGCGGTAGGTCCAGGCCTCGGTGCCGAACGGTGACGCGCACCAGTTCAGGACCTCGAGGAGCATCCGGACACGAGACTCC
Source organism: Curtobacterium sp. A7_M15 (assembly GCF_030705415.1). Lineage (GTDB taxonomy): Bacteria > Actinomycetota > Actinomycetes > Actinomycetales > Microbacteriaceae > Curtobacterium. Next base: position 33,493 of record NZ_JAUZED010000001.1, on the reverse strand, counting down.
GAACCTGCGGCCACGGAGGTGATCGTGTTGTTCGGGTCGCCCAGCCAGGGCTTCGCGGCGCCTCCGGACGGTCCGACGAAGGGGGCGATCGTCAGCTCGAAGCCGGAACCGGGCGTCGCCTGCTGCAGGAGCCCGGGGATCGCGCTGTACGTGTCGGAGAGCATCAGCGCCGAGCCCTGCACGAACCAGACCTTGCCGTTGTAGGCAGTGATGCTGTCCGGGTGGACGAGGTCCTCGGCGATGAGCCGACGTGAGACGTCGAGGAGTTCCACGTACTCCTCGAGCTCGTACATGTGGGTGAGCCGTCCGCCCCGCTGCCGCCACTGATTCGGCAGGCCGAGCATCGGCGCGATGATGTTCGTCGGTACCGAGGCGACGGCCCAGCGGTTCGCGTGGGGGTCGGAGACCTCGCGGCAGAGGCGCACGAACTCGTCGACGCTCGAGAACGACGGGTCGACGCCGAGCCGCTCGAAGACGTCCTGGCGACGGTGCAGCGCCTGCGAGGTCAGCGGCCCCCGGGGCACGGGGACGCCGTAGATGCCGCCCGAGAACACCGTCCCGCGCCACGACGCCGTCGGCAGGTTCGCCAGGTACGGGTAGTCGCGGATGCCGCTGCCGGACAGGTAGGGGCTGAGGTCGGCGGCCTTCGCCTCGAGGAACTGCGGCAGGTACGAGAACGCTTGGTTGATCGTGAACACGTCGCCGAGGGTGTCGCCGGCGACCTGGGTGGCGAACTTGTTGCCGAAGTCCGCGCCCGGGGTGATCGTCAGGTCGAGGTCGATCCCCATCCGCTCGTCGAGGCCCTGCCAGTACGGGTTGCTCCCCTTCGACGGCGGGACGGGCGAGTTGGTGGGGACGCTGCCCTGCACGGCCGAACCGTCGCCCGGCTTGCCCCTGGTCGGCACGAGCGTCGCCGGGATCTTCCGGAAGGCGCTCGGCATGAGCGGGCTCGTCTTCGGGAGGACGGGCTCGGGGCCGCCGGTCCAGGGCACGTAGTCCGGCAGTTCGACGGCCTTGTTGATCGCCGTGACGTCGGTCGACCGGGTGACGGTGGAGCAGCTGGCCAGGAGGGTCGTGGCGGCGATGCCGAGTCCGCCGGCGACGAACCCGCGGCGGCTGATGGACGTGGTCATGGTTCAGCCCTTCACGGCGCCGGTCAGGACACCCTTGGCGAAGTGCCGCTGCAGGAACGGGTAGACGATGAGGATCGGCACGATCGAGACGACGAGGATCGCCATCTGGATCGAGGCCTGCGGGGGCAGTGCGTCGGAGGACGTGCCGAGGTCGGCGCCGCCCAGCTGCGCGTTGTTGATGACGTAGGTGCGCAGCACGAGCTGGAGTGGCCACTTCGCGGTGTCGTTGATGTAGAGCAACGCGTTGAAGAAGGCGTTCCAGTAGCCGACCGCGTAGAAGAGCCCGATCACGGCGAGGACGGCCTTCGACAGCGGGAGCACGATCCGCCAGAACACCTGGAAGTCGCCGGCGCCGTCGATGCGGGCGGACTCGATGAGTTCCTTCGGGATCGCCATGAAGAACGACCGCATCACGATGACGTTGAACGCGCTGAGGGCCGTCGGCAGGATGAGCGCCCAGTACGAGTCGAGCAGCCCGAACTCCTTCACGACGAGGTAGTTCGGGATGAGCCCCGGTGCGAACAGCAGGCTGACCAGCACGAGGCTCAGGACGAACCCGGATCCGTACGATCCCGGACGGCTCAGGGCGTAGGCGAGCATCGCGCTGACGAAGAGGCTGATGAGGGTCCCGACCACGGTGATCCCGATGCTGACGAGCATCGCGCGGGTGACGACGCCGCCGGCGAAGATGCTCTGGTACGCGCCGAGGTCGATGCCCTCGGGCCACATCACGAACCCGCCGGCGTCGTTCACCTGGGCGACGGGCGCGAGACTCGTCGACACGATCCCGACGAACGGCAGGATGACGACGAGGCAGATCACGAGCAGGACGGAGCCGGTGAGCAGCCGTCCGGGCAGCGGGGGCGCGTCCGGGCCGCCGCGGCGGCGCTTCTTCGTCCCGGGGACGGTCACGGTGTGCGTGGCGGTCACTTCGCCTCCTTCTGGTAGACGCCCGCTTCGCCGAAGACGTGCGCGAGCTTGTTGGCGCCGAGGACGAGCAGGACGCCGACGACGCCCTTCACGAGCCCGACCGCTGCGGCGACGCCCCACTGCCCGCCGAGGACGCCGTTGTTGTAGACGTAGGTGTCGAGGACCTCGCTCGCGGCCCGCCCGACGGCCTGCTGCTGCAGGAGGATCTGCTCGAACCCGACGGTCAGGGAGTCGCCGAGCCGGAGGATGAGCAGCAGGATGATGATCCCGCGCATGCCGGGCAGGGTCACGTGCCAGAGCTGCCGCCAGCGACTCGCGCCGTCCATCTTCGCCGCCTCGTACAGACTCGCGTCGATCTGGCTGAGGACGGCGAGGAAGAGGATCGTCGCCCACCCGGTGTCCTTCCAGATCACCTGGCTGGTCAGCAGGGCGATGAAGCCGTTCGGGTTGCCGAGGAAGTCGATCGCGTCACCGCCGGCTGCTCGGATGGCGTTGTTCACGAGCCCCGAGCCACCGAGGATTTGCTGGAACACCGCGACGACGATCACCCACGACAGGAAGTGCGGCAGGTACAGCACGGACTGCACGACCTGCTTGATGCGCTCGGAGAGCAGCGAGTTGAGCATGAGCGCGAGGACGATCGGCGCGGGGAACACGAAGACGACCTGCACGAGCGTGATGAGCAGCGTGTTGCCGAGGGCGCGGAGGAACTCGGGGTCACCGTCGAAGATCACCGAGAAGTTGTCGAACCCGACCCACGGGCTGCGGCCGAGCGGCACGAAGGGCAGGTACTCCTGGAACGCGATGAGGTTCCCGAGCAGCGGCAGGTAGTGGAAGCCGAGCAGGAGCGCGACACCGGGCAGGCCCATGAGCAGCAGCACCTTGTCACGGCGGATCCGCTGCCACGTGCTGCGCCGGCGGAGCCGGGGGTCGGGCGGCGCTGCCGCTCGTGGGTCGCGCTGTTCAGCGGTCCTCGTGCGGCTCGTCGCACGGTCGTCGAGCTTCGTCACTCGGTGGCCCCCTCCGTTGGATTCCTGGAGCGACCCTGGCGGTGACGGCAACGGTGCGGCAACCCGTTGCCAAACGTTTCCATCGTTGTAACGGTCCATCGCCGCGATGCCGGGTCGGACCGGCGCCGACCACGCCGTCACCCCTACGCTGGCTCCATGACGACGCAGTCCATGCCCCGACCACGCCGGCGGATCGGACTCGTGGGTGCCGGCGGCATCGCGGTCGCCCACGTCCCCGGTCTGCTCCGCCTCGGCGACCTCGTGGTGCACTCGCTGGACGGCGCACCCGAGCTCGCCGCCGCGTTCTCGGACGAGGCCGCACGCGCCGGCAGCACGATCACCGTCGCCGACTCACTCGACGACCTGCTCGCCGCGGTCGACGTCGTCGACGTCGTCGTCCCGACACCTGCCCACGCCGCCGTCGTCCGCGCAGCACTCGCGGCGGGCAAGCACGTCGTCTCGGAGAAGCCCCTCGCCCGCACCGACGCCGACGCCGACGACCTCGTCACAGGGGCGGCCGACGCGGGCCTGCAGCTCTACCCGGCCCACGTCGTCCGCTGGTTCCCCGCGTACCGACGGCTGCACGACGCCGTCACGACGGGCCTCCTGGGCGACCTCGCCGTCCTGCGCTTCTCCCGCTCCGGGGCGTTCCCCACCCGCGTCGCGTGGTTCGGCGACCCGGCGCAGTCCGGCGGCATCGTGATGGACCAGATGATCCACGACCTCGACATCGCCCGCTGGGTCGCCGGTCCGGTCACCCGTGTGTCCGCCGTCACGGTCCGGGCGGGCGACGACGAGCACCCGGTCGAGGCCGCGCACGTGCTCCTCACGCACGCGTCCGGCGCGATCAGCCACGTCGCCGGACTCTGGGGACCGCAGCACCTCGCCTTCAGCACCGAGTACTCCGTGACCGGCACGCTCGGCAGCCTGTCGCACTCGTCCCTCGCCGAGGAGGACACCCGCGCCGACCTCGCGACCCCGACCGCCGTCGACGGGTTCCTGCCGCCCGTCGACCCCGCCGAGGACCCGTACGCCCTCGAGCTCGCGGACTTCGTCGCCGCGTTCGACGGCGGCCCCCTCCCCCGCGTCAGCGCGGCGGACGGTGCCGTCGCGGTGCACATCGCCAACGCGGCCCTGGCGTCGATCGAGTCCGGACAGCCCGTGGAGGTGACGCTGTGACCCTCCGCGTCGGCGTCCTGTCCTTCGCCCACACGCACGCGATCGGGTACCTCTCGGCGCTCGCCGCGATGACCGACGTCGAGGTGCGCGGCTCGGACCCCGGCGGGGTCTCGACCGGCACGACCCTCGGCGAGCTCCGCGGCGCCGACCTCGCCGACGCATTCGGGCTCCACCACGCCGACACGGTCGACGACCTGCTCGCGTGGAGCCCCGACGCCGTCGTCATCACGAGCGAGAACGCGCGGCACCGCGAGTTCGTGGAACAGGCAGCCGCCACCGGTGCGCACGTGCTGTGCGAGAAGCCGCTCGCCACCTCGTGGGAGGACGGCCTCGCGATCCGCGACGCCGTGCAGCGCGCCGGGGTCACGCTCATGATGGCGTACCCGGTGCGGTTCGCCTCGGCGTTCGAGCGGCTGCGCGCCACGCAGGCGTCGGGTGCGCTCGGCACGGTGTTCTCGGTGCGCGGCGCGAACAACGGCATGCTGCCGCTCACCCGCGACTGGTTCACGGATCCGGCACGAAGCGGCGGCGGGGCGATCGTCGACCACGTCGTGCACGTCGCCGACCTCGTCGACGGGCTGACCGGCGCGCGACCGGTGTCCGTCACCGCCGTCGCGAACCGGGTCCTGCACGCCGAGCGCGCACGTGCCGAGACTGCCGGGCTCGTCACGGTCACCTACGACACGGGCATGGTCGTCGCGATCGACTGCTCGTGGAGCCGGCCCGACACCTCGCCGGCGTGGGGCGGCCTGACGTTGGACGTGGCCGGGACGGGCGGCACGGTGTCGGTGGACTTCTTCGGAGCCGCCGCCCGAGGACTCGACGCGGTCAGCGGCCGCCCGATCGAACTGCGGTACGGCGCGGACCACGACGTGCCGATGCTGCGGACGTTCCTGGACGGGGTGCGGGCAGGCGTGCAGCCGCAACCGGACGTGCAGGTCGGGTTGCGGACGCTGTCGATCGTCCTCGCGGCGCAGGAGTCGGTGCGGACCGGCCGGACGGTGGCCGTCCCGACAGCGTGACCGTCGCGTGGCCGCGGCGACGACAGCGGACGGGAGGCACGTGGCGGCGTCGACCCGCGCCTCCCGTCCGCCACACGGCCGGACAGGAGGCGCGCGACCAGCCCGACCCGCGCCTCCCGTCCGCCACGCGCGCGGTCGGGGCATGCTGGACGCATGAGCCCGGAGCAGTACGCCAACTCGTTCGGAGCCGCGGCAGATGCGTACGAGCGCGGTCGGCCGGAGTACCCGGACGCGACGGTCGACTGGCTCCTGCCGGCGGACGCCCGACTCGTCGCCGACGTCGGCGCGGGGACCGGCAAGTTCACGCGGAGCCTCGTCGGACGCGCCGCCGAGGTCGTCGCCGTCGAACCGGACCCGGCGATGCGCGAGCGGCTCACCGCGGTGCTGCCGGACGTGCGGGCACTCGCGGGCACCGGCGAGTCGATCCCCCTGGCCGACGCGAGCGCGGACGCCGTGACCTTCGCGCAGGCGTGGCACTGGGTGGACCCGGTGCAGGGCGCGCGCGAGGTGGCCCGGGTCCTCCGCCCGGGCGGCGTCCTCGGCCTGGTGTGGAACGTCCGCGACGAGACCCGGCCGTGGTCCGCCCGGATCAGTGCGATCCTGTCCCAGCCCGAGTCGCGGGCGAGCGTGCAGAGCGCACCGGTCGTCGGGCCGCCGTTCGACGGCGACGCCGTCGAGCACGAGCGGTTCCCGTGGGTGCACGAGCAGGAACGGTCGGCGTTCCTCGACATGATCGCCTCGCGCAGCTACGTGATCGTGCTCCCGCCGGCGGAGCGCTCCGCCCTGCTCGACCGGGTGCGGAGCGTGCTCGACGAGGACCCGGAGACCGCCGACAGCGCGACCGTCCCCGTCGGCTACACGACGTACGTGCACCGGTACGTGCGCCCCTGAGTCGGCAGCCGCGCTACGCTCGTGGCGATGCGCGCGACCGTGCGGGACGTGGCTGCCCTCGCCGGGGTGTCGCCGAAGACCGTCTCCAACGTCATCAACGGCGGTGTCGTGGTGCGCCCGGAGACCCGTGCGCGGGTCGAACAGGCCCTCGCCGAACTCGACTACGTGCCGAACCTGTCGGCCCGCGGCCTGCGCAACGGTCGGTCCGGCGCGATCGCCCTGACGCTCCCCGAGATGGGCAGCGCCTACTCCGCCGAACTCGCGCAGTGGTTCGTCGAGCTCTCCCGGGAGCGCGGCTGGACCGTGCAGCTCGACCAGACGGGCAACGACCCCGAGCGGGAACGCGAACTCGTGTCGCGGGCCCGCGCGCACCTCGTCGACGGGCTGATCCTCAACCCGGTGTCGCTCAGCGCGAGCGTGCTCGCCGGGGCCGAGGGGCTGCCCCCGACGGTCGTCATCGGCGAGGTGGAGCCCGAGCACGTCGACCAGGTGCACGTCGACAGCCGTGCTGCGGCCGAGCAGGTCACCTCGTACCTCGTCGGACGGGGACACCGGCGCATCGCGATCGTCGGTGCCGCCCGCGCGGTCGAGGCCACCGCGACGAGCGAGCTGCGGGAGCGCGGGTACCTCGCCGCGCTCGAGACGGCCGGCATCGCTCCCGACCCGGGGCTCCGGGTCCCGCTGCCGGCGTGGTCGACCAGCGCGGCTGCGTCGGCCTTCGCGGCGTGGCTCGACGAGCACCCGCTGCCCGACGCCGTGTTCGCCTTCACGGACTCGATCGCGTTCGGGGTGCTGCACGTCCTCGCGGCCCGGGGTGTCCGGGTCCCCGAGCAGGTGAGCGTGATCGGGTTCGACGACGTCGACGGTGCCGCCTACGCGATCCCGGCGCTCAGCACGGTGTCGTTCGACCGGCGGGCGTTCGCGACGGCAGCCCTCGACCTGCTCAGCCGGCGGATCGAGGACCGCCAGGCTCCGCCCGAGACCGTCGTCGTGCCGCACCGGATCGTCGAGCGCGCGAGCGTGGCGTCGCGCTGACGTCCGCGCGCGAGCGCGGCGCGGCGCGCCGCCCGCGCAGTGTGCGACCGGCGTACGCTCCGCCGCATGACCGCTGCTGACCCGTCGATGCCGACGCTCGCCGCCACCGTCCTGCAGTCGCCGGAGCCCCTCGCGCTCGCCCGGTTCTACGGGGCACTGACCGGGTGGACCGTCCACGAGGACGACCCGACCTGGGCCCGCATCCGACCCGAGGACGGTCCGGGCCTCTCGGTGCAGTACGAGCCCGCCTACGTGGCCCCGACCTGGCCCGGGACGGAGGACGCGCCCGGCATGCAGTTGCACCTCGACTTCCAGGTGGAGGACCTGCCCGCGGCGGTGGCCCGGGCGGAGGGGCTCGGTGCCCGTCAGGCGGCGTTCCAGCCGCAGGAGGACGTCCGCGTCCTGCTCGACCCCGACGGCCACCCGTTCTGCCTGTTCCTGCCCGGAGCCTGACGCCGGAGCCGGGCGACCCGCCCCGGGCGACCCGGCCCGGGTGCCTACTGCCCCGACCCGGGCGCCGAGCGACCAGCCCCGGGGTCCGGGTCGGCCGCCGCGAGCACCGCCGCACGCGTCCGGGGGTCGCCGAGGATCCGGAAGTGCCCGCCGACCGGGACCCGCACGTTCGTCGCCCCGGCGAGCGCGCTGCCCTCGGGGATGAGCGTGTCGAAGACGCCGTAGACGCTGGTGATCCGGGCGTTCGCGTCGAGCTCCCGCGCGAGGCCGGCGAGCACCGGGTCGCTCGACCGGAACGCCCGCAGGTGCCGCACGGGTGCGAGCCGTGCGTACCCGGACCCGCCGAACGGCGTCGACACGGCGACCATCCGATCGATCCGACCGTGGTCGTCGAGGCGGGTCATGGCGTACTTCCCGATCAGCCCGCCCTTGCTGTGCGCGACGAGCAGGACGTCGCGGAGGTCCTGCTCCTCGAGGGACGCCAGGACCTCCGCCGCGGACTCCGGCACCGGACGCAGGTTGTGCCGGAGCACCGGCAGCACGTGCACCGGGTGTCCGCGGTCGTGCAGCGCGTCCATGAGCGGACGCATGAAGTGCCAGGTCTCGTAGACGCCGGGCACGACGACGACCGGTTGGCCGTCGCCGCTCCGGTAGTCGTCGGCGGTGGTCGGGCCGAGGCTGCGCACCTGCCAGCGGATGGCGTACCACCAGTCGAGGACGGCCCACCGGGCGCGGCGGAGCAGGGAGGTGCGGACGGGAGGCGCGGTGCGGTCCGTGCGCGTCCCGCCCGTCCCCCACGTGGTCGCGTCGGTCATCGCAGCCCCTCGGGTCGCGACCCCTCGAGGGTCTGCACCCGGCGGAACTCCCCCACGAGCTGCGCGAACGCCACCGGCTGGCGCTCCTGCACGTGGTGGGGACCCGGCAGCTCGACGAGCGCGCCGCGCCGGGCGGTCGCGGCGACCCGGGCGGACCAGTCGTGGCGCGCGATCGGGTCCTCGGTGCCCCGGACGACGAGCACCGGCTGGGTGACGTCGGCGATCGTGTCCTCGAGCCGGTAGCGGAGCATCGGTCGGAGTTCGGGCACGTACTGCCGGATGCTCCGGAGGTAGTCGGTCACCAGCACGGCGTTCATGCGGACCCCCTCGACGAGGCCGTCCCGCCCGAGGTCGAGCGCCTGCACGGGCAACCGGCGGCGACCGGCGGCGATGACCGGACCGACGAGCACGACCGACGCGACCACGTCCGGGTGCCGACGAGCCGCCTCGACGACGACCTGCGTCCCCATCGACTGCCCGACGAACACGAGCTCCCCCGCGCCGCGGGACAGCACGGCGCGGACGACGAGGTCCCCGAGCTCGGCCATGGAGAGACGCCGACCGGCCGCCGGGAGCCCCCCGAAGCCCGGCAGGTCCACGCTCACGGTCCGGTGCGTCGTGGCGAGCGCCTTCTGCGACTTCGTGAACGACCGGTGGGACATCCCGATGCCGTGCACGAGCACGACCGTCGGGCCGAGGGCATCGTGCACCCTGCCGGCCGGTGCGAGGGTGTGCAGGCGCACGGGGAGTCCGTCGATCCGGACGGTCTCGACTCTGGCGCGCACGGTGCGAGGCTACGCGGACGGTGCTGTGCACAGTGACGCACCAGCGTCGTCATCGCCCGTACATAGGCGACCGGTCTGTACTCGTCCTCATGACCGAGCGCACCCCCGTGACCCCCGAGCCCCGCGACGCTGCGGACCCCGCAGCCAACCAGCCCACCACGCCGTACCCCGCCAGCCCGGCCGGCTGGGGCGCCGCACCGACGCCCACCTCGACCGCGACGCTCGACGCCCCGGCGCCCACATCGACTCCTCCGGCCGGGCCCTGGGACCCGGGTGCTCCGAACGGCGCGACGCCCTGGTACGGCTCCGCGGCGACGCCCCGCCGGAAGCGCGGCCTGCGCACGGACGGCCCGCGACCGCCGTGGTTCTGGCAGGTGCTGGCCGTCGCGGTCGGCCTCGCGGCGCTGCTGATCGGCGGTGGCATCGGCTTCGCCATCGGCCACTCGATCGGCGGCGGCACGAGCCAGTCGACCACGCAGGTGCCGGGGACGAACCAGTTCCCCGGCGGCGGCACCGGGCAGTTCCCGGGCAACGGCACCCGGGGTGGGACCGATGGCGGATCCGACACCGGATCCGGTTCGGACGGTTCCTCCTCGAACGGCTGAGCGTTACGCTCCGAGCATGCGCAAGGTCACCGCTGGGCTCTTCGCCTCCGTCGACGGCGTCGTCGACGAGCCCTACAAGTTCCAGTACGACAGCTTCGACGACGAGCTCGGTGCGGGCATGGGCGCGTTCATGGCCCGGACCGACACCGTGCTCCTCGGGAAGAACAGCTACCTCGAGTGGGCCGAGTGGTGGCCCGCGCACCCCGACGACCCGTTCGGCCAGTGGATCAACCCGATCGAGAAGCACGTGGCGTCCACCACGCTCGGCGACGACCTGGCGTGGCAGCACAGCACGCGGATCACGGGCGACGTGCCCGAGTTCGTGCGTGGACTGCAGCAGCAGGACGGTGCCGACATCGCGGTGTGCGGCAGCATCACGCTCGTCCGGAGCCTGCTGTTCGCCGGGGTCCTCGACGAACTGCAGCTGATGGTGCACCCGGCGATCGCCGGCCCGGGCCGCAGACTCTTCGAGCCGACCGACCCGCCCACGCGCCTGCGGCTGGTCGAGAGCACCGTGACGAGCAAGGGGAACGTGCTGAGCACGTACGCGAGGCGCGACGCCTGACGGAGGCGAGCCGCGCCTCCAGGCCGTCAGACGGCGGACCCGAGCGCGCGTACCCTCGGTGGTGACCAACTCACCATCCGAGGAAAGCCGGAGTCAGCATGCCCCAGGACACCCGCCCGCACGTCGTCATCGTCGGCGGTGGATTCGCCGGCGTCGCGGCCATGCGCGAACTCGCCGACGCACCGGTGCGGGTCACCCTGGTCGACCGCCACGTCTACAACATGTTCCAGCCGCTCATGTACCAGGTGGCGACGGGTGGGTTGAACGCCGGCGACGTGACGTACTTCCTGCGGAGCCTCCGGGCGAAGCAGAGCAACGCCGAGTTCCGGCACGGACTGCTGACCGGCATCGACCCGGTCGAGCGGATCGCCGAGATGTCCGACGGCGAGCACCTGCACTACGACTGGCTGATCCTCGCGAACGGCGTGAACACGAGCTACTTCGGCACGCCCGGTGCGTACGAGTACGCCTACTCGATGTACTCGCGGTCCCAGGCGCTCCGCATCCGCGACGAGCTGTTCACCCGGCTCGAGGAAGCCGCCGCCAACCAGGGTCCCGACGAGATCAAGATCGTCATCGTCGGCGGTGGCGCGACCGGCGTGGAGATGGCCGGCGCGCTCGCCGAGCTCCGTGACCAGGCCCTCGTCGGCGCGTACCCGGAGATCGAACGGGGCAACATCTCGATCACCCTCGTGCACCGCAGCGGCGAGCTCCTCAAGCCGTTCGCCCCGCGACTGCGTCGGTACGCGGCCAAGGTCCTCCGCAAGCGCGGGGTGGTCCTGCGCCTGAACACCGGCGTCTCCGAGGTGAAGCCGGACGGCGTGATGACGGCCGAGGGCGAGTTCATCCCGGCCTCGCAGGTGATCTGGGCGACCGGTGTGGCCGCGCACAAGGAGGTCTCGGGCTGGGGCATGCCGCAGACCCACGGCGGACGCATCCAGGTGAACGACGACCTCAGCGTGAAGGGCGTCGAGCGGATCTTCTCCGCGGGTGACATCGCCGCGCAGGACGACGCCCTCGCGCAGCTCGCGCAGCCGGCGCTGCAGGGCGGGCGGCACTCCGCGCGGCAGATCAAGCGGCTGCTCGAGGGCAAGCCGACCGAGCACTTCAAGTACTTCGACAAGGGCACGATGGCGACGATCGGCACGAACGCCGCGGTCGCCCAGCTGCGCGGCGGCATCACGATGGTCGGGCCGGTCGCGTGGGCGGCCTGGGTCGCGGTGCACATCGCGTCGCTGCTCGGCAACGGCAACCGGCTGTCGACGCTGTCGCACTTCTTCGTGCGGTACCTGTGGTTCATGCGGAAGCGGGCGATCCCGATCGTCGGCGACGTCCGGCCCGTGCGGCCGAACGGCGACCGAGAGCCCGAGCCGTGGCAGATGCAGAAGGCGGAGTAGGCGCGCGCGGCATATTCGTGCGCACGCGATTACAGCCATCTTTCGAAGACGACTCGTCGGAGACTACAATCGCTCCATGCCCGACGCCCGAGTTAAGCCATCAGAGACAACGGATGGGCGTCTTTGGCTCGAGAACTTCGCCGCGGACGATCGGGAGCTCGCCGCCCGTCTGGCAGATTCCCTTGACATCTCAGATCACACCGAAGGTTTACACCGACTGCAATCTTTTTTACGCAGCAGGCTGACCGAGAGAGATATCGACTTCCCCGCGGTGGTTGTACCCATACGGTCGCAGGAGGACCTTGGACCACTACCCCCGGGGAACACCTCCCACGTCGCTTACGAGACCTTCAACCCTGGTAAGGACACCCCAATCCTCGCCGGTAGCGAAGCCGACGTTGGCGCAGCGCTGCGAGACGTGATCTTACTAAGCAACGGAGACCTACTTCCACCGACCACTCCCCTCAGTGAACTGAAGGCCCAGCGGGTGCGAACGATTCTCCTTGTGACAGACTATAGCGGCAGCGGCAATCAGGTTCTACGATTTGCAGAGAACTTCCGACTTAACAGAACAATCGGTAGTTGGATGTCATACCATCGAATCGCTATACACGTCGTAACATTCGCCACGAGCACAGCCCCCGCTACACTTCTCTCGAAAACTCCGTGGCTGAAAATGTCCGCTCTTACGACCGTGCGCTCCGCGGTTAGCGCGCCATGGACACCGGAGACGCGAAGGGCAATCATCGAGCTCTGCGAGAACTACGCAACCACAACTTCATCATGGCCACCACTCGGCTATAAACAGAGTTTTGGCTTATTCGCCACAAACATGCGAATCCCAAACAATCTACCGCAGATCATCCTTCGGGACGACGCGGATTGGTACGGGCTCTTCCCTAATCGAACTATGCGTGACAGTTTCTATAGTGAGCTTCGAGACTACCATTCGCACCAAACCCTCGAGAAAGCTTTAGCGGATGTAGGGGCACTCGATCTTGCGAGAGAACTCTCACGATCGACTCGCCCACTTCGCGCCACCCGCGCAATAGCGACTTTGCAGCTGGTCAGTTACGGACTTGACCCTGATGAGGTAGATCGACTATTAGATCTTCCGTCAGAGACGCGGCAATTAATTCGGGCCAGTTTGATCAGCATGGGTTTTGTCGACAATGAAGGGAACGTCACGCGGGAGGGCCGACGAGAACTTCGCGACTTCCGTAGGCGTAGTACCGCCGGTGTGTCGCCAATCAGAAGACCCCAGCCTCCGGTAGCCTACGTACCAACACAGCTGAGGTGAGGGATGGCATCTAGTGTTATGGCCCGGCCCAAAGGCCGGGTTCGCACATGAGAGTGTGCAAGTTTGCGGCAATCCGTGATCATCGGCTAAGCAGGCGATTTGGAGGACCAGGTGGAGGGTTGACCCCCCGAAGCCTCACGGTCCCAACCCTCCACCTGCCCCTCCGGGGTCACTCAAAGTAGATGAACCTAACACCTCACCTCAGCCGTGCCACACTACGCGATGCTGGCGTTTCCGACAGTCTTGCTCTGTCAATACTGCATCGCGGAGAAATTTTAAGGCGACGCGGATTCCCGACGCTTTATACTTTGAAACATCTCTCGCTCTCCGCGAGCGCAGACTGGGGCTTTCTGCGGAGTGTGATCCGTCGTGAGTCGCAACGCGCATACTCGGAGTTTAAGATTCCGAAGAATACGGGCGGCTATCGAAGAATAAGCGCCCCCGTCGCGCCGCTTATGCAAGTGCAGCGTTGGATTTTAGATGAGATTCTGAGCCAAGCTCCGCGACACCCAGACAGCTTTGCCTATCATCCCACAATTCGCATGATAGAAGCCGCCGAACGGCACGTAGGGGCTCGATGGATGATCAAGGCAGATATACACAACTTCTTCCCTAGTATCAGCGAGAGGCGAGTTTACCGGGTATTTAAGTCCTTTGGCTACGCCCCACTTTTGGCGTTCGAGATGGCACGCATCTGTACATGGCCGGTCGCAGGTTCGAGTTCGTCGACACCGATGCAAGATTCATCCGTGCCATATCCTGTTAAGTCTGCTGGAGTTTTGCCGCAAGGCGCGCCGACTAGCGGAGCTTTAGCGAATCTAGCCAGCAAGGACCTTGACGAACAGTTGTCAGATTTTGCCATAGCAAACCACTTGGTTTATTCGAGGTATTCCGACGACCTAGCTTTCTCTGGAGCGGGAACATTTGACCGCTCAAAAGTGGTGAAGTATGTTCGTGAGATCCGCCGTCTGGTAGCAGGGAACAACTTCTCGATGCATGAGCGAAAACTCCGCATAGTTTCACCAGGCGCTCGTAAAGTCATACTTGGAATGCTCATCGGACATGACTCGGTTCGAATTCTTCCGGAGCAGCGCCGAATGCTCGATCTATACATTCATTCCGTGCGTAAGTACTCTCTAGTATCATACGCAAAGCGCCGAAAGTTCGATTCTCCAATCTCATTTCTAAATCACGTAAATGGACATATTGCGCACATGAAACAAATCGAGCCGGAATGGACCGCGTCCCGCGAGTCCGCATGGATCGAAGCGCTCGAGCAGGCAGGAATTTTTCCGGCGGCAATGAGTTAGGACGTCGAACGGTTAATGGCCTCAGAGCAAATCCAGCGCGTGAAGCCACTTGTGGAGAACCCGTCGCAATCACGTGGTTTGCATTAAATGGATGTACCCGGCATGCTCACCCGACGGGATAGAGCGTAGAGGCGTGCGGAGCTACCACAAGCCCTCGGTCCGGTGCCAGGTCGCGCGCGGCTGGCGCGCTGACACGGAACGACATGATCACGTCATGCGACCTCAATCATGTCTTTCGGAGTCGCGCGAAAGCCTGCCGCGCTACGCCACCCGCACGTCGGAGTAGGCGCCGGCGGCGATGTCCTCGAGCAGCCCCGGCCCGGTGGGCTCCCAGCCGAGCAGGTCGCGCGTGGCCTCGGACGTCGCCGACATCTCCATGCCGAAGAACCGCCCGATGAACCCGAAGTGCGACACCGCGTCCTGCGGGTCGATCGAGGTGACCGGGAGCCCGAGCCCGTCGCCGATGGCCTCAGCGATCGTCCGGGTCGGGATCGCGGTCTCGGCGACGGCGTGGAGCCTGGTGCCGGCGGGAGCACCCTCGAGGCCGAGCCGGACGAGCCGTGCGGCATCGGTGACGTGCACCGCCGCCCAGCTGTTCGTCCCCTCGCCGACGTAGCCGGACTCGCCCCGCTCCCGGGCAGCGGCGACGATCGCGGCGATGAACCCGTGGTCGCCGGTGCCGTGCGTGGTCGGGCTGAACCGGGCCGCGATGGTCCGCACGCCCTGCTCGACGAAGTCGAACCCGCGGTTCTCGCTGCCGCCGCGCATGCTGTCCGGGCCGACGAACGGGTTGGGGTCCGCCTCGGTCGAGGGACGGCCCTGCGCGAGGCCCGCGACCCCCGAGGCCACGACGAACGGCCGGTCCGTGCCGACGAGTGCCTCGCCGATGGTCTCGACCGCGGCGCGCTCGCTGGCGTTGGTGGCCTCGGGGTTCGCCCAGTCGTGCTTGTTCGCGAGGTGCAGGACGCCCTCGGAGTAGGACGCCCCACGGCGGATGGTGTCGAGGTCGTCGAGGTCGCCGCGCAGGACGTCGGCGCCCTTGGCCTCGAGCGCGGCAGCCGACGAGTCGGAGCGGGCAAGACCGGTGACGGTGTGTCCGGCGGCGAGGAGCTCGTCGACGGTGTGCGAGCCGATCCATCCGGAGGCCCCGGTGACGAACACGTGCATGTGTTTTCCCTTCGCAGGTGTCCACGGCGGTGATGTCATGAACTGACATCACCGTAGCACTCGATGTCAGCCACTGTCATCAGTAGACTTCGAGCATGGTGCGATGGCAACCCGGGACCCGCGAGCGGCTGCAGGCGACCGCCCTGCAGCTCTTCGCGGAGCAGGGCTACGACGAGACGACCGTCGCGGAGATCGCCGCCGCGGCCGAGGTCACCGAGCGCACCTTCTTCCGGCACTTCGCCGACAAGCGCGAGGTGCTGTTCGCCGGGCAGGACGACTTCCTCGGCATGTTCACCACGCCGATCGAGGCCGCGCCGGCGGGCACCCCGCCCTTCGCCCTCGTCCGGCTCGCGCTCGAGGCCAGCGGAGCGTTCTTCCCGGACGAACGTCGCCCGTGGTCGCGCGCACGTCAGGGCATCATCGACGGCAACCCGGCACTCGGCGAGCGCGAACTCGGCAAGCTCGCGACCCTGAAGGTCCGTCTGGGTGAGGTCCTGCGCGACCGCGGCGTCCAGGAGCCCGCCGCGACCATCGCCGCCGAGACCGCGGTCACCGTGTTCCATCTGTCGTTCGCGCAGTGGATCGCCGACGACGAGGAGCGCCCGTTCGCCACGATCGCCCACGAGCGACTCGACGCCCTGACGGCGCTGGTGCACCCCGGTCGTTGAGGCGCTTCTTGGCTTCCGCGAGCATCATGTAACGATCCGGTCACGGCCAGATGGTCCGTGACCCCATCGACACGATCGCGCAGGAGGCGTCCGTGGCCATCACCACGACCTCGCCGGAGCGGACCCGCACGACATCCGCATCGGCCGACACCGACGGCAGGCACCCACAGCCCACACCCCCGCCGCCGCTGACGAACCGTGCGCCGGCGCTCGACGGACTCCGGACCATCGCGATCCTGATCGTGATCCTGTACCACCTGCACGTGCCGCAGTTCGAGGGCGGGTTCATCGGGGTGACGGTGTTCTTCGTCCTCTCCGGATTCCTCATCTCGACACTGCTGCTGGGCGAGCACCGGCGCACCGGGCGCATCCGGCTCGGCTCGTTCTGGACGAAGCGGCTCCTCCGGCTGTACCCCGCACTCCTCGCCCTCGTGGTCGTCGGACTGCTGCTCTGGAACTGGGTCGGCGACTACAAGGGTGCCTCGTTCTCCCCGGGCGAGGCGGCGTTCATCGCGCTGAGCTACACCGGCAACCTCTTCCGCTCCTACTGGGACACCACGCAGGGCGTCTTCGCGCACACGTGGAGTCTGTCCATGGAGGAGCAGTTCTACCTCGTCTGGCCCCCGGTCCTCGTGCTCCTGTTCGCACTGCGGTCGCGTCGCCGCTGGCTGATGGCCGGGCTCGGCGTCGTGATCGTCGGAGCCGCTGCGGCGTCGTGGCTGAGCTACCGGACGCCGCACAGCGGCGCGACCCCGGACGTGTACTTCTCCCCCGTGCTCGGCGTCGTGCCGCTGGCGACCGGGTGCCTGCTCGCGCTGCTCCTGGACGACGAGCGCATCCGCACCTGGGCCTCCGGGCTGGCCGGACACGCCGGGACCTGGCTCGGCATCGGGCTGCTCGCGGCCGTGCAGTTCTGGATCGACGACGACTGGACGCAGCACGCGTGGTCGTTCGGCGTCGTGCTCCCCGTGACCGGGCTCATCTCGGCGCTGCTCATCGGCGGCCTGGTGTCGGTGCGGTCCCCGCTGTCGGCGGTACTCGCGTGGACGCCCGTGTCGTGGTTCGGGCGTCGCGTGTCCTACTCGGCGTACCTCTGGCACCCGGTGGTGATCGCGCTGCTCGGCACGTTCGCGATCGGGGCATGGGGCAAGGTGTGGCTGGTGGGGGTGGCGCTGCTGGTGGCGGTCGGTGCGGCCTACGCGGTCGAGGTGCCGGTCGAGCGGCTGCGGAAGCGGGTCCGTGACGCCCGGCGTCTGGTCGCCGCCGACCGGTCGGCACGCGAGACGGCGGACACGACCGCCTGACGGACGGGAGGCGCGGGTCGGCCCCGCACCGTGCCTCCCGACCCGCGGTCTGCCGCACGTGCCACGGGCGACGACCCGTGCACCGCGCCTCCGCAGGCCGTGTCAGGGGCTGCGCGTGCGGTGTCCAGCCAGCAGCCCGACGGCGCCGACCACGAGCACCAGCGCCACGACCACCGGCAACCGGAAGGCCAACGCGGTGACGATCCCGGCGACGCCCCCACCGTCGAGGAGCACGCGACCAGCGATCCCGAGCGCTGCCAGGACGACGACCACACCCGCGGCCGCCACGACCGCCTGGTCCCACCGGGCGGTCGGCGGCACCCGACGGGGCGTGCTCCGACGCCACCACACGGCGGCCGCGACGACGAGCCCGAGCAGCCCGAGGACGCTCGATCCGTCCTGGACACCGGCCCACACCGGGTAGGCCGACGGACCCTCGCGGAGGAACGGGATCGCCTGCACCGCCCACCCGGCCTCGTGCGAGAACGCGTCCCACAGGACGTGCGTCGCGCTCCCGACGAGACAGGCGACGACGACCGCGACCGCCCGGCGCACCGGCCGGCCTCCTCCGCGGGGAGGGGCCGACCAGCTCGCCGGCAGCCGCTCGCGAACGACCGGCACCGCCCCCGACCACGCGGACCGCACCAGGTAACACCAGGCCACGAGGACGACCAACGCGACCACCAGGTCGATCGTCACGACGCCCACCCACGAGTGCGCCACGACGTAGGGCGGCAGGAACGGCGCGAACAGGACAGCGTCCGGCGCCATGGCTCCGACGGCGACCGCCGCGACGGGCAGCGGGGTGCGGCGGGCGGCCAGGGCGACGACCGCGTGGCTGACGGTGAAGGGCACGACCCCAGCATCGTCGAGGGACCCAGTGGAGGGCTTCGGTCGAGCGGATGACCCCGGGGCGCCGATCGGCTGGGTGGGGGCCGCGCCGAGCGTCCGTAGGCTCGTGCCGTGACCACGGAGCGCGTCGACGTCCTCGTCGTCGGCGGTGGGCCCGTCGGCCTCTTCGCCGCGGCGCTCCTCGCGGACCGGGGGCTCGACGTCGTGGTGTGGGAGCAGCGCGAGGGTGCGCCCACGGGGTCGCGCGCGATCGGGATCCACCCGCCGTCCCTCGACGCGTTCGCGGCGGTCGGGTTGGACGGGCCGGTCCTCGCGGAGGCCGTCCGGGTCCGCCGAGGCGTCGCGCGCAGCCGTGGCCGGGAACTCGGTGCCCTGACCTTCGACCACGCATCGACCACCCACCCCTACGTCGCGATCCTCGACCAGCACCGGACCGAAGCCCTGCTGCGGGAGCGTCTCGCCGCGTCGGCGCCCGACGCGCTCCGGGCCGGCACGGTCCTCACGGCGCTCGGACGACACCCGGACCACGTCGACGCGACCGGCATCGACGCGAGCGGATCGGTGACGGTCAGGGCCCGGTTCGTCGTCGGTGCCGACGGCTCGCGGAGCACCGTCCGCGACCTGCTCGGCATCGCCACCACCGGGCGGGACTACCCGGACCGCTACGCGATGGGGGACTTCGCGGACGTCGAGGAGCCCAGCGCCCGGACGACGGCGCTCGTGGACGTCGGGCCGGCCGGCGTGGTCGAGTCCTTCCCGCTGCCCGGCGACCGTCGCCGGTACGTCGTGCTCCTGGCACCGTCGGACGGTCCGTCGCCGAGTGCGGCCGACCTCGCGGCGATCGTGGCCGCCCGCACCGGCGTCCGACCGGACCCGGCGTCCTGCAGCATGCGGAGCGAGTTCTCGGTCCGGCGCCGCGAGGCAGAGCGGGTCGGCGTCGGTCGTGTCGTCCTCGCCGGCGACGCGGCGCACGAGATCAGCCCGATCGGCGGGCAGGGCATGAACCTCGGATGGCTCGACGCGGCCGAGCTCGCGCCGATCCTCGCGGAGGCGGTCGCGTCGGGCAGTGCCGGCCCGTGGCCGGAGTACGCGCGGCGGCGACAGGCGGTCGCACGGCGTGCGGCGCGGCAGGCGGAGGTGAACATGGCGCTCGGCCGTCCGCTCGGCCGGGTGGGGGCGGCCGGACGGGAGGCGCTGCTCCGGTCGGTGCTGTCCCTCCCGACCGCGGATGCGCTGGCTGGTGTGTACGCGATGCGGTGGGCGTGACGGGTCGCGGGTGCGCGGGTGAGCGCGACGCGCGGGCGCGGGACCCGCTGCGGTCGGGTCAGGCCACGAGCCGAGCGCCGGCGAGACCGAGCTCCACGACGAGCACGAGCGACGACACGATCACGAGTCGGAACAGCACCCGCGACGCCCGACCGGCCAGCACGAGCCGCACCCCGACCCCGGCGAGCGCGACGACCATTACGGTCCCGAGCACCGCGAGCACCACCCCGACGCCCCGGACCGGTTCGTCCCCGACCACCTGACCACCGAGCACCAGCAGCGCCGCGACGACGAGCGCCCCGAACGCCGTGACGCCCGCGCCCCGGAGCCCGAGTCGGTGCGGGAACCCCCGGACGCCGGTCGCCGCGTCGTCGACGAGGTCCGGCAAGACGTTCGTGCAGTGGATCGCGACGCCGAACACGGCCCCCGTCGCGATCGCCCACCACGCCGGCCAGGCGCCGTCCGGCCCGGCCGAGACCGCCACGACCGGGAGCAGCCCGAACGCCACCACGAACGGCGCGACGGACCACACCGTGCGCTTGAGCCCGGCGTCGTAGGCCCATCCCGCGGCCACGAGCACGAGGTGCGCGAGTGCGGCGACCGGCCCGAGGAACAGCGACAGGACGACGGACGCCAGGGCGGTGCCGAACGCCGCGCGGCGGACCGTCCCGACCGCGATCAACCCCTGTGCCACGGGTTTGTCCGACCTCCCGACCGCCCGGTCGCGGTCGGCGTCGATCCAGTCGTTCGCGAGCCCGATCGAGAGCTGTCCGGCGACCACGGTCAGCGCCACGAGGACGACGGTCCACCACGGGTGCCCGACCGCCACCGCGATCACCGTCGCGAGCACGGTCACCGTGACGGTGGGCCCGGGGTGCGACGAGGCGAACAGCTGGCGCGCGGTCGAGGCCCGGCCGGTGTCGCTCACGTCGTCAGCGTACGCACGGTCGCCGTCACGACCGTACCGGCACCTCCGCGCCGAACCGGTCGACGAGCTCGCGCTTGAGCACCTTCCCGCTCGGGCCCAGGGGCAGCGCGTCGAGGACGTGCACCACCCGGGGGTACTTGTAGGCCGCGATCTCGGCCGCGACGAAGTCGATCAGCTCCTGCGGGGTCGCCGTCGCGTCGGCACGGAGCACCACGGCGGCCTCGACCTCCTGCCCGTGCAGCTCGTGCGGGACGCCGAACACCGCCGCCATCGCGACGTCGGGGTGCGTCGCGAGGACCTCCTCCACCTGCCGCGGGTACACGTTGTAGCCGTTCCGGATGATCATGTCCTTCGTCCGGTCGACGATCGTCAGGTAGCCGTCGTCGTCCTTCGTGCCGAGGTCACCCGTGCGGAACCAGCCGTCGACGATCGCGGCGGCGGTGTCCTCCGGGCGGTCGAGGTACCCGTTCATCAGGTTGTGGCCGCGGATCACGAGCTCGCCGATCTCGCCGTGGGGCAGCATCACGATCGCGTCGTGCTGCTCCGGGTCGGCGATCTCGACGTCGACGCCCCACACCGGGGTGCCGATCGTGCCGGGGCGCGGCGGCCGCCCGACGTGGTTGAAGGTCGCGACGGGTGAGGTCTCGGTGAGGCCGTAGCCCTCGTGGATCGGTGCGTCGTAGACGTCCTGGAACCGCTCGAGGACCGCCAGGGGCAACGAGGCGCCGCCGGAGATCGCGTACCGCAGCGTCGGACGCGCATCGGAGCGGGTGGCTGCGTCGAGCAGCGCCATGTACATCGTCGGGACGCCCATGAAGATGCCGCACCCGTGCTCGACCATCGCGGCGAGCGCCGTGTCGCCGTCGAACTTCGGCAGCATGACGATCGTCGCGCCGGCCCGGAAGCCGGTGTTCATCGTGCACGTCTGCCCGAAGGTGTGGAACAGCGGCAGGGCGCCGAGCAGGACGTCCCCGCGGTGCATGTCGAACGTCGTCATCAGGTTCGTGTTGACCTGTTCGATCAGGGAGAAGTGCGAGCCCTCCGCACCCTTGGGCTTGCCGGTGGTGCCGCTCGTGTAGAGGATCGTCGCGGTGTCGAACGGGTGCCGTGGGACGTACGTGTCGAGCGGCTCGGCCTGCTCGGCGAGCGCCTCGAGCCGGTCCGGGGCGTCGGCCGGGGCGAGCACCGTCACCACGTCGACCTCGGCGAGCTCGGCCCCGGCCGCGCCCTCACCGAGCAGCGGTGCGGCGCAGACGAGCAGCGAGGCGCCGCTGTCGCGCAGGACGTACTCGATCTCGCGTCGCTTGAGCAGGGCGTGCACGGGGACCGCCACGGCGCCGAGGGCGAGGGTGGCGTAGTAGACCCGCGGGAAGTCCTCGACGTTCGGGACGAGCATGGCCACCCGGTCGCCCGGTCCCACCCCGCGGGCCCGCAGCGCGCCCGCGTAGGCGAGCGTCTGGCGCCAGAGCTCGGTGTACGTGGTGCGCCGGTCGCCGACGATCACGGCGACGTCGTCCGGGTAGCGCGCCGCGGACTCGGCGAGGATCGCTGCGACCGAGGCGGTGGCACTGGTCTGGTGGGTGGTGGTCATGGCCGGTCTCCGTCTCCGTCGACGACTCCGTGGACAACTTCGTGGCCCGATCCTACGGCCGGGGTCCGCCGCGGTTCCGGCCCCCGTTCAGGCGGGAGCCCGCACGCCCACCCGCCGACGGCCCACCACGCCCGAGGCCAGGGCGATGCCCAGCAGCACCACGAGTCCTCCGACCGGCTCGTTCCACCGGACCTGCTCGCCGAGGACGAGCACGCCGAGCACCACGCCCACCACCGGTGTCAGGTAGGTGACCGTCGAGGCGCGACCCGCTCCCCACGCCTGCACCAGCCGCGTGTTCCAGGCGTAGGCCAGCCCCGTGCCCACGCAACCGAGCGCGACCATCGCCCCCACGATCCTCCAGTCCAGCCGTACCGGACCGGTGGCGATGACGGGCGCGACCAGCAGGAGCAGTCCGGAGGCGAGCGTCAGCTGCACCGTCGCGAGCGTGACCGGGTCGTACGCGCTGCCGACCGCCACCCGCCGCAGGTACGCGAGGCCGATGCCGTAGCACGCGGTCATCCCGAGCAGCGCGACCTGTCCCGGCACGCTCTCAAGGACCTGCGGGTCGCCGAGGACGTTCCACGGGCCGACGAGCACGAGCACGCCGACGATCCCGAGCACGATCCCGGCGACCTGGCGGCCGCGCAAGCGCTCGGACGGCACGAGCACAGCGAGGGCCGCGAGCGTCATGATCGGCGTCGTCGCGTTGTAGATGCTCGCCAGACCGGACGGCACGGTCTGTTCGGCCCACGCCATGAGCGACGACGGCACCGCGTTGAGGAACACCGACACGACGAGCAGGTGGCCCCACACCCGCGGATCGCGAGGCCAGCGGCGTCGGGTGGCGAGGAGGACCACGACGAGCGTGATCGCGCCGAGGACCGTGCGCACCGTCGCGACCTGCTGCGGGGCGAGGCCGTCGAGCCCGATCTTCGCGAACAGGAAGCTCGAGCCCCAGGTCAGTGCCACGAGGAGGTAGAGGACGGCGTTCATGTGGCCTAGTGTCGACAACCACGGCGCATGCGGCAAACGCATGGTGCTCATGACCGGATGAGGAAGACGCATGACCGTCTCGGTGCCGCAGCTGCGCGCGTTCGTCGCCACCGTCGACGCGGGTTCCTTCACCGGCGCCGCCTCCGCGCTCGGCGTCGGACAGTCGGCCGTCTCGCACGCGCTGGCGGGTCTCGAGCGCGAGGTCGGCGGCCCGGTGGTCCGGCGCGGCACGGCCGCGGTCACGACACCCCTCGGCGACCGCCTGCTGGCCCACGCCCGCAGCGTGCTCGCCTCCGTCGAGGCCCTGGAGGCAGTGGTCCGGCCCGCCACGGCGCGCGGCACCGTGCGCCTCGCCGCGGTCCCCACCGTCTGCCAGGGCCTGCTGCCGCGGCTCCGCGAACTGTGGGCGGTGACGTTGCCGGACGTCGACGTGCAGGTCTACGAGGGAGACGACGACGAGATGCCCGAGTGGCTCGAGGGTGGGACGGTCGACGCCGCCGTCCTCGTCGACCCGACGCCGATGCCCCCGGGCGGCGTGGTCGTCGCACGTGACGAGATGGCCGCCGTGGTCCGCCGCGACCACCCGCTCGCGGACCTGCCCGCGCTGACGCTCGACGACCTGCACGAGGACGGCCTGGTCGCGGGCGGCGGCGGGTGCGAGCACCAGATCCAGAAGCTGCACGAGCTCGACGGGCAGCCGTTCCGGTACGCCCACCGGGTCCGCGAGATGAGCACGATGTTCGGGATGATCGAGCGGGGCGAGGGCGTGTCCATCGTGCCGACCCTCGGCCGGGTGATGCTGCCGCCGGACCTCGTCATGGTGCCGATGGCCCGGCGACTGCCCAGGACGCTCGTGCTCAGCGGGCCGACCTCACGCGAGTGGCATCCCCTGGCGAGGGCGCTCGTCGAGGCGGTCTGACCCGGTACCGAGGCGACGTCGGCAGGATGGGGTGATGGCCGAGACGCACGTGAAGACCTTCGCCTCCCCGGACGAGGCCGCCGCCGAGGCAGCCGGACTGGACTGGCTCGCCGAGGCCGAACCCGACGGCGGCACCCGGATCGCCCGCGTGCTCGGTCGACCG
Source organism: Curtobacterium sp. A7_M15 (assembly GCF_030705415.1). Lineage (GTDB taxonomy): Bacteria > Actinomycetota > Actinomycetes > Actinomycetales > Microbacteriaceae > Curtobacterium. The sequence continues at coordinate 9,212 of NZ_JAUZED010000001.1, read as the reverse complement.
CGGCCGACGGTCCTCGACCTCGAACTGATCCCGGACGGGTCGCCGTCGACGCGGCAGGCCGAGCGGTTCGGACGGTCGCTGGCACACACCCACGCGGCGGGTGCCGACCACTGGGGAGCCCCGCCCTCCGGCTGGCCGACGGGCACACCGCTGCGCATGGGGCGCTCCCGCACGCCGTTCGTCGCCGCTGCGGACGCACCGGCGACGTGGGGCGAGTTCTTCGCGGAGTACCGGATCCGCGACTTCGTCCGACGCATCGTCGACGCCGGCGGGTTCGACCGCGCCCAGGCCGCGGTGTTCGACCGGGTCGCCGACCGGGTGCAGGACGGGACGCTCGGGTCCCCGCAGCCGAAGCTCGTCGGCGACCGACCGGCGCGGTTGCACGGCGACCTGTGGGCGGGCAACGTGCTGTGGCCGACGGGTGCGGACCCGGTCGACGGGACGACGCCCACCGGTGCCGTGCTCATCGACCCCATCGCGCACGGCGGGCACGCCGAGACGGACTTGGCGCTCCTCGGGCTGTTCGGACTCCCCCGCCTCGAGGCCGTGCTCGCCGCCTACGACGCCGAGTCCCCGCTCGCTGCCGGGTGGCAGGAGCGGATCGAGCTGCACCAGCTCGCGCCGCTGCTCCTGCACGTGTTCCTGTTCGGCGGCTCGTACACGGGGGCGGCGCTGCGCGCGGCGCAGCGGTACGCGTGAACTGCGCGCCGCGCGTCTTAGGGCGCGCATAGCCGACGCAGGGTGACAGTCGGGGAACGCCCGGAATCCTCACTGCCATGACCACGTACCCGATACCCGTGACCGATCGACGCGAGACCGCGCGCACCGACGCGCGGGATCGGCGCCGCAAGCCCGTCGCCCGCCTGTTCCTCGGCGAGCGCGAGGACGCCCGCTGGCTCCGGCCCGCGTTCTGGGCGCTCCTCGCCGTGACCGCCGTGGTGTACCTCTGGGACCTCAGCGTCTCCGGGTACGCGAACAGCTTCTACGCGGCCGCCGTGCAGGCCGGCACGAAGTCGTGGGAGGCGTTCTTCTTCGGCTCCCTCGACTCGTCGAACTTCATCACGGTGGACAAGCCCCCGGCCTCGCTGTGGGTGATGGTGCTGTCCGCCCGGCTGTTCGGCTTCTCGAGCTTCAGCCTCCTGCTCCCCCAGGCCCTCATGGCCGTCGGGTCCGTCGCGCTCGTGTGGGGAACGGTCCGCCGCACGCTCGCCCGGCTCGGGGCCACCACGGCGAACGTCGGCGCGCTGCTCGCGGGCTTCGTCGTCGCGGCGACCCCGGCCGCCGCGCTGATGTTCCGGTTCGACAACCCGGACGCGCTGCTCGTCGTCCTCATGACCGCTGGCGCGTACTGCACCGTGCGGGCGCTCCCGAGGGGCAGCTGGAAGTGGATCGCCCTCGCCGGGGTCGCCCTCGGGTTCGCCTTCCTGACGAAGATGCTGCAGGGGCTGCTCGTCCTGCCGGCGTTCGGCCTCGTGTACCTGTTCGCCGCTCGCACCACCTGGGGCCGGCGCGTCGCCGGCCTGCTCATCGCCGCCGGGTCCCTCGTCGTCGCCGCCGGCTGGTGGGTGGTCGCCGTGTGGCTGTGGCCCGCCGAGTCCCGCCCCTACATCGGCGGCTCGACGAACAACACCGTGCTCGACCTCGTGTTCGGCTACAACGGCCTCGGTCGGATCTTCGGCGGCTCGGGCAACGGCGGCGGAGGCGGCGGCATGACCGGCGGCACCGCGGGCGGTTCGTTCGGCGGGTCAACGGGTCTGAACCGGCTGTTCTCGTCCGAGATGGGCCTCGAGATCTCGTGGCTCCTGCCCGCCGCACTCATCGCGCTGACCGTCGGCCTGGTCGTCGTCGGCCGCCGTCACCTGGCCGACCCCGCCCGCGCCGGACTCGTGCTCTGGGGTGGCTGGCTGCTCGTCACCGGACTCGTCTTCTCGTACATGTCCGGCACGATCCACCCGTACTACACGGTCGCGCTGGCCCCGGCGATCGCCGGACTCGTCGGCACCGGCGGCGCGCTGCTCTGGCACGCCCGCGAGCGCTTCACCGGCCGCATCGGCCTCGCCGCCATGATCGGCGTCACGGCCTTCTGGGGCTGGTGCCTGCTCAACGAGAACCCGACGTGGCTGCCCTGGCTCCGCTGGGTGATGCTGGCCGGCGGCCTGCTGTCGGCAGCGCTCGTCGTGATGGGCAGTGTGCCGTCGCTCCGCAGGCTCGTCACGATCGGCGTCCTCGCCGGCACCCTGTTCGGGCTCAGCGGCACCACGGCCTACGCCCTCGCCACGACGACCGTCGCGCACTCCGGTTCGATCCCGAGCGTCGGTCCGGCGGGCAGCAGCTCCGGCGGCATGGGCGGCGGTGGCACGGGTGGCATGCCAGGAGGCGCGGGTGGACCCGGCGGGTCGACCTCCGGTTCCGAGAGCGGCGGCTCCACCTCCGACGACGGCTCCCAGCAGGGTCCCGGCGGGACCCCGCCGGAGGGCATGAGCGGCGAGGCGCCCGGCGACTCCGCCGGTGGCACCGCCGAGGGATCGACCGACGGCGCCCCGAGCGGCATGGGCGGTGGCGGGTCGACGACCTCGTCGGCGTTGCAGAAGCTCCTCGAGGCGTCCGACGCGAAGTGGGCCGCGGCCGTCAACGGCTCGCAGTCGGCCGCACAGCTCGAACTCGACACCGACACCGCCGTCATGGCGATCGGCGGCTGGTCGAGCGACCCGGCACCGACGCTCGCCGAGTTCCAGGCGTACGTCGCCGACGGGGACATCGGGTACTACGTGTCCTCCGGCTCGGGCGGCGGCGGCATGGGCGGCGGATCGTCCACGGCGTCGGCCATCCAGGAGTGGGTCGCGGCGAACTACGAGTCGACCACGGTCGGCGGCCAGACCGTCTACGACCTGAGCAGCACGAAGTGATCGACGACGAGGGCGCGGTGGATAGGCTCGCGGGCGTGACCGGGCAACCGCTGCAGCGCACCGACGGCTCGCCCGTCCGCGCCCTCGTCGTCGACGACGAGCACGCCCTCGCGGACGCCGTCGCCCTCGCGTTCGCGGGCGACGGCTGGGAGGTGCGGGCCGTGCACCGCGGACGCGACGTGCTGTTCGCCGCCCGGGACTTCCGACCCGACGTGGTCGTCCTCGACGTGATGCTCCCGGACATCGACGGGTTCGAGGTGCTCGGGCGCCTCCGGGACGCCCGGGACGACGTGCGGGTACTGTTCCTCACGGCGCGGGACGCCCCCGAGGACCGGCTCGCCGGACTCACGGGCGGCGGCGACGACTACCTGACCAAGCCCTTCGGCATCGACGAGCTGCTCGTCCGGGCGCGGATCTTGGCCCGGACGTCGCCCCGGGTCGCGGCCGTCGGGAGTCCGGCCGCGACGAGCGTCGGCGACCTCCGGCTCGACGAGGACGCCAGGACGGTCACGCGCGCCGGTGAACCGATCGACCTCACCCCGACCGAGTACGAGCTGCTGCGGCACCTCGCGCGGAACGCCAACCGCGTGCTCTCCCGCGAGCAACTCCTGGCGAACGTGTGGGGGATGGACTTCGGCACGTCGTCCAACCTCGTGGACATGTACGTGTCCTACCTGCGCAAGAAGCTCGACGCCGGACGCGAGCCGATGCTGCAGACCGTCCGGGGAGCTGGGTACGTGCTCCGGCCGACGACGTGAGCCGACGACGGCGGGTGATCCGCGCCTCCCGGACCCGCACCGGAACCGAGCGTCGGCGGCGCGTGCCGTCGCTGCGGTGGCGGATCGTGGCGGCGGTGGCGCTCCTGCTCGTCGCGACCAACGTCGTCGTCGGAGCGGTGACGGTCGTCGCCTTCCGCGGGTACCTCGTGGACCGGCTCGACGCGGAGCTCTCGACCGCCGCGAACCGGGTCGTCGGCGGACCGGACGGCTCCAAGCCCGCGCCGCCCGACGGCGACGGCTCCGGCACCGACCCGGACAACGACTTTATCGGCGTGCCCGGACAGTCCGCGGGCACGGTGGTCGCGATCTTCCGCGACGGCGCGACCGTCCTCGGCGGGTACACGGACGACCGCGGCCAGCAGCGGCGCCTGACCGCGGCGCAGGAGCGGACCCTCGCCGCCGTCGACAGCGACGGCGACCCCGTCACCGTCGACCTCGGGGAGCTCGGGACGTACCGCGCGCAGGCCATCGGCGACGACGGCGACGTCTTCGTGACCGCGCTGCCGCTCGGCGACCTCGACGCCGCCATCGCGCGCCTCCTGCTCGTCATCGGTGTCGTGACGGTCGTCGGGCTGCTCGTCGCGGCCTGGGCGCTGGCACTGCTCGTCCGGCGATCGCTCCGTCCGCTCGAACGGGTGGCCGCCGTGGCGTCCGACGTCACCGAGCTCGACCTCGAGCGCGGGGACACCGACATCCCGCTGCGGGTGCCGCCCGGGGACCTCGCGGCGAACCGCGAGGTCGAGCAGGTCGGCACAGCGCTCAACCGCCTCCTCGGGCACGTCGCCCGGGCGCTCACGGTCCGCCGCGAGGCCGAGGCGGGCATGCGGACGTTCGTCGCCGACGCATCGCACGAGCTGCGGACCCCGATCGCGACCGTGCGCGCGTACGCCGAGCTCTCGGCGTCGACGGACGATCCCGACGCGGTCCACCGCAACGTCGACCGGATCGGACGCGAGGCCGTGCGGATGGGCGACCTCGTCGAGGAACTGCTCCTGCTCGCACGACTCGACGCCGTCGCCCTGGCGTCGGGTCCGGCACCGGCACGCGAGCCGGTCGACCTGACGTCGATCGTCGTCGAGGCGACGATGGACGCACGCGCGACCGCACCCGGGCACCGGTGGACGCTGCAGGTGCTGGACGAGCACCCGCTCGTGGTGTCCGGGGACCCGACGCAGCTGCGACGGGTCGTGACGAACCTGCTGGCGAACGCGCGCACGCACACGCCGGACGGGACGACCGTGGTGGTCTCACTGCAACGGAGCAGCGACGTCGTGCGCCTCGTGGTCGCGAACGACGGGCCGGTCATCCCCGCCGAGGCGCTGTCGACGCTGTTCGACCGGTTCACCCGCGGCGAGGCGTCCCGGTCCCGCGAGCACGGTACGAGCGGCCTCGGGCTCGCGATCGTCCGGGGTGTCGTCGTCGCGCACGACGGGCTCGTGCGGGTGGTGTCCGAGCCGGGGCGGACGGCGTTCACGGTCGAGCTGCCGGCAGGGACGCCGCGCGCGGACTGAGCGGGCGGACCGACCAGCTGGTTCGCTCCGGCGCGGTGGAGCAACTAGGTTCGGACGGTGCTCTCACGTCTGTCCGCGCTCGCCGGCGATCTGCGCATCCGGGCAGGAGTGGCGGCCGCGGTCCTGCTCTGGGCCGTCTACCAGTGCTTCTGGAACATCGGTGGGCCGAACATCACCGGCGACGAGGACATCTACCTCCGCGCCGGCTGGCAGTACGTGCACGGCGACTTCTCGTTCAACCGCGAGCACCCGCCGACCGCGAAGTACCTGTTCGGTCTCGCGCAGCTCGTCGCCGGGCAGGGGCCGATCGGTCCGCGTGTGCTCGTCGCCCTGCTGACCTTCGGCGTCGGCGTCGCGCTGTACTGGTGGCTGCGGCGCGAGATCGGCTACTGGGGTGCACTGCTGGCCGCGGCCCTCTGGTGGTTGACGCCGCGCGGTGGTGCCGGTCCGCGCGTCGACCGTCTGGCACTGCTCGACCCGGTGATGACCGCGTTCGCCGTCCTCGCGGTGGCGACGGCGTGGGTGTGGATGCGCGGCGACCGGTGGTGGCTCGCGCCGGTGTCCGGTGCGTTGATGGCCCTGTCGGTGACCTCGAAGGTCTCCACCGTGGTGCTGCTGCCGGTGTTCCTGCTGCTGCCCGTGCTGTTCCGGGCGTGGCGTCGACTGCTCGTCGGCGGCGCGATGTGGGCGGTCGCGTTCGGGCTGGTGTTCGTCGTGTCGTACCTGCCGATGGGGATCCGGTCCGCGATCCGGTACATGATCGCGTTCCAGGAGGGGCAGAACACCACCGGGCACCCGATCACCATCGGCGGCACCGTCTACCGGTTCGCGCCGTGGTGGGCGAACCTCCACTTCATGGAGGCCGGCACGGGGGTGCTGCTGCTCGTCGTCCTCGCGGTCGGGGTCGTCGCGGCGCTGGCGATCCGGTTCGACCGACTCGTCGCGTACGTCGGGATCGCCCTGGCGCTGCTCGTGGGCTTCTACGTCGTCGTCGCGAAGATCGCGCTGCCCACGTACTACTCGGCGTGGATGCCGTTCCTGCTCGTCGTCGCCGCGATCGGGGTGGCGCGACTGCCGCATGTGCCGGTGCGACGGGCGGTCCCGGTCACGACGGCGCTGTCCCTGGTGCTCGTGGTCTCGCTCGTCGTGCCGTCGGTCCGGCTCAGCCAGGACATCGCACGCCAGCACCCGACGGGCATCGCGCTGCTCGGTGACTACCTCGAGGAACAGCACGTGCCGGACGGCAAGATCCTGTTCGTGTCGGCGACTCCGGGGCTCTTCGTGCCGTACGTCGCCGAGCGCGGCACCACCCGGGCCGACCAGGGTCCGTACGTCGCGATCGTCGTCGGGAACGACCGTCGCTTCCCACCGTCCGGGGCCGTGACGCAGCTGTTCGACTCCGAGCGGTCGCGGTTCTCAGTCGCCGAGGTGGGCGGGCTCCAGGTCTGGCTCCCGAAGGACGGCCGGGTCGTCCTGCGGTCGGGAGCGCTCACCGTCGAGGGCTGACCCGAAGGTCGACTGCCGGTGGGCGTCGGTCGGCGCGGAGGCGGTCCCGGCCGTCTGACACACTGAACGGCAACGGACGACGGGGCCCGCATGCCGAACGACTTCGCGCGACTACCGGAGCGGCCGCGCGCCGATGATCTCGTGGTCGAGGTGCCCGCATTCGAGGACGACCGGCCACAGCCCGAGCCAGCGCCGCCGGCCGCGGCCCCGGAACTCGTCGCGGCGACCGAGTTCGCACGGACGTCACACGCGCCGGCCACGATCCGGCGGACGCAAGTGCGCGCCGGGATCTGGATCGCCGGGGTGCCCATCGCGGGCCTCTTGCTCATCGCCGTCGTGCAGGTGTGGTCCGCGAACTGACCCGCACGTCGAGTGCCGACGCACCGGTACGCCGGCACGAACCCTGCGTCCGACAGGGTCCTCACCACGTGCATCCGATATGTAGAGTGGTACACGAGGTATGGTGGCGATCGTGGGACCGGACGGACATCGACACGTGTTCGTCGACGAGTCGCAGCTCCGCGACTACCTGCTCGTCGCCGTGTCCGTCGACGCGGGTCATCTCCCGACCGCACGCAGCGCCGTCGCCGGCGTCATCCTGCGAGGGCAGACCCGACTCCACATGAGGAAGGAGAGCGACGCGCGACGGCGGCTCATCCTCTCGACCACGGCGGACCTCGACGTCGATGTCACGGTGTTCAGGGCGCCGAAGGACGGCCGAAGCGATGTCGAACGTCGGGCCGCCTGTGTGCGAGCACTCGTCGTCGCCGCCGATCACCCACGCGGTACCTCTGTCTGTCTGGAGCGAGACGAGACGCTCGTCCAGAAGGACCGCCAGTGGATCGTCGAAGCGAGACATCGGCACCAGGGGAACAGGCAGTTCACCCATCGACACGAGAGCGCTCGTCAGGAGCCGCTGCTCGCGCTGCCTGACGCCCTCGGCTGGGCGTGGGCGAAGGGTGGCGACTGGCGACGTCGATGCAACCGGAGCTTCGCGGTCATCAGTGTCTGACGGCTCGACCCACCTGGGAAGCGCAAGACCCGAGCGCCCAACCGTCCGGATGGGTCTCGGGTCCACTTCTCGAAGCTCACCGCCACGAGCATCTCAACCCTACCAGCGCCGCATTTCACACGCCAGCGCCCTCGCCCAGCGTTCTTAGACGCGGCACAGCAGGCTGCTGCGGTCCCCGTATGCCCGGTCCCGAGCATGTGCCGTATGACGGAGACGAACCACACCCTCGACATCGACATCGTCGTCCCCTGCTACAACGAGCAGGACACGCTCGCCGCCCACGTCCGCCGCTTGCACACCTTCTGCCGGACGTCGCTCCGGAACACCTGGCGCATCACGATCGCGGACAACGCGTCGACCGACGACACCGCACGCATCGCCGACGACCTCGCCGCCATGCTGCCCGACGTGCAGGCGGTGCACCTGCCCGAGAAGGGACGGGGCCGCGCGCTGAAGGCCGTCTGGTCAGCGTCGCCGGCCACGGTGCTGGTCTACGTCGACGAGGACCTGTCCACCGACCTCGCCGCGCTCGAACCCCTCGTCGCACCGCTGCTGTCCGGGCACTCCGACGTGGCGATCGGCACGCGTCTGGCGGATTCCTCGCGCGTGGTGCGTGGCGGGAAGCGCGAGTTCATCTCCCGCTCGTACAACCTGCTGCTCCGCACCACGATGGGGGTGTCCTTCTCGGACGCGCAGTGCGGCTTCAAGGCGATCACCCGGCAGGCCGCGGAGCACGTCCTACCGCTCGTCGAGGACGACGCCTGGTTCTTCGACACCGAACTGCTCGTGCTCGCCGAGCACGCCGGACTGCGGATCCACGAGGTCCCCGTCGACTGGGTGGACGACGTGAACTCGTCGGTGCACATCGCCTCGACCGCGACCGAGGACCTCAAGGGGATGTGGCGCGTCTCCCGGGGACTCGCGACCGGACGGGTTCCCATCGGCGCGGTCTACGACGCGATCGGCCGCCGTCCGTTCACGCCGCCGCACGTGGGGATCGTCGGGCAGGTGCTGCGGTTCGGGGCGATCGGGGTCCTGTCGACGATCGCCTTCGCCGTGCTGTACGCCCTGTTCCGCCCGGCGATCGGCGCCCAGACGGCGGACTTCCTGGCGCTGCTGGTCACCGCGATCGGCAACACGGCGCTCAACCGGCGCTTCACGTTCGGCGTGCGAGGACGTGCCGGCGCGGGGCGGCACCACGTGCAGGGGCTCGTGGTGTTCGGGATCGCGTGGGCGATCACCTCCGGGTCGCTGGTGGTCCTGCACGCGACGGCACCGGGGGCGTCGCACGGTGCCGAGATCGTCGTGCTCACGGCCGCGAACCTCGTGGCGACGCTCGTCCGCTTCGTGCTGTTCAAGGCGTGGGTGTTCCGGTCTCGTCGCCGTCCGGAGCTCGTCCGCCCGGGCACGACCCCGGCGGCGGACGCGAGCACGGCGGCGACCGAGCCGATCGCGGTGGACGAGCGCCGCGCCGCCTGACGCGGGCGGCCCGCGGCTC